>CAUGNQ010000004.1 GCA_959600835.1 uncultured Collinsella sp. | reverse complement strand
AAGGGCGGAGGCGGGGCATTCCCCGCCTCTTACACCACATCTCTGCGCGCTACCGTTCCGGACTGCGGACGTGCCATATGCGGCACGATTCAGCGGTCTGGAGCCCGTTTTGCTATCGATTTACCATGGCTGGGATAGGCCGTGTGCAAAAAGTGGCAAATATGAGTACGGGCACTAACTTCGTAACATATAAATTAGGCACTTTTAGATGAGTTGGGCCACATATGTCCAGTTTTGTAGTTGGCAAATTGGCTTAACTGGACTATCGATCGTCGTTCTAATGCCGGATTTGCCTTTTATGACTTCGAAAACGCTGCTACTAAAAAGGTAGCAGTACTCATATTTGGCATTTTTTGCACACGGGTATTCGCCAAGGGTCCATTTCGCCGCCCGAGCCCCGCTTCGTCGCTCCGCTCCTCGCGTGCTGCGCTGGAAAACGCTTCGCGTTTCCTCAGCTCCGCACCCTGTCGGGTTCGAATCCCTCTGCGATGGGCCCAAAAAAGAAAGGCCCCCATAGCTGGGAGCCTAACAAATCAGTGGTGGGCGATGAGGGATGTCCGCGTGCGGCTGGCGCCGTCCGCGCCCCGCTTCGTCGCTCCGCTCCTCGCGTGCTGCGCTGGAAAACGCTTCGCGTTTCCTCAGCTCCGCACCCTTGCGGGTTCGAATCCCTCTGCGATGGGCCCAAACAAAAACGGTCCCCTTTCGAGGACCGTTTCCAATTCAATGGTGGGCGATGAGGGATTCGAACCCCCAGCCTTGTGCGTGTAAAGCACCTGCGCTAACCGTTGCGCCAATCGCCCGCAGGGATTGAGTATAGCGGAAACCCTGCGTGGTTCACCGCTAATTCATAACGAAAACTAAGCGGCGACTTTAGCGCCCTTGTCCTCGTCGATAAAGAAGCGCTTGTACCAAATGAGGAACGTCAGCGTGGTATAGATCTTGCGCTGGTTGAGCGCGCGACCCTTAAAGTGATCGTCGAGCAGTTTCATGAGCGCATCGGTGTCAAAGAAATCAGCAGCCCACGGCGCGGTGAAGTATTCCTTTACGTAGTCGTAATACTTTTGCTCGCGCAGCCAGAACTTGACCGGTACGGGGAAGCCCACCTTCTTGCGCGTTGCCCACTCGTCGGGCAGCGTGCGGTTGGCGGCGTGACGCAGGACGAGCTTGCAACCTTCTTCGTTAACACGGTAGTTGGCGGGAATGTGCTCGGCAAACTCCATGACCTTCTTGTCCAGGAACGGGACGCGAAGCTCCAGAGAATGCGCCATGCACATCTTGTCGGCCTTGAGCAGGATGTCGCCCGGCAGCCACATGTTCATATCCAGATACTGTTTCTTGGAAAGCTCGCAGCAGTTGGGAACCTGCTTGTAGTACTCGGCGCACATCTCGGCGGCGTTCTTGCCGGTGTCATAAGCGGGCTTGAGCACCTCGTCGACCTCGGAGGGATCGAACACCTTTGCCTGACCCACATACCAGCGCTCGGGAACCTCGGCGCATTTCGTCAGGAAGTTGTGACCCTTAAAGTAGGGGAGATGCTGAACGAGTGAGCCCAGGGCGCGACGTACACCGAGCGGCACGCGCTTCTTAAAGGTGCGCATCTCGGGGGTGTCCTCGTACCACTCATAGCCGGCAAACAGCTCGTCGGCACCCTCGCCCGAAAGGACGACGGTGACCTCCTTGGAAGCCATCTGCGCCAGATAGTACAGCGGCACGCTGGACAGGTTCGATTGCGGCTCGTCCATGTGGTACTGGATATCGGGCAGTGCATCAAAGAACTCGTCGGCGGTAATCATCTTGCGCACGTTCTTGATGCCCAGCTTGTCGGAAAGCTCGGCAGCGTAGTTGGTCTCGTTGAAGTTCTTGTAATCGAAGCCGACGGAATACGTGGTGTCGGGCATGAGACAGGCGGCAATGTAGCTGGAGTCCACACCGCCAGAAAGGAACGAGCCCACCTTAACATCGGCGATTCGGTGCGCAGCGACGCTTTCGTGCACGACCTTGTCGCACTCGTCCACGTACTCCTCGAAGGTCTTGGAGTTGTCGTCGGTGAAGTCACAGCTCCAGTAACGCTTGATGTCCATGGTGTTGGTCGTTAGGTCATACGTAAAGCAATGCGCCGGGGCAAGCTTGAACACGCCCTTAAAGAAGGTCTCCTCCGTGGCAGGGAATTGCAGCGTCAGGTAGGGGCGCAGCGCGTCGTGGTTGACAGCCTTCTCAAACTTGGGATGGTCCAGGAAGCTCTTGATCTCGGAGCCAAACAGCAGCGAGCCATCGGATGCCTGGTAGTAATAGAACGGCTTGATACCAAAGATGTCACGAGCACCAAAGAGTTTGTTCTTGTTCTGGTCGTGAATCACGAACGCGTACATGCCGCGCAGACGGTTGACCAGGTCCTCGCCCCACTCCTCGTAACCGTGTACCAGGACTTCGGTATCAGCGTTGCAGTGGAAGGCGTAGCCGGCCGCCTCCAGCTCGGCACGAAGCTCCTGGAAGTTGTAGATCTCTCCGTTGAAGACAATCGTGACCTTGCCGTCGTCGCTCGACATGGGCTGGGCTCCAGCTTCGGAAAGATCGAGAATCGAAAGACGACGAAAACCAAGGGCAACGTTGTCGACGATATGCTGGCCGCCCATATCGGGACCACGGTGGATGATGCGATTCATCATGGCCGTGAGAACCAGCTCACTCTGTTCATCTGTACCGGTAAAACCGACAAAACCGCACATGCAAGATCCTTTCTGCTGACGGCTCAGGTGTACTGCCGCAAGGATTGCGGCAGCTGATGTCAAATAATCTTTACTATCATGCCAATCTTTTGTTTCGTGATAGGGCATAAGCGCCGAGCGAACCGAAAAAACCACGTCCCGATCTTCAGACGAAGCGGCGGGACGTGGTTGCGAACGCTATGTTAAAGAACAGCACCCAGATTTCCTTGTTTTTACATGGAGTGAACACCGTTGCCATTTATTAGACCACGGCACAGTCCATGCAATTTTTTAGAAGGCTGTGATGCGCGCAAGGTCAGGTGGCATATTAGGATGGTTGATAATACAGAATGTTTCATCGTTTCTGCCGCGGGACGTCTTCTGCCCTTTAAGGCTGAATTTAGCGAGAGAGGTCTTTGTATGTCGAGTCCGACACAAGAGAAGCTAACTCTGATGCGCTATATAGAGTTGCTCGAGGAAGATGACCTTGTTGTTTCCAGACCGAGCGCTTCGTGCGACCAGCGCATTGAGTTTGCGACTGATGACTCGCGCCAGGTGCGTCCGGGCACGTTGTTTGTCTGCAAAGGCCGTGCGTTTAAGCGCGAGTACCTGCTTTCGGCAATCGCCGATGGCGCCGTGGCCTACGTTTCCGAGGTCGATTACGATGTTGATCTTCCCGCGGTGATTGTGAGCGATATTCGTCGCACGCTCGCCGTGGTGGCAGATGCCTTTTATGGGCACCCGTCGGGTAAGGTGAAGGTCTGCGCCTTTACAGGCACCAAGGGCAAGTCGACCTGCAGCTTTTATCTGCGCGGCATCCTCGCCAACGAGGCCAAGCTTACGGGCTGTCATCGACCCGCTCTTAATACGGGCATTGAGTTCGACGACGGCATCGAGACGGGCCCTTCCAAGCTGACGACCCCCGAATCCTTCCTGCTGCAGTCCCGCATCGCACATGCTGCGGAGGCGGGTGCCCCGTGGCTGGTTATGGAGGCATCGAGTCAGGGCCTCAAATACGAGCGTACGGGCAAGATTGACTTTGAAGTCGGCGCCTTTACCAATATCGGCGAGGATCACATTTCGCCGATTGAGCATCCGACGCTCGAGGATTACTTTGCCAGCAAGCTCAAAATCTTCTTGCAGAGCCGTTTTGCCGTGGTCAATCTCGATATGGATAAGGTCGATCGCGTGCTCGAGGCGGCATCTCGTTGCGAACGTACGGTGACGTTCTCCCTGACCGACGAGCGTGCCGACGTGCTTGCGCTGGCGATTCGCAATGGCGACTGCGGCGTGGTGGCAACGGTGCGCACGCCCCGTTTTACGCGTGACATTGTGATTCCCACGCCGGTTAAGTTCAATGTGTCCAACGCGCTTGCCGCTATTGCCTGCGCCGAGGCCCTGGGCATTTCCGAAGAGGGTATCGTCCATGGCTTTGAGGGCGTCTTCGTTCCCGGTCGTATGGAGCTCTATCCGTCCGTATCGGGCAAAATCCTGGGCATCGTCGATTTTGCACATAACGGCATGAGCCTCGAGACACTCCTGCGCGACTTGCGCGAGAACTATCCCGAGCGCGAGCTGGCGGTTGTATTTGGCGCTACGGGCGGTAAGGGTGTCGATCGACGCACCACGATGGGCATCGCCGCTGGCAAGTATGCCGACCGAATCGTGATTACCGAGGATGACCCCGGCCCCGAGGATGTCGAGGACATCTGCGCCGAGATCGCGCGCAACGTTCAAGCGCAGGGAAATGATAACTGGCAAATCGTGACTGATCGCGTTGCCGCTATCGAGACTGCCGTGCGCGAAACTGTCCGTCCTGCCGTGGTCATCGTGACCGGTAAGGGCGAGGAAGAGTGTATGCTGCGCAAGAACGGACCCGAGCCTTGTGAGCGCGACGGTTCGATTCTCAAGCGCACCCTTGCGGCGTACGACGCCTAGACCAGCCCCTTCTATGTAAACGGAGTGACCATGTCCCACAACATCCTGCCGACCGTTGCCGAGCTTTCGGGCGAGGTGCGCGAGCGTCTTGCCAAGGTCAAGTATGTCTTTACCGATCTGGACGCCACGATGCTCGCCCCCGGCTCGTGTGTACTGCGCGATAACGACGGCAATCCCTCGACCAAGCTCGTCGAGGCGGTTGTCGCGCTCGCCCGTGCCGGCATCCAGGTGGTCCCCACCTCGGGTCGCAATCGCACCATGATCCATGAGGACGCCCGCGTGCTCGGCCTCAACTCCTACATCGGCGAGATGGGCGGCCTGGTCATGTACGACCTCAAGGCCAACGACTGGGAGTACCTGACGGGCGACATGCCCTACGACCCCGCCTGCGGTCTCACGCCGCACCAGGTGATCGAGCAGACCGGCGTGTGCGAGAAGATCCTTGCCCGCTGGCCGCACAAGATCGAATACCACAACGACATGTCGACCGGCTACAAGTACCGTGAGGTCACCGTCGGCATGCGCGGCGATGTGCCCGACGATGAGGTCCAGGCCATCCTGGACGAGGCCGGCTGCGGTCTGGTCTGGGCTTGCAACGGCCATCTGACTCACCTGTCCAAGCCGACGACGCTCGAGCTTAATCGCGTCGAGGACGGCCGCGCCTTCAACATCAATCCGGCGGGTCTCAACAAAGGCGTTGCCATTGCGCGCTTCTGCGAGCACCTGGGGATCGAGCTCGAGGAGACGCTTGCGCTCGGCGACTCCGAGTCCGACTTCTACATGGCCGACCATGTTGGCATGTTCTGTCTGGTCGAGAACGGTCTGACGAGCGCCGGTGCCCCGGAGTTCTTGGATGCCTGCGACAATGCCTATATTACGCGCGGCAAGATTGTCGACGGTTGGGTGGCAACGGCCGAGCTGTTGGTCGCGGCCCGTTCGTAGCGCGACGCATCACGCATGGTCGCATTTTTCGAGAGAGAATCTGGTGAGGTAATGTCCGATATCGATAATCTGGCCGGGGACACGCGTCCGATCGGCGTGTTCGACTCGGGCCTGGGCGGCTTAACGGTCGCGCGCGCGATCGCAACGGCACTTCCGCACGAGTCCGTCTACTATTTCGGTGACACTAAGCGCTGCCCTTATGGCACCCGCACCGAGGACGAGGTTCGCTCGTTTGCGCTGCAGGCGGGCCGCTGGCTATCGAGGCACGACGTTAAGATCATGGTCATCGCCTGTAACACGGCGACCGCCGCGGCCTTGCGTCTGGCTCAGCAAGTGCTTGACGTTCCCGTGATCGGCGTGATCGCTCCGGGCGCACGTGCTGCCATCAACAGCACGCGTACGCGTCGCGTGGGCGTGCTCGCCACCAACCTCACCATTCGCTCGGGTGCCTACACGCGCGCCATTCAGGACTTGGATGCTGGTGTCGATGTGTATGGCTGCCCGGCCTCGAGCTTTGTCGAGGTCGTCGAGCACGAGCTCGCCTCGGGCGCGCACCTGCAGGAGCAGTGGCTCGAGAACGAGGATATTTTTGATACGCCAGCCGTTCGCGCGCTGGTCGGCGCCACAGTCGAGCCGCTGCACGATCGCGGCATCGATACCGTGGTGCTCGGCTGTACGCACTTCCCGCTGCTGGTGGGTCCCATCCGCCATGAGCTGGGACCCGGGGTGCGCGTGGTGAGCTCCGCCGAGGAGACCACCCGCGAGCTGACCGATATCCTCACGCGCCGTGAGCAGCTGGCGGGCGATACCGCCGAGCCACAGCATCGCTTTGCCACCACGTCTGACAACATTGCCGAGTTTGCGGTGGCGGGTAGCTTTATCTTTGGCCAGCCGCTCAAAAGCATCGAGCACGTCGATATCGACGAACTCGGTTAGGCTCGCAATGTCGCCGGAGTCTTCGCCACATCTTTTGCCGAAAGGATAGTTCCATGGAATACATGCAGGTCAACCGCGCCAACGGCCGCGCCGCCAACGAGCTGCGCCCCGTTAAGCTCACCCGCGGCGTCATGAAGCACGCCCACGGCTCGTGCCTGGCCGAGTTCGGCGACACGCGCGTACTGTGCGCCGCCACCATCGAGGAGGGTGTGCCGGGTTGGCGCAAGGGCGCCAAGGCCGGCTGGGTAACGGCGGAATATGCGATGCTGCCGGCCTCGACCGGTAAACGCTGCAAGCGCGAGCATGCCAACCGCAAGGGCCGCTCCATGGAGATCGAGCGGCTTATCGGCCGCAGCCTGCGTACCGTCGTCAACATGAAGGCGCTCGGCGAGTACACCGTTACCGTCGACTGCGATGTGATCCAGGCCGATGGCGGCACGCGTACGGCGAGCATTACCGGTGCCTGGTTGGCGCTGCACGACGCCCTTGTCATGTGGGTCGAGGCGGGAAAACTCGAGCGCATCCCGCTCACGGGCCAGGTTGCCGCCATTTCCATGGGCGTCGTCGACGGCAACACCCTGCTCGACTTGGATTATTCCGAGGACAGCCACGCCGAGGTCGACATGAACCTCGTCGCCACCGATTCCGGTGAGATGATCGAACTCCAGGGTACCGGCGAGCAGGCGCCCTTCGATCGCAAGCGTCTCAACGCCCTACTCGACCTGGGTGACAAGGGTATCGCCGAGCTCATCGAGCTTCAGCGCCAAGCCCTCGCCTAACCTGCCAAAAAGGGACAGGTTTATTTTGGCAGGTTTTATCTGGGAAAACGTCGAAGTATAAGACTGCCGTTGATTGAGACGGGAGAGAGGCCGAAGTTCTCGTCGTCCTCAACTCGGCATTGCTATAGAGACAAAGGAGACCAGCTATGGCACTTGAGAAGATTGACATCGACACCCTCGACCCGGCGGCGACCATCGTCGTGGCAACCGGCAACGCCCATAAGCTCACCGAGATCGAGGCCATTTTGGGCAAGGTCATGCCCGAGGTGCGCTTTGTGGCGCTCGGCCAGCTGGGCGATTTTGAGGACCCCGAGGAAAACGGCACGACGTTTTTGGAGAACGCCATCATCAAGGCGCAGGCTGCGGTCGAGGAGACGGGCCTTATGGCCATCGCCGACGACTCCGGCTTGGTCGTCGATGCGTTGGACGGCGAGCCGGGCGTGTATAGCGCGCGCTATGCGGGCGTGCATGGCGACGATGCCGCCAACAACGCCAAGCTTCTCGTTAACCTGGAAGGCGTGGCAGACGAGGACCGTACCGCGCGCTTTATGAGCGTCGTCGCGCTTATCGATACGGACGGCCTGGTCACCTATGGCGAGGGCGCCTGCGAAGGCGTTATCGCGCACGAGGGCCGCGGCGAACACGGTTTTGGCTACGACCCGCTGTTCCTGCCGGTCGATACGCCGGGCAAGACCATGGCCGAGCTCACGGCGGACGAGAAGAACGCCATCAGCCATCGTTTCCATGCGCTCGAGCATCTGTCCGCCAAGCTGACGGGCGAGGAGTAGACCGTGCGTGCGGTGGTGCAGCGCGTGCTCAACGCCAGCGTGACAGTCGACGGCGAGTGCGTGGGCCGTATTGGACGCGGCTACTTGGTGCTGCTGGGCGTGGGCAACGGCGATACACGCGCCGAAGCCGACAAGCTGTGGGGCAAGCTCCGCGGGCTGCGTATCAACGAGGACGAGAACGGCAAGACCAACTTGGCGCTGGCGGATGTCGACGGCGAGGTGCTCGTGGTGTCGCAGTTCACGCTGTTTGCCGACTGCCGCCACGGCCGCCGTCCGTCGTTTACGGACGCCGGCGCGCCCGATGTCGCTAACGAACTTTACGAGTACTTTTTGACACTCGTCGCTCAGGACGTTGAGCATGTGGCGCACGGTATCTTTGGCGCCGATATGAAGGTCGACCTGGTCAACGACGGTCCGTTCACCATCGTTCTGGACACAGACAATCTTTAGGTTACGCGGTTTTACCAAACCGCGTAACTACTCGACGCTGCACGGCCACCATTCGGCCAATCTGTCGCTCAAACCGTCGCTCGCGTACCAAAGTACGCGTCGCTCCTCTTTCGCGACACCTTGGCTCGAATGGTGGTCGTTCGCTGACGTGAACTGGTCATGTGAGGTTATCGTCTGGTACGTATTTGGGACCGGGCTTTTTTAGCTGCTTGCGTATGGCTGCAACAGGGTGCTATAGTATTAGAGTTTTGTCTATCTTAGGGGTATTATCCCCTTTTTGAATTGCACCCTCTGGAGGCCCTATTCATGGAAGAGATGGAAGTCAATCACGTCGACGACATCCACGAGAAGCTGACCGATATGGTGGGCGATCGCGTCAAGGTTAAGGCCAACATGGGCCGTACCCGCGTCATCGAGCGCATGGGCACCATCAAGAGCGTCCACCCCGCTGTCTTTATCGTTGAGGTTGACGAGCGTCGCGGCCGCAAATCGCGTCAGTCCTACCAGTACATCGATGTCCTTACCGGCCAGGTCGAACTGTTCGACCCCGAGAGCGGCGAACATATCTTTACCCCGCTCGGCAACCAGCTCGAGGAGCACTAACGGTGACCGATCGGTCCCTCATCCTGACCGCGCCGGCAAAGATTAACCTCTATCTGGGGGTTCATACCGAGCGCGACGCCCGCGGCTATCACAGGGTCGATTCCCTGATGGCAGCCGTCGGTCTAGCCGATACCGTGACGGTCACGCCGGCGCAGGCGTTGACCGTCCAGACGGTTCCGGCATCCGATTTTCCCATGCAAAAAAATACGGCCTATCGGGCGGCAATCGCTATGGCCGAGCGTTACGGTCGCGATGCCAACGTGTGCGTGACGATCGAAAAGCGTATCCCGCTGTGCGCCGGCCTGGGAGGCCCCTCGACGGATGCCGCTGCGGTCATCGTTGCCTTGGCCGAGCTGTGGGGTATCGACCGCGCCGACCCCGCGCTCGATGACATCGCTCGCGGTATCGGCGCCGACGTGCCGTTCTTTTTGCACACGAGTCCCGCATTCTACGTCGGCGGGGGAGATGTGCTGGCCACTGAGTATCCTGTGCTTCTGGCGACACCTGTCGTATTGGTCAAACCGCACGAGACGAGCGTTTCAACGGTTGAAGCTTATCGACGATTTGATGAGAGTCCGGTGCCCGCGGAAAAACCCGATGCGATTGCTTCTGTCTTACGCGCCGGCGATGCCGAGGCGGCATATGCGCTCGTTCATAACAATCTGGGCGTCATATCCGCGCAGATGGAGCCGCGGATCCAGGCGGTTCTCGACTGGCTGCGCGCACAGGAGGGAACCGTTGCCGTGGACGTGTGCGGTTCGGGTGCCTGCTCGTTTGCCATTTGCGATACCGTCGCTGCAGCAGCCCATCTTGCGGGAGCTGCCCAGCAAAATGGCTGGTGGGCCTGCGCGACTGAGCTTATTCCCAACACGGTTCAAATCGACGCGACAAAGAAATAAAAATTTCTCTAGCACGCGACGAAAATCTTTGTTACTATAGTCGAGCTAACGGGTTGTGGCTCAGTTTGGTAGAGCACTGCGTTCGGGACGCAGGGGTCGCTGGTTCAAATCCAGTCAACCCGACCAGAGCATGAGAAGGGACCGCTTCTTGCGGTCCCTTTTTTTAGCTATTGTTGTGATACCGCGGCACCCGCGGTATACTCATTCGAGCTTGTCTCGCTGTATTGTGGAGGTCTACATGTTTGGACTGAGGGCTCCTGAGCTCATCATTATTCTCGTCGTTGTCTTGATCATCTTCGGGCCTAAGAACCTGCCGAAGCTCGGCAAGTCTCTCGGCTCTACCGTCAAGAATATCCGCGAGGGTATGGAGGGCGACGATAAGGGCGAAACCAAGCAGGCCGAGGACGTTGTGGTCGAGGAGTCCAAGGAGGACAAGGAGATCGCAGAGCTCGAGGCCAAGCTCGCTGCTGCCAAGAAAAAGCAGGCAGAGGACAGCGACGCGGACGCAGAGTAGTCCCATCCCTTTGGGGTGAGCACCTGACCGGCTTGCCCGCAGGCTAGCCGGTCTTTTTCGTTTTGTTGACAGTTGATCGTTACATCATAGTTGGGGAGATATCCGTATGGACGCAAGCCAGATCGTACTGACCGCTGAGGGCCGCCAGAAGCTCGTCGAGGAGCTCGCTTGGCGTGAGGGCGATTACGCCAAGGAGATCGTCGAGGACATCAAGGAAGCCCGCGCGTTCGGCGACCTTTCGGAGAACTCCGAGTACGATGCCGCCAAGGACAAGCAGGCCCAGAATGCTGCTCGCATTGCCGAGATTCAGGCCATCCTCGCCAACGCTCAGGTTGCTGCCACCACGGGCGATCTGACCGTCTCCATCGGTTCCACCGTTTCTCTGATCGATCCCAACGGTGAGGTCATGGAAGTCACGCTCGTCGGTACCACCGAGACCAACTCGCTCGAGCACAAGATCTCTAACGAGTCTCCGGTCGGTCACGCCATCATCGGTCACGGCGAGGGCGACTCCGTTGAGGTCGTTACGCCTTCTGGCAAGACCCGCGTCTACACCATCGCCAAGATCGCACGCTAGACCACGGTCCCGCGTAAAGGTATGTTTTCGCTCCCTGGGACCGAATCCTGGGGAGCGTTTTAGTTTGAGGAGCTAACTTATGGCAGAGAACCAGAACGTCGCCGATCAGGCCTCGACGCTCAACGACGAGCGCGCCACGCGTCTGGCAAAGCGCGCCGCCCTGTTCGAGGCGGGCCAGAACCCCTATCCCGAGCACTCCGAGATTGAGGACTATGTCGTCGACATTGAGGCTAAGTATGCCGATCTCGCCGATGGCGTGGACACCGAGGACGTTGTGAAGATCGGCGGCCGCGTGGTCGCCAAGCGCGGTCAGGGCAAGATCATGTTTATCGTCGTGCGCGACGCTACCGCCGAGATTCAGCTGTTCTGCCGCATCAACGACATGGACGAGGCAGCTTGGAATACGCTCAAGGCTCTCGACCTTGGTGACATCCTGGGCGTGACCGGCGTGGTTGTTCGCACCAAGCGCGGCCAGCTCTCCGTTGCCCCCAAGAGTGCGACCCTGCTCTCCAAGGCTGTTCGTCCGTTGCCCGAGAAGTTCCACGGTCTTTCCGATAAGGAGACCCGTTATCGTCAGCGCTATGTCGACCTGATTGCCAACGACGATGTTCGCGAGACCTTCCGCAAGCGCTCGCAGATTCTCTCCACTTTCCGCCGCTTTATGGAGTCCGACGGCTACATGGAGGTCGAGACCCCCATTCTGCAGACTATCCAGGGTGGCGCTACGGCTAAGCCGTTCATCACGCACTTCAACGCGCTCGATCAAGAGTGCTACCTGCGCATTGCTACCGAGCTGCACCTCAAGCGCTGCATCGTCGGTGGCTTTGAGCGTGTCTTCGAGATTGGCCGCATCTTCCGTAACGAGGGCATGGACCTTACCCACAACCCCGAGTTCACCACGATGGAGGCCTACCGTGCCTTCTCCGACCTCGAGGGCATGAAGGCGCTCGCCCAGGGTGTCATCAAGGCTGCCAACAAGGCCATCGGCAACCCCGAGGTCATTGAGTACCAGGGTCAGACCATCGATCTTTCCGGTGAGTGGGCAAGCCGTCCCATGACCGACATCGTCTCGGACGTGCTCGGCAAGCAGGTCACCATCGACACGCCGGTCGAGGAGCTTGCCGCCGCCGCACGCGAGAAGGGCCTGGAGATTAAGCCCGAGTGGACTGCTGGCAAGATCATCGCCGAGATTTACGATGAGCTGGGCGAGGACACCATCGTCAACCCGACCTTCGTATGCGATTACCCCATCGAGGTCAGCCCGCTTGCCAAGCGTTTTGAGGACGATCCGCGCCTGACGCACCGCTTTGAGCTGGTCATCGCCGGCCACGAGTACGCCAACGCATTCTCCGAGCTCAACGATCCGGTCGACCAGGCCGAGCGCTTTGCCGCCCAGATGGCCGAGAAGGCGGGCGGCGACGACGAGGCTATGGAGTACGACGAGGACTACGTGCGCGCCCTCGAGTACGGTATGCCTCCCGCGGGCGGCATCGGCATCGGCATCGACCGCGTGGTCATGCTGCTCACCAACCAGGCTTCCATTCGCGACGTCCTGCTGTTCCCGCACATGAAGCCCGAGAAGGGTTTCCAGTCCGGTGCCGCCGCTGCCAAGGCTGCCGAGGCCGGCAACGCCGCAAGCCCGTTCGTCAAGCCGCTCAAGCCCACGCTCGACTATTCCAAGATCGCCGTTGAGCCGCTGTTCGAGGAGTTCGTCGACTTCGATACCTTCTCCAAGAGCGATTTCCGCGCTGTGAAGGTCAAGGCATGCGAGGCCGTCAAGAAGTCCAAGAAGCTGCTGAACTTTACGCTCGACGACGGTACCGGTACCGACCGCACCATCCTCTCCGGTATTCACGCTTATTACGAGCCCGAGGACCTGGTCGGCAAGACCTTGCTCGCCATCACCAACCTGCCTCCGCGCAAGATGATGGGTATTCCCAGCTGCGGTATGCTGATCAGCGCCATCCACGTGGAGGAGGGCGAGGAGCGCCTCAACCTGATCCAGCTCGACGCTTCCATCCCCGCCGGCGCAAAGATGTACTAGGGGGTTACGGCGTTTTACCAAACGCCGTAACTGCTCGACGCTGCAAGCCCGCCAGAGCGGCAATCTGCCTTTCAACTTCGGCGGCATGACCAAAAGGTCAATGCCGCCTCGTTTCAAGGCACCTTGCTCGCTCTGGCGGGTTTTCGCTGTCGGTGCCATAGCATCGGCGTTGCCTTGGCCGTCAATAGTCATTGGGGGCGTTCTCAAACGACTACCCAACGGCTATTGCACACATGGCTCGCATGACAGCCGTCTCTTTTATGTTTCCTTTAGCCGTCGCTGTCTAGGATGGGGGTTAGTCGATAGGAAGGGAGCACCGGGATGGACGATGCGAGCGAGCGTGCTATCGAAGAGGACATGCTCGATCAGTTCAATTACTTTGATGATGAGGACGAGGAGCTGATCGACCGTCGCGAGCCAGCGCCGCTTGATTCCTTTGATCTGATCGATGAAGAGCCCGACGAGGACGAGGGCGAATCGGCGGAGCCCCCACAGTCTTCGCGCCTTGACTCGCTGCTTTCGAGAGCCCCCATGCACCACGGTGTCCGTGCCGGCGCGCTCCATATGAAAACTGACTGGCACCAGATCGTGACGGCAGGCGATGAACTTGCCGTCGATGCGCCGCTCACCGATAAATCATCCATCATCTGCCGCACCGGTATGCTTATGCTCGCGAGCGGAACGGGTGCCTGGCGCGTGCGCGATACCATGAATCGTGTTGCTGACGTGCTCGGCGTCACGATTCACGTCGACCTGAGTCTCCTGTCGTTTGAGTGCACCTGCATCGAAGATGGCCACTGCTTTAACGAGGTTGTCAGCCTGCCCACAACGGGAGTCAATACCCATCGCATCTGGATGATGGAGAGCTTCTTAAAGGAAATCGAGATTTACGGGCGCCGGTTTACCGTGCACGAATACCACGAGATGCTCAAGACCGTTGAGAGCTCAAAGCCCGATTACGCTCCCTGGCAACAGGGCCTTGCGGCGGCCTGTGCTTGTGGCGCCTTCGTCTTTTTGCTCGGCGGCGGCCCTATCGAGATGGCCTGCGCGTTCGTAGGCGCTGGTGTCGGCAATTTTGCTCGCTCCCATATTCTCAAGCAGGGCCTTGGTCAGTTCAGCGCGCTGACGACCGGCGTTGCGCTCGCTTGCGTTTCGTATCTGCTGGCATTGCTCGGCCTTGGCCAGGTCATACCGGGGGCAATGTCGCACCAAGAAGGCTATATCGGCGCCATGCTCTTTGTGATTCCCGGCTTTCCGCTCATTACGGCAGGCCTCGACATCGCTAAGCTCGACATGCGAAGCGGTATCGAGCGCCTTTCATATGCCGTATCGATTATTGTGATGGCGACCCTCGTAGGTTGGATGGTTGCCGAGTGTGTTGGCCTAGCGCCGGACGACTTTGCCCCGCTGGGCCTTTCGCCGCTTGCCCTTACGCTCCTGCGCGTGGTGATGAGCTTCGTTGGCGTATTCGGCTTCTCGGTGATGTTCAACAGCCCGGTAAAGATGGCCGCGGCAGCTGGGTTGATCGGTGCCGTGTCCAATACCCTGCGTCTGACCCTTGTCGATGCGCCGACGATGATTCCCTTCCTGGGCCTCAGCACGGGAATGCCTCCCGAGGCAGCAGCGTTTATCGGCGCGCTGGTATCGGGGCTGCTCGCAAGCTTGGCTGAAGTCAAGCTCACCTACCCGCGCATCGCCCTCACGGTGCCTTCGATTGTCATTATGGTGCCCGGTCTGTATCTCTATCGCTCTATGTATTACATGTGCACCTTCGACACAGTCAATATGCTCGGCTGGTTTGTGCGCGCAGTGCTCATCGTAGCGTTTCTGCCCGTTGGGCTGGGTGTGGCGAGAACTCTCACCGACCCTCGCTGGCGCCACACCAGCTAATTGGTACAAGGGGGACAGGTCACTTTGCGCCAAATGAGTTGCGGTGAAATAGGGACTGAATTGCTGCTTAAAGGGTCAAAACAGTCCGTATTCCACCGCAACTTATGGGGTCGGGGGATTATCGGTGCCCTGCATCTTCATAAACTCAACGCTTACGAAGCGCATGCGTTTCGTGCTAGGCTGGTTCCACCACATAAGTAGTCGCAGACGCGCGTACCACGGGCGGGCGAGATGAAGTTCCAACAGCTCCATCTTGCCCGCCCGTTTTTGTTGCGTGGCGCCGCGGTACAACACAGAGAGGAATCTGCCCTTTATGCCTATCAACAAACGAGAGAGCCTGCTGTTCACCTTTATCATGTGCTTTTGCATGGTGCTCTGGATGAGCATCTACAACGTTGCCCTGCAGCACGGGGCCATCAACGGCGAGGTCGTTGCCGCTGCGTGGCTCGGCTTCCCCGTTGCCTACATTTTTGCCATGTGCTGCGACTGGTTCGTCGCCAGCCCGCTCGCCAAGGGTTTCGCCTTTAAGTACTTGGTCACGCCGGGCAAGAGCTCGCCACTTGCCATGACGCTCGCCGTCAGCTCCTGCATGGTCGTTCCCATGGTCATCATCATGTCGCTGTACGGTGCCTGCGAGGGTCTGACGCACATGCCCGGCGGCATCCTTGCGAACCTGTATTCCGTGCCTGCGATCTGGATGATCAACATCCCGCATAATTTTGTGATGGCGCTGCCGTGGAACCTTTTGGTAGCCGGTCCGATTTCCCACTTCGTCTTCCGTCGCGCCTTCCCTGTGGGGACGGTTTTCGAGGAGGAGCATGCCGAGCTCTTGGAGCAGGCTATGGCTCCTGAGTGCGAGTAGCTCGCTTAGGGATCTGCTGAGCGCGGGCGACTTGCTTGGTTGGAGCCCTAAGCGTGGATAGCTCTCTCGGCGACATCGCGGGCGTGAGCGGTGCGCATGACCGGAGGGCCCGTGCTGCTCCGTTGCCCGACGTGCTAGCGCGCAGAAGAATCTGTTGGTGCATTCGGCGGCTGCTGAAGCGTTTCGGCAGCCGCTTTTTATACGGAGTTTAAATACAACAGTCTGTTGTATTACGTAGAGTGGTATATCTCTAGCAGGAAAAATGCGAGAGACGGAGCATTATGGCGTTGCTAGTAGGACTGGACGTAGGGTCGACGACGACCAAAGTTTACGCGATGCACGAGGATATGACCGAGGCGTGGTGGGGATATCGCCGCCACGGGGCGTGTCAGACAGCGAGCGTGCGCGCCATGCTCGGCGAGCTCGCCGAGCGCTTTCCCCATGAGTCGCTGCGCGTTGCGGTGACCGGCTCGGGTGCGCGCGATATCGCGACCGCGCTGGGCGCCTCGTACGTTCAGGAGGTGGTCGCCAACGCGCTCGCGATCAGCAGGTTCTATCCGCAGACGCGCTGCGCCATCGAGCTGGGCGGCCAAGACGCCAAGATGATCTTCTTCCGCACCAACGATAAGGGAGACATCGAGGTTGCCGACATGCGCATGAACGGTTCGTGCGCAGGCGGTACCGGTGCATTTATCGACGAGATGGCAAAGCTCATGGGGGTCGGCACCGAATCGGGCGAGTTCGAGCAGCTCGCAAGCCGGGGAACGACCGTCCACGAGGTCTCGGGCCGCTGCGGCGTGTACGCAAAGACCGATATCCAGCCGCTGCTCAACGAGGGCATTCCTACCACCGACCTGGCGCTTTCGGCGCTTCACGCGGTCGCCCGCCAAACGATCGGCGGTCTGGCCCAGGGTATCGACATCGAGCCGCCGGTAATCTTCGAGGGCGGTACGCTCGCCTACAACCCCACGCTGGTCCGCGTGTTCCGGGAGCAACTGAATCTATCGGACGATCAGGTTATCGTCCCGCGCGATCCGCAGATCATGGTCGCGCGCGGTGCCGCCCTGTCGCTGACCGACATGTTCGCATCGTCCCAACCGATCGACCTTCCCGACGCTTTTGTCCGGCTGGATAAGCTCGAGACGGTCGCGCCCGCAAGCGGGGAGGGACGTCTTGCCCAGCCCTTTTTTGCCACACCTGCCGAGCAGGCGGATTTTACGGCACGCCATGGCAAAGAGACGCCGGCAAAGGGTCCGGATACGTATGCGCCCGGAGAGACGGTGCGTGTGGCGCTCGGTATCGATTCGGGGAGCACGACGACCAAGTTCGCCCTGGTCGATGAGGCGGGTGAGCTTGTCGATTCGTTCTACGCGTCTAATAACGGCAGACCGCTCGACGTCGCCCAACAGGGTCTTGTCAGCTTGAAGAACCGCTGGGAGACAGCGGGAGTCACGCTTGCGATCGATGCCGTGGGCACCACGGGATACGGCGAGGAGCTTTTCGCGCGCGCGTTCTACGCCGACTACCATACGGTCGAGACGGTCGCGCACGCCCGCGCCGCGTGCGCATGCGTTCCCGATGCGACCTTCGTGCTCGACATCGGCGGACAGGATATGAAGGCCATCTGGCTCAACCACGGCGTGCTGACCGATATCGTCGTCAACGAGGCGTGCTCTGCGGGCTGCGGCTCGTTCCTCGAGGGTTTTGCCAAAAACCTCGGAATAGCCGTTGAGGATATCGCGACCGAGGCATTTTCGTCCAAAGCCCCCGCCGTTCTCGGCAGCCGCTGCACGGTGTTCATGAACAGCAGCGTCGTTTCCGAGCAGCGGCGCGGTAAGGGTCCGGGCGACATCATGGCCGGTCTCTGCCGTTCGATTATCGAGAACGTGTTCACCAAGGTCATTCGCGTTTCAAATCTCAACCGTCTGGGCGACAAAGTCGTCGTTCAGGGCGGCACGTTCCGAAACGACGCGGTGCTGCGCGCATTCGAGCAGTATCTGGGCAAACCCGTCACGCGTGCGCCCCACCCGGGGCTGATGGGCGCTATCGGTATCGCCCTGCTCGCGCGCGAGGAATGCCGCAAGGGCGACGCCGGCACGTCGTTTATCGGGCTCGATGCCGTGGAGCGCTTCGAGCATCGCGAGTTCGGCGGCGTTACCTGCCGTCGGTGCAACAACCGCTGCCAGCGCGCGGTCGTGGCATTTGGCGACGGCTCGCTTTACGTCACGGGCAATCGCTGCCCGCGCGGCGGCGCCATCTCATGGGATGAGCTCGTGCGCGAGGTTCCCGCGGCGGAGGAGCTGCGTCCGCAGGGTGCTTGCGAGGCACAGGCACCCGGCACGGGGCGCGACCGGACCGCGGCTGCCCCCAATCTCTTTGTCGACCGCGAGAAGCTGCTGTTCGAGTCGTGCCCCACGGTTCCCGTCTGCGGGGGGCGCGATGTCACGATCGGCATTCCCCGTGTGCTCGAGTTCTGGGACACCATGCCGTTCTGGTCGACGTTCTTCAGCACGCTCGGCTTTAAGGTGCGCGTCTCGGGACGCAGCACCAAGGCGATGTACGAGCGCGGTCTGGCGCACGTCACATCCGACACCGTGTGCTTCCCGGCCAAGCTCGTCCACGGGCACATCCGCAATCTCGTCGACGCCGGCGTCGACCGTATCTTCATGCCCATCATCACGACGGTGCCCACCGAAAACACCGCCTCTACCAGCGAGTGGATGTGCGCCGTCGTAAAGGGATACCCCTACGTGATGCGCAATTCCGATAACCCGGAGGAGCGTTTCGGCGTTCCGTTCGATACGCCGCTGTTCCACTGGTACGACGAGGTCGACCGAAACCGCCAGCTCAAGGCGTGGTGCAAGGAGACCTTCGATATCGATGCCGACCTGGTTGCCAAGGCGACCGAGCAGGCGGACCGCGCGCAGCAGACGTTTGAGAACCAGCTGCAGCTGCGCGGCAGGCAGGTGCTCGAGAACGTGCGCGAGGACGGCGGCTACGCGGTGGTGATCGCTTCGCGCCCGTACCACAACGACCCGCTGGTCAACCACGGGCTGCCCAAGCTCTTCTCTGAGCGCGGCATCCCCGTCCTGACGCCCGATGCGGTGCCGGGGGTCTGCAACGTCGATCTTTCCAACAGCCGCATCGACATCGTGAACAACTACCATGCGCGCATGCTGTCGTGCGCGGTCATCGTCGCATCGACGCCCGAGCTCGAGCTCGTGCAGATGGGCAGCTTCGGCTGCGGCCACGATGCGTATCTCACCGATGAGATCGCGCGCATGATGGGCGAGATGGGCTCCAAGGTTCCGATGATGATCAAGCTCGATGAGAGCGACGTCGCCGGTCCCATGGGCATTCGCGTGCGTTCGTTTATCGAGTCGGTCAACCGTCGTCGCGCGGAGGAGCGTGCCGAGGGCGCCCGGGTGCACGCGGTCCATCCGCTCGACGACCCGTATAAGGTCAAGTACACCAAGCGCGACCGGCACGACAAGATCGCGCTGGTCCCCAACACCTCCCATGCGTTCTGCAGGCTCATGACCGCGGCGATGCGCAATCAGGGCGTGCGCGCCGAGGCCCTTGATATCGGGCGCGAGGATGCCATCCGCCTGGGCAAACGCTATGTGCACAACGACATCTGCTTCCCCGCGCAAATCGTGATCGGCGAGGCGCTCGCGGCACTCGAGAGCGGTAAGTACGACCCGCACGACGTCGCCGTGGTGACTGGCAAGTATATCGGCGACTGCCGCCTGACGCACTACATGCCCCTGCTGCGCCGCGCGCTCGACGACGCGGGATACGACTATGTCCCGGTGCTCACCAACGACGACGTCGATGCCCACAATGCGCATCCGGGCTTCAAGCTCGGCCTTGGCCCGAGCATCCAGATCGCCTACGGTCTTCCCATGATCGATACCCTCGAGGCCATGCTTAGGCGCATCCGTCCCTACGAGCTCGAGAAGGGCGCGGCGGACGCTGCGTTCGACCGCGCGCTCGATGAGGTTATCGAGGGCATGGAGCGCTCCGGGCTGAGAGGCCAGGCGACGGGCTTCAAACGCGCGCTTGCGATCATGGACGCCGTTCCGTACGACCGCTCGAACCCGCATCCGACCGTTCTCATCGTGGGCGAGTACCTGCTCAATTTCCATCTCGGCGCCAACCACGAGATCGAGCGCTACCTCGAGGACAACGGGCTCGAGGTCATCGAGGCGCGCATGACCGACGTGATCCGCAAGACCTATTTCTACAAGCATGCGCAGTCGCGCGAGTTCCACGTCGACCTGTCGCTGCCCGAAAAGGCCTGGTACGCCACGGCGGACAACCTGTTCGAGCTCGCGCACGACCGTTGCGACCGCCTGGGCGCGGCGAGCCCGCTCTACGAGCCGCCGACGCGCATGCCCGAGCTCGTGCGCGCGAGCGATAAGATCCTGCACCATACGTTCGATGCGGGCGAGGGCGTGCTGATTCCGGCGGAGATTCTCGAGCACGCCAAGCGCGGCTGCCGCAACTTCGTGATCCTGCAGCCGTTCGGGTGTCTGCCCAACCATGTCGTGGGGCGCGGGCTCATCCATGCGCTCAAGGAGCAGTATCCCACGGCGCAGTTCCTGCCGCTCGACTACGATCCCGACGTGAGCTTCGCCAACGTGGAGAACCGTCTTCAGATGCTCATCATGAACGCCAAGGCGCAGGGGTGCGGTGAGGCGCATGGCGAGACCGCGTAAGGACGCCGATGCGCCCGATGCACGCACCCGTATCATCGAGGCGTTTTGGGAGCTCATCGAGAACAACAGCATCTTCGAGCTGTCGGTTGGCGAGGTGACCCGCGCCGCCCGGTGCAATCGCGGAACGTTTTACTACTATTTTCACGATTTCGATGAACTCGTCGCCATCGCCATAGCCCAACTGCTGCAGGATAACGAGCTCATCACCGATGCCCTCTGGCATTTTTCGAGCGAGGGCGACCTTTCGGCGTTCGACCGGCGCGACGTCCGCTGCCTGCTGCGGCGCATCGTCATCACCATGAGGGCGGGTGCCGCCGAGCAGGTCGTGCAGGGCATCCATACGATCATCATCGACCGCGTGAGAGAGATCGTCCACCCCGACGGAGAAGAGCTCAAGGCGGATTCGAGCTTTGCGGTGGGCTTTCTGGTCTCGGGCATCATGGACTTTGTGATGGCGGTCGGCTTTGCCCGGGAGGGCGGCGAGGAGATAGACCTCGAGCAGCTGGGGGACAGCGCGTGCGCGTACCTGAGGGCGGTCGCCATGCAGACGGTGGAAACGGTCGCGCAAGTCGAGGGCGTCGATACATCCGAGCTGCTCGAACGCGTCTCCAAGGAGGCCGATGCCTATCGCGCATCGCGTGCGACGAGTCCCGACGTGGTGAAAGACGCCTAGGGTTTCTCTTGCGGGGCGCCTGTCGCGCATCGCGCGGTGAGTCCCGCGATGCGGTCATAACCTGCATTCATGTGAGCCGGGTTTATAGATATTCCTCCAGCTGTTAACATAGACAACCTGTGGGTAAAGAGACAAAAGCGCCGCCGACGGGCGGGCGTTTTGATTTCGATGAACTCATGTAAGGAAACGAGCATGTTAGATAGATTTACCGATCGAGCGCGCAAGGTCATGTCGATGGCCAAACAGGAGGCGCTCGATCTTCATTCAAATAAGGTGGGCACCGAGCACCTGCTGCTCGCGCTTGCCAAGGAGGACGAGGGCATTGCCGCCGAGGCACTGCGCTCGCTTGATATCTCCTACGACGACATCATGGACACCCTCAAGGAGGTCCAGACCACGGTTCCCGAGCCCAGTGAGGAGACCGAGGCGGCTAAGCTCGCCTTTACGCCGCTCGTCATTAGCGTTATGGAGCGTTCATTCCGCGTGGCGCGTGAGAATAACCAGACCTACGTGTCGACCGAGCACTTGCTGATCGGCATCGTCGAAGAGGGCAACGGCATGGCCATGGACATCCTCATGCGCCTGGGTGTGTCGTCCGCCTCTATCAAAAAGGCTATCGAGAAACTCACTGCCAAGGACCAGGACAAGAAGCGTCCGCTCGCCGGCGCCGGTGCCGGGCGTCCCGGTGCGGGCCTGCCGTTCTTTAGCGGCTCGGATGCCTCTCAGCAAAAGGGGAGTGGCACCGATACGCTTAAGCAGTTCGCGACCAACCTCACGCAGAAGGCGCGCGACGGCGAGCTCGACCCTGTAATTGGTCGCGAAAAGGAAGTCCAGCGTATGATGGAAATTCTTTCGCGCCGCACCAAGAACAACCCGCTCATTCTGGGCGACCCCGGCGTGGGCAAGACGGCCATCGTCGAGGGCCTGGCTCAGCAGATTGCAGCCGGCAACGTGCCCGAGAACCTCATGAACCAGAATATCTGGACGCTCGACCTGCCGGGCCTCGTGGCGGGTGCCAAGTATCGCGGCGAGTTTGAGGAGCGCCTCAAGAACGTGATCCAGGAGGCCACCGAAGCCGACGACGTCATCCTGTTTATCGACGAGATGCACACCATCATCGGTGCCGGTTCTGCTGAGGGCTCCATCGACGCGAGCTCTATGCTCAAGCCCGTGCTCGCGCGCGGTGCCTTCCAGATTATCGGCGCCACCACGGCCGAGGAATTCCGCAAGTACCTCACCAAGGACCCGGCCTTCGAGCGTCGCTTCCAGACCATCGATGTCGAGGAGCCGAGCGTCGAGGACACGGTCAAGATCCTGACCGCGCTCAAGCCGCGCTACGAGGAGCACCACCATGTGCGCTATACGCAGGGTGCTATCGAGGCCGCCGCGAACCTTTCCAACCGCTACATCCAGGATCGCTTCCTGCCCGATAAGGCCATCGACCTCATTGACGAGGCCGGTGCCCGTGCTCGCATCGCCGCGAATCGCGCGCCCGAGCCGGTGCGCGAGGCCGAGCATCGCATAGAGGAGCTCAAGGCCGCCGCGCAGGAGGCCACCGAGAGCGACGACATGAACAAGGCCGCCGAGATTACCGAGCGGCAGAAGGCCGCCGAGATTGAGCTCGCCGAGGCCAAGGCCGCCTGGACCGCCGAGCTCGACGCCAGCCCGCTCACCATCGATGTGAGTCAGATCGCCGATATCGTGTCCGTGACTTCGGGCGTACCGGTGTCCTCGCTTACCGAGAGCGAGAGCCGTCGCCTGCTGCAGGCCGAAAGCGTGCTCAAGACGCGCATCATCGGTCAGGACGAGGCTGTCGAGGCAGTTGCCAAGGCCGTACGCCGCAGCCGCTCGCCGCTCAAGGATCCGCGTCGCCCTGGCGGCAGCTTTATCTTCCTGGGTCCCACCGGCACGGGCAAGACCGAGCTCGCCAAGACGCTCGCCGAGTACCTCTTTGGCAGCAAGGATGCGCTCATCAGCTTCGACATGTCCGAGTTCGGTAGCGAGTTCGAGGTCTCCAAGCTCATCGGTAGCCCTCCGGGTTACGTCGGTCACGACGAGGGCGGCCAGCTCACCAAGGCCGTTCGTCGTCACCCGTACTCGGTCGTGCTGTTCGACGAGATCGAGAAGGCGCACCCCGATATCTTCAACATCTTGCTGCAGGTGCTGGAGGAGGGCCGCCTGACCGATAGCCAGGGCAAGACGGTAGACTTCCGCAACACCGTGATCATCATGACGTCCAACGTGGGCGCCCGCGAGATTGCGCAGGATGCGAGCGTGGGCTTTGGCACCACCGGCGAGCAGGGTCTCACGTCGAGTGAGATCCGTGGTCGCGCGATGGGCGAGCTCAAGCGCCTGTTCCGCCCCGAGCTGCTCAACCGTATCGATGACATCGTGGTGTTCCAGAAGCTCTCGGGCGAGAATCTCACCAAGATCGCGCACCTGCTGGTGGACGACCTGCGTCAGCGTTTGATTGCCAACGGCATGAACATCAAGCTCACCGATGCGGCCTATGACAAGATCGTGGCCGAGGGCACCGACCTCACCAACGGTGCGCGTCCGCTGCGCCGTGCCATCCAAAAGCTCATCGAGGACCCGCTGTCCGAGGAGCTTCTGGCCGGCGAGTGGGGCGAGGGCGATACCGTCCTGTGCGACGTGGCCGATGGCAAGTTTGTCTTTAGCCACGGCACGGGCGAGATCCCGGCACCGCGTCCGGCGGGCACGCTCGGTGGCGATACCGCCCCGGCGGCACCGCACACCGGCAACGCCGCGCCCGTGAGCGGCGGCGTGACCTCGGGCCCCGGCGGCATGATGCAAGCCGGTTCCGGCGCGCTGTAGGGTGTGGCGACAATTTGATCTGTGCAATCGAGGCGTTCCGGCAAGGGCGCCTCGATTTGTAGAGCTGTGAAGTTGTGACCGTTACGCTATGCGGTCCACCGTTAGCCGATGATGCGAGAGCGCTCGGCGTTTTCGACTGGTTTATGCAAACGAAGTCTGGGAATATACAAGGCGCATGTCTTATTGTCTAACCAGTTGCGCCAAGGAGGCACCATGGACTACAAGATTACTGGCTACGAGCCCGCCCAGCTGTTCCATTTCTTTGAGGAGATCAGCGCGATCCCCCGTGGGTCTGGCAACGAGAAGGGCATCAGCGATTTCTTGGTTGCGTTTGCCAAGGAGCGCGGCCTCGACGTGTATCAGGACGAGGTCTACAACGTCATCATTCGTAAGCCCGCATCTGCCGGCGCCGAGAATGCCCCGACCGTGATGCTGCAGGGCCACATCGACATGGTGTGCGACAAGCTTGGCTCCGTTGAGCACGACTTTACGACCGATGGTATCGACCTGGTCGTCAAGGACGGCGTCCTCACCGCTAACGGCACCACCCTGGGCGCCGACAACGGCATTGCTGTCGCTCTGATGCTCACCGTGCTCAACGACGATTCGATTGCTCATCCGGCCCTCGAGTGCGTGTTCACCACCGACGAGGAGACTGGCCTGGTTGGCGCCGAGACGCTCGACAAGTCCCAGATTAGCGCCCGCACCATGATCAACCTCGATTCCGAGGAGGAGGGCGTGGCCACCGTCAGCTGCGCCGGCGGTGTCGTCGTTACCTACACCTGCCCGATCGTGCGCGAGCACAAGACCGGCAGCACCCTTACGCTCGAGATCTCCGGCCTGCTGGGTGGTCACTCCGGCGCCGACATCCACCTGGAGCGCGGCAACGGCAACCTCATCATGGCCCGCATCATCGACCGCCTGATGGTTGCCGGCGAGCCCGCCATCGTCAGCTTTAACGGCGGCACTAAGGACAACGCCATCAACCGTGAGTGCAAGGCCGAGCTGGTCTACACTGATCACGCTGCCGCCGAGGCCGCGGCCCAGATCGCAAAGGGCATCATTGCCGACGTCACTGCCGAGCTCGAGGTCTTTGACCCCGGCTTTACCTGCACCGTCGAGATTGCCGACGACGCCGAGGTCGAGGCCATGGATCAGAAGTCCGCGCTTGCCCTCATCCGCGCCCTGCGTCTTGCCCCTAACGGCGTGATTCGCCGCAACGTCGCCACCGACGGCTCCGTCGAGGTTTCCTCCAACATCGGTGTGGTTGCCACTTCTGACGACGAGGTCAAGATCATGCTGTCCCCGCGCTCCTCGATTACCTCGCTGCAGAACGAGTTCAAGGACCGCCTGCAGACGCTGGCCGATGTCCTGGGCTTCGACGCCAAGTTCGAGTTCGAGTATCCCGGCTGGAGCTATGCCGAGCATTCGCCGGTCCGCGACATCTTTGTCGAGAGCTATCGCGAGCTCTTTGGCTCCGAGCTGCGCATCGAGTCCATTCACGCCGGCCTTGAGTGCGGCCTGTTTGCCGAGGCCCTGCACGGCCTGGACGCCATCGCCGTGGGCCCGACGCTCTCCGATGTCCACACCCCGGACGAGAGCATGGAGCTCGCTTCTGCCGAGCGCTTCTACGAGCTGCTCATCGACGTCCTCAAGCGCCTCGCTGCGTAAAGGTTGCGCTAGCAGCAGTCCGAGCCACGTGCTAGCGGATTGCAAATGACATTATGAGAGGGGGCATCTGAGCTTTTGCGACGGGTGCCCCCTCTCTTCTTTTAAGAAATGGGAAATTGATTGGCGTCTAGCCCATATCCGCCTTGATGAGGTCGATGGTGCGCTGGCAGTTTTCGCGGACGGGGCCGAGCATATGCTCGCGCAGGTCCGCCATGCCGGGCAGGTCGGCATATTCGTCCATGACCTCTTCCATGCAAATGGGTACCTCGTAGGCGAGGTCCATCATGGCCGCAAAGCAAAACTTCTCGGATAGCCCGGCATCGGTAAGCGCCGCCTCCAGCGCGGGGTCGCCCATACCGTGGTATCGGCGGATAGCGCCTGGACCGATGCGTCCCACACGGTTTTCGCCGCCAACGCTCATGGCAAGGCGCGCTCGGCGGCGCATGCGCTCATATGCCAAACCCGATGCGACATCGTACATTCGAGCCATCATGGCTGCGCCGTCGTTTCCAAGGAGCAGGGAATAGTTTTTCGCATGCGCATCCGGTGCGCCGATAATGGCGTTGAAGAACAGTATTTGCGTAAACAGATACAGGTTAAGTTGATGGTGGCTCGTATTTATGAGGAGCTCTTGAATGTCGCGGGTGGTCGGGCCGCCGTCTGCCGTGTACTTTTGGGCGGGCATCACCCCAAGTGCCTGGCAGAGGTCTTCTTGATGTAGACGCCTGATCGTTCCGTCTTCGACTTTCATGCGGTCATAGCGCTCAACAATGAGGGCAGGTTCGTCCTCAAACATACGATATTCGACGTTTGCCGTTGCGATACCGGCGCGCTGGGCGCTTTTCATGCAGACAAACTCATTGAGAGCCTCGAGTTTAAATCCGATAACGCCATTTTTGAAAATATGCGTCGTGGGCGAGGAGCCCACACATTCGCACCAGCGACCGTCTATGAGTGCGAGTGCGAACTTGCCCTGGTTGCCTCCAAGTGACCAACTTTCATCTAGACCCATCCACGATGCATCGCGGTCATCTCTGATCGACTTGAGACGCAGCGCAATCTCGTGATCGCCTATAGGGCGGTATTCGCTGGTGCGATGCAGGACGGCGTTGACGTCTTCTTCGGCACAAAACTGCACTCCACCCGGACAGTCAAGTCCGATATGGCTGAGTAGCGCAACGGCATTGTTGGGTCTAACGTCGAATTCGGCAGCAATCGCTTTTCGCTGATCCTCGCTGTCGGGTAGAAGGCCAAACAGGTACGGATTCATGACCTGTTGTCCGTATGTGCGATTCGATACGGGTATGTTGGTCGATAGGGCTGGCCCGTCATAGTCATGATCGTAGGTAAAGCTGATAAGACCGTTCTCATCTTGCGTGAGCGTTCCCGCAGGTACGCCGCAAATAATGGTCCGAAGTGATGTTCTGGCCATTGGCTATTTCCCGTCAGGCTTTGGTTGGACAGATGCGTTTGCGGCAATCGAGACTCCGAGATTGGACATGGCGAAATCTGCGAAGGCTTTGTCGTAGAGTTCAGACGTAAAGGGGGCGTCTGCAAGAACCGGAATGGCGGCGCAGCAACGGTAGCTATGAGAGGGACGTTGAGCGCGATGGCGTCTGGGGGTACTGTGAGGTTGCAAATCGGCACGCGGAACGTTGGCTGATTGCTCATTTTTCGTTTCGCCTATATCCCCTTGAGCGGCGAGCGCCAGTCCGAGAGCATTGAAGATTGCCAATAGCTTGTCGAGTCGAATGCCGGTGGCATCTCCTAGCTCGAGCGATGCGAGCAGGCGCTCCGAAACACCGGCTTTTTTAGCGAGCGCCGCACGGGTGATTCCCTGTGCCTCGCGTGCCTGGCGCACGTAGATGCCAGCTTGGCGCGGTGTGGTGATGGGAAGGGTATCCACGGCGATCTCCTAACGTGCAGACTTTTGCATATTAGTATGACATGCAAAAGTCTGCACGAATAGGCATTATGCAAAACTCTGCATGAGACCCCTACATTGACGTTGGCTTATGAGAGGCGTTTTTTATATCGTGAGGATCCCCAGATGCTCAAGTAAGATCTTAAGCCCGATGAGGACGAGTACGACGCCACCCACGATGGTGGCGGGTTTTTCGTAACGCGCGCCAAAGGTATGGCCGATCGCTACGCCGGCGACGGAGAAGATAAACGTTGTGACGCCGATAAGCGATACAGCGGGAACGATGTCAACCGAGAGCGCCGCAAACGAGATACCTACGGCTAGGGCGTCAATCGAGGTGGCAATGGCAAGAATCAGATATTCTGCCAGGTCAATTTTTTCAGCATCCTTGCCGTCGCCCTCATCCTCGTCTTCGGTAAAGGCTTCCCACAGCATTTTGCCGCCGATAAAGGCCAATAGGATAAAGGCGATCCAATGGTCGATGGGTCCGATGATGTCCATGAATTGACTGCCGAGCGCCCATCCGATTACGGGCATGCCGGCCTGAAAGCCGCCAAAGAACAGACCGAGCACCACGGCGACTTTAAGGTTGATCTTCTTCATGCCGAGACCCTTGCAGATGGAAACAGCAAAAGCGTCCATCGAAAGGCCAACGGCGAGCAACACGAGCTCTGCGAGTCCCATAGTCTGGCTCCCTCTCTGCGGGCGAGCCCGATTACGCGACTACTCCCTCATTTATATGAGACCCGATGCTACCACATGAGCAGTCAAAGGAGCCCCGTCCCAAATGAGCTACCTAAGCGGTGTTCGCTCATTCTGTAAGCATCGGATTTCGTGGCTGCTGCGGGGACAAACCGTGAGAAACTATTTAGCGTTTATGGAGCGTATACGATGGGAGCGATGCCTTGGATAAGAACGAGCTGCAAAAGCGTATGGAACAGGCCATCCGCCTGACGGCACCTGGTCAGCCGATCCGCACCGCCCTCGACATGATCATCGCCGGTCACCTGGGCGCCCTTATCTGCGTCGGCGACACCGAAAACGTGCTCGCTGCCGGTAACGACGGCTTCCCGCTCAACATTTCGTTCACCTCGAACCGTCTGTTCGAGCTCTCCAAGATGGACGGCGCTATCGTTATCGACGGCGACCTCACCCAGATCCTGCGCGCCAACTTCCACCTCAATCCCGATCCCTCGCTTGCCACGAGCGAGACGGGCATGCGTCACCGCACCGCCGCTCGCATGTCGGTGCTCACCGATGCCATCGTGATCTCGGTCTCGGCCCGTCGTGCCGTCGTCAACGTGTACGTTCACGGTAAGAGCTACGAGATCCAGCCCGTCACCACCATCATGAGCTCGGTCAACCAGCTCGTCGCCACGCTCCAGACTACCCGTCAGTCGCTCGATCGCTCCCTGCTGCGCCTGACGGCCCTCGAGCTCGACGACTACGTTACGCTCGCCGACATTACCGGTATTTTCTCGAGCTTCGAGATCATGCAGCAGGCAAAGACCGAGCTTAAGGATTGCATCGTCAAGCTGGGCAACCAGGGCAAGCTCGTGCAGATGCAGCTCGAGCAGCTCGCCGGCTCCAGCATGGATACCGAGTACGACCTGATGATTCGCGACTATGCGAGCGATTCCTCCGAGGCAAACGCCGAGAAGATCCGCGCCGAGCTTAGCCGCATGACGCCCAAGGACTTGTCCGACCCACAGCATGTGGCGGCGGTTCTGGGCTACGACGACCTGGACGAGGACTCCGTCATGACGCCGCTGGGCCTGCGCACGCTTTCGCGCGTCTCCGTCGTGCGCGACGGCGTGGCCGAGAAGATTGTCGACGAGTACGGCTCGCTGCAGGAACTCATGGACGACATCAGCGAAGATCCGGAGCGCCTGGGCGACTTTGGCGTTAACAACCCTGCCATTCTTGCGGACTCCCTGTACCGCATGAAGGGCACCAAACAGGGGAACGCATAATGGCGCCCGTATGCGCCGTGGTCGTTGCCGGTGGCAGCGGCCAGCGCTTTGGTAACCCCGGTGGCAAGCAGCTCGTCAACGTTGCGGGCCGTCCGCTTATGAGCTGGTCCATCCGCGCGTTTGATCGGAGCGATAAGGTCGGCCACATCGTGGTGGTGTGTCCTGCCGAGCGTCGTGCCGAGATGCGCCGCCTGGCCATCGACCCGTTTGACTATGACACGCCCATCAGCTTTGCCGATGCCGGCAATACCCGTCAGGATTCCACCCGTGCCGGCGTGCATGCGGTTCCGGCAGGCTTTGAATACGTCGCCATTCACGACGGCGCTCGTCCGCTCATCACGACCGAGGCCATCGATCATGCGATCGACGTGCTTGTGGGCGACCGCTCGCTCGACGGTGTCGTGTGCGGTCAACCCGCGATCGACACGCTCAAGATCGTTGACGGCGATAACATCGTCGAGACGCCGCCGCGTGAGCTTTATTGGGCTGCGCAGACGCCGCAGATCTTTAGCGTCGATGCTATGAAGCGCGCCCACGCTGCAGCCATTGCCGAGGGCTTTATCGGCACCGATGATTCTTCGCTGGTTGAGCGCATGGGAGGACGCGTTCGCTGCGTCCAGAGCCCACGCGACAACCTTAAGGTGACGGTGCCCGAGGACCTGCGTCCCGTAACCGCGATTCTGCTCGGCCGCATGGCCGAGGGAGAGGACCTTCCCCATGTTCAGTAACCTGCGCATTGGCCATGGCTACGACGTTCACCGCCTGGTGGAGGGGCGTCGATGTATTATCGGCGGGGTTGACATTCCCTACGAGCGCGGTCTGCTGGGACACTCGGATGCCGATGTGCTCGCGCACGCGTTGGCCGACGCCATTCTGGGCGCCTGCCGCGGGGGAGACATCGGCAAACTGTTCCCCGACACCGATCCCGCCTACGAGGGCGCCGATTCGATGGTGCTGCTTGCCCGTGTGATGGACTATGCGCGCGAGCTGGGCTTTGAGTTTGTCGATGCCGACTGCACCATTGCCTGCCAGCAGCCCAAGATCACCCCACACCGCGATGCCATGCGCGCCAACCTGGCCCATGCTCTGGGCGTTGACGTCGAAAACGTGGGCGTCGCCGCCACTACGACCGAAAAGCTCGGTTGGGAAGGCCAAGGCGAGGGAATTGGCGCCTGGGCCGTCTGCCTGCTACAGAAAACCGTTAAGGAGTAACGAATGCGTATCTACAACAGCGCTACCCATAAAAAGGAAGAGTTCCAGCCCATCGAGTCCGGCAAGGTCCGCATGTACGTGTGCGGCCCCACGGTCTATGACAACATCCACATCGGCAATGCCCGCACGTTCATCAGCTTTGATGTGATTCGTCGCTGGCTCATCGCGAGTGGCTACGAGGTCACGTTCGCCCAGAACCTCACCGATGTCGACGACAAGATCATCAAGCGCGCCAACGAGCAAGGCCGTACGGCTGCCGAGGTCGCGACGGAGTTCTCCGACAAGTTCATCGGCGTCATGCGCGCTGCCAACGTGCTCGATCCCGATGTGCGTCCCCGCGCCACCAAGGAGATTGGCCCCATGATCGCCATGATCAAGACGCTTATCGAGCAGGGCCACGCTTACGCAGCCGATAACGGCGATGTGTACTTTGCCGTGCGCAGCGATCCCAACTACGGCCAGGTCTCGGGCCGCAACATCGATGACCTTATGGTGGGTGCGCGCATCGAGGAGAACGAGGACAAGAACGACCCGCTCGACTTTGCCCTGTGGAAGGCCGCCAAGCCCGGCGAGCCCAGCTGGCCGAGCCCCTGGGGCGAGGGCCGTCCCGGCTGGCACACCGAGTGCGCCGCCATGGTGCACCGCTACCTGGGCACCCCGATCGACATCCACGGCGGTGGCTCCGACCTTGCCTTCCCGCATCACGAGAACGAGTGCGCTCAGGCTACCTGCGCCTGGCACCAGGGCTTCTCCAACACCTGGATGCACACGGGCATGCTACTGGTCGACGGCGAGAAGATGTCCAAGTCGCTCGGTAACTTCTTTACACTGGCCGAGGTCCTCGAGCAGCACTCTGCCGCGGCCCTGCGCTTACTGATGCTGCAGACGAGCTATCGCTCACCGCTCGACTTCTCTTGGGAGCGCTTGGAGGGTGCCGAGAACTCGCTCACGCGTATCGCCGGCACGGTCGAGAACCTGCGCTGGGCTGCAAGCCACGCGACCGCCGACGCCGATGAGGCTGCCGCCGAGGAGTTTGCCGCCAAGGCCGCCGAGACCCGTGCCGCCTTTAAGGAGTGCATGGACGACGACTTTAACACCGCCGGTGCCATGGGTGCCGTCTTTGGCTTTGTGACCGAGTGCAACCAGTATTTGGAGCATGCGGGCGATGCTGCCGACAAGGCCGCAGCCCTGGCTGCCGCCGATACGCTGACCGAGTTGCTCGATACGTTTGGCGTTGAGCTTCCCGAGCCCAAGGTCGAGTTGCCGCTGGGCCTGCTGGGCGTTGCCGCCGGTCTGGTTGCCTACACTGGTGACGATGTGGACGAGGCTGCTGCCAAGATTCTCGAGGCTCGCGCCGAGGCCCGTGCTGCCAAGAACTGGGACCTAGCAGACGCCATCCGCGACCAGCTTAAGGACCTCGGGCTGACGATCGAGGATACGGCCGCCGGCACCCGTATTAAGACTCTCTAGTATTTGTCGACCGTTCGAGGTGCGGCAGATTGCCTTGAAAGAGGAGGGCATAGACCTGGTGGTCATGCCCGACGATTGAAAGGCAAGGTGCCGTGGCTCGGACGGTCGATTCTTGTTTGTTATCTATTTAAGGAGGTCGCTTTATGGCCGACAATCGCAAGCGCGCGTCTCGTGGCGGCAAGCAGGCTGCTTCTGGCTCGCGTCCGATTCGCCGTAATGACCGCGCTGCCGCTCCCAAGGGTCAGCGCGATCGTACCCAGGCCGCACGTCCGCAGCGCGATCGCAACCGCGACGCTGTCCAGGTTCCCAAGGGCGAGTTTATCGAAGGTCGTCGTGCTGCCGCCGAGGCACTGCGTACCGGCTTTCCCGTCAAGTGCGCGCTCATCGCCGAGGGCGGGGAGCGCGATGCCGCCTTGTCGCGCCTGGTCGACGACCTCAACGCCGCGGACGTCCGCATTAAGTATGTGCCGCGCACGCAGCTCGATGCGCTGTCGAGCCATGGCGCTCACCAGGGCATTGCGCTCGAGGTGGGCAATTTCCCCTATGCCGATGTCGCCGATATTCTCGATCGCGCGGGTGAAGGACCGGCGCTCGTCGTCGTGCTCGACCATGTGACCGACGATGGCAATTTTGGTGCGATCGTGCGCTCTGCCGAGGTCGTGGGCGCAGCGGGCGTCATCATTGCCAACAAGCGCGCCGCCGGTGTGACCGTGGGCAGCTACAAAACCTCCGCTGGTGCCGTCATGCACCTGCCCATCGCGCAGGTTCCTAATATCGCCCGAGCGCTTGACGACCTCAAGGCCGCCGGCTTTTGGGTGGGCGGTGCTTCCGAGCACGCCGAGGGCAGCTGCTGGGATGCTCCCTTCGAGGGCCGCGTTGCGCTCGTCATGGGCTCCGAGGGCGACGGCATCTCGCGCCTGGTGCTCGAGAAATGCGACTGTTTGACCAAGCTTCCCCAGCGCGGCATGACCGAGAGTCTCAACGTGGCCCAGGCGACCACCGCGCTGTGCTTTGAGTGGCTGCGCCGCAATGCCGGCGAGCTCATGGGGGAGGAGTAGCGCATGTCCAAGAAGAACCGCGCCAAGTCCAAGGCCAAGCGCTTTGGCGAGGGCTCGGCCAAGCCGATTGTTTCGGCCGCGACCTATGGCGTGGGCGGCAATGCGTTTGCGCAGGCCATCGCCGACCCGGTCTCGACGGTGCACTCCAATAAGCCCGAGCTGCTGGTGGTCGACGGCTACAACGTGATTCACTGCACGCCGCGCTACGAAAAGCTCGTCTACGACCATTCCGACGATCCATATTCCAGCGACGTCCACGATATGGCTCGTACTGCGCTTATCAACGATGTCGCGGCGTTTGCCCAGGGCCGTTACGAGGCCGTGATCGTGTTCGACGGCGCGGGCAACATCTCCAACGAGCGCCCCAACCTACCGGCCCGCGGCGTGCGCATCGAGTTCTCGCCGACGGGCGTCTCTGCCGATACCGTGGTGCAGAAGCTCTGCATCGAGGCGCGTGAGGAAGGCCGCGCGTGCTCCGTGGTATCGAGTGACGGCACAATACAGGCCGTCGTCATGGGCAAGGGCGTCACGCGCATCTCGAGCCGTATGCTGGTGGACGAGATCAAACAGATCGACAACGACGTTCACGAGGCCGAGGAAGCCCCGCAGATCAAGATGACCCTGGGCAGTCGCCTGAGCCCCGATGCCCTGGCCAAGCTCAAGGCCCTGCGCGGACGGTAGGGGAGTTGCGGCAGAGAGCCGTTTCCTAGATTGGTCTACCCGCTGATTTGTAATCAGTGGGTTGCGGGTTTGCAGCTGTCAAAACGAATAGGTTTATGTTTTGACGAACAGATAAAACTGTTCGTTCTGACGAACGGTTTTTGAGATGTGGTCGGTCGAAGGGCCTGTTGCGCCCCGTCCTCAATTCCTTTATCCTAAACAGGCTTCGCGCGAAAGCGCCAAGTGTGCCAGTGTGGCGCAACGGTAGCGCAACTGATTTGTAATCAGTGGGTTGCGGGTTCGATTCCTGTCACTGGCTCCATGAGAGTTTCGGGCTCTGTCTCTATATGGGACAGAGCCCGTTTCTATTTAGGTGGTGCGCCATCGGGTTAGCGCCCATCCCGTTTTTGGTTTGTCTCGTCCTCCAGTTTGTCTAAATCTGTAACACCAAGACCGATATTCGGCATCTAACTGTTACAGATTGAGATGAAACTTAGGGTGTTTTAGGAATATCTTGATCTGTAACATGTAGAAGCGGAATAGGCCTCTTGCTGTTGCAGATCGAGACAAGGGCGGGCGCGGATCTGGATGTCCTGCTCGAGCGTGGATTTCTGGATACGCGAGCGAAGAAAATCTCCCGACCGGAGAACGAGCGTGGATAATTAACTTGGATAGGGAGCTAAGGTAAACACCGATTGTCTATCGACGGCTTTAGAAACAACGGCCCCGATTTCATTGTGGAATCGGGGCCGTTTGTGCCTCAGGAATCCGAATGGATTAATCGAGCTCCTAAGGAACTTCTTGGGTTCTTGCTAATGGTCTGCCGAGGATGTCCCCAATGCAAACAGCGGGCATCTACTCAATATAGCTGGGGTTCTTCTTGATGATCATGCGTGCAGCGATGAAGGAGACGACGATGGCGATGATGGCGACAACGCATGCCAGCACGAAGTTACCCATGGACCCATCGGGAGCGATAAAGATGAGTGCCGAAAGAAGGCCGGGGCATGCTCCCGCAACATACTCTTTCAGAACAAAGATGCCTGCAGGGAGTCCAGCGCAGAGCGCGCCGATTGCCGTGCCGACAAGCAGGCGGGGACGCTCGATGAGGCAACCGTAGAACGCGGGCTCGGTTACGCCACAGAGTGCGGTGACGGCAACCGTGGTGACCATACCCCTCTTCTCTTTGTTTCCCTTCATGGCAGTTGCCAGGGCGAGGCTCGTGCCGCCAATGCAGAGGTTCGAGATGAATCCAAAGATAATGGGTGCCCAACCGAGCTGCGCCAGGCTCGTAACTTCGATTGCGATGTAAGCCTTATCGAGACCGAGCATGACGAAATAGGGGTTAAGGGCTGCCAGGATCGGAGTAGCGATAAATGCCACGTTGTCCATAAGCCACGTGACGGCATCGCTCAGCGCGTAGCCCATCATGCTGCCGGCGGGGCCAAGGATAATAAGCTCGACGGGCACGACGATGATCATGGTGAGCAGCGGCTTCAAGAACAGTTTGGTAACGTCGGGAATAATCTTCTGAAGGCCGCGGTCGACAAAGTACATGAATACAACGCCCAGTACGATGGGCACTACCGTACTCGAATAGTCGTTCGTCGGGATGGGAATACCAAGAAAGTCGAGACCCTCGGCACCGCTAATGGACGAGCTGATCATGATCGCGCCCAGCAATGCGCCCATGATGGGCTGCATCTTCATGACGGCCGCGAGCTGATAACCAAGATAAACGGGTAAGAAGCTAAACGAAGCGCTAAAGATCGCCAACAGGACCTGGGCGGTTCCGCTATCGGTGCTCAATCCGCAATAATTGACCAGGAGATTCTTGATCGAAAGAATGAGTCCGCCAACGATGAGCGCCGGGACGATGGGCATGAATACCTGTGCAGAGACGTTCCCGAATTTCTCAATCAAGCCCATGGCGGTGTTACCGCTTTTAATGCCTTCTGCAAGGTCTTTGGCGGTTTGGGCATCGTCGGCAACCGTGCCACCGCCGACTTCGATTCCCGCGAAGTCGAGGAAGTCGTTGTAAGCCTCGGTGACGTTGGGGCCGATGATCACCTGAAGCTGGCCACCGCTGACTACTGCCCCGAGCGCCTGATCGGCCGATTTGGCGAGCTGGAGATCGATGATCGAGGTGTCTCGTGCGTCGATGCGAAGGCGCGTCGCACAATGAGTTACCGATGTAATGTTCTCTTTGCCGCCAACAGCCTTTAGGACTGTTTCGGACATTGCCTGATATTTCATCTCTTTCTCCTAACCTTCCTGCTCCTGATACTTCGAGATAAGGTCTCGGTACCAATACCAGCTCTTTTTGGGGGTGCGCTCCAGATTGTTCTCGAAGTCGATATGGACAAGTCCGTATCGTTTTTCGTAGCCGTTGATCCAGCTATACAGATCCATCGTCGACCAGAGGTAGTAGCCCTCAACGCGCGCGCCGTCGCGCTTAGCCCTCATCATGTGCTCGATGAACTGGCCCAGAAGCTCGATGCGGTCATCATCGTGGATCATTCCGTCTGCGTCTGGTTGCTCATAAGCGCCATGTCCGTTTTCCGTAATAAAGATGCGGGGCGCGTCATAGCGCTCGTGGACATCCATGATGGTTGAATACATGCAACCTGGGAGTATTTCGCGGCCCCATTTATTGCGGGGAACATTGCTGTCGCGGGCGCTTTCAAACAAGGGCGCAATGCATTTTCCTTCGACCTTTTTGCTCGAACCGCCCTTATTGTTCGCCGAAACGGCAAGCTCTCCACCGTGCCAGTCGGTTACATACTCTCGGCAATACACGTTGAGTCCAATAAAATCGACTTTACCGTCTCTGAATTCTTCTACGTCATTTGGGGATCGATAGAGCGAGACGCCAAGTTTTTCAAGGATTTCGTCCATTTCTGGCGGCAGTTGACCCTGAAGCGCTGGTGCCAGAATCATGCGATTGGCGAAAAAGTCTGCGTATCGAAATACGTCATCAGGGTGCTCGGTTGCCGGGTCGAGTTCGACAACGCCGCCATCGTGGACGGCGCCGATGATGCCGTCGTAGCCCATTTGACGATATGTTCGGACTGCGAGTGCGCTTGCGCGCATCAGGTTGTACTGAAACTGCATGTACGACTGAACGTCGAGCGATCGATTGGGGGGATAGTTGCCCAACATGTTTACGCAGTAGCTGTAGAAATGCGGCTCGTTAACGGTAGCCCAGATTTTGACGCGGTCTCCAAAGCGCTCAAAGCAAATCTTGGCGTATTTGCAGAACCACTCTGCCATGTCATTGTTCAGCCATCCGCCTTTGCAAGCAAGCGTGAATGGCAGATCGTAATGGAACAGCGTAACGTTGGGCTCTATGCCATTTTCGAGGCAGCAATCAATGACCCGATTATAAAAATCGATACCCTCTTCATTCACTTCGCCGATACCCGTGGGGATGATTCGACTCCATGAAAGAGAGAAGCGATAGGTGTTTTGTCCGCCTTCTTTCATCATGCGGATATCTTCTTCATAGCGATGGTAGAAGTCGCAAGATACATCACCGTCAACATGGTTGATGTTCTTATTGCTTGTGTGGCTAAAGAAATCCCACTCGCCAAGGCCTTTGCCGTCTTCGTTCCAGGCACCCTCGCACTGATAAGACGCCGTGGCGGAACCCCAGAGAAACGGCATGTTGTTCACGTTGCCCATGAATCCCCTTTCCATCATTCAACACGGTGGATACGTGTGGCGGAATTACGATTAAGATGACGTCAACTGATTTGAATCATAGGAGAACGACCAAAGCTGTTTGATTCAATAAATGAACTATGATTTCGAGGAGAGCGGAAAGAGGGATCACGTGAATATCAATGACTTCGATGTGCTCAATCGCATTAGCTCCATCATCAACAGCGAGTTTGGGTCAAACGATGCCGCCATCGCTCGATATCTCGTCGCTCACATTAGGCGTTCGAGCGAAATCAATGTTGCCGCAATAACCCGCGATGCATTCGTGACCCGTTCCGCTGTTCGTCGTTTCTGCAATCGATTGGGCTACCAGTCTCTTAGCGATTTGAAAGAATCATTTACTCAATCAGTCTTTCCAAGCGACTTAAGCCATCGAGAGGAGGAATTTGGCTACGAGGAGTACAGGGCAGAGCTCGACGTTCGCATGATCGAGATGTTCGCTGAGGTTGAAAGCGGCGTGTCCGATATTGCTATTAAGCACCTTGCCGACGAAATTGATGGCCATAAAAACGTTGAAATCTGGTGCACCAATAATGTGAGCGCCAATCTCGTACGATTTCAGCAGGAAATGTTTTATGCGGGCAAGATAGTTCGCATAGTTGCTGGGGCTAACGTCGCGGAATTGAAAAACATGGGAGATGCTTCGCAGTCATTGATAATTCTCGTATCGGTCTCCGGGCTATTTGCGTCACAGGCGCGTGAGTATCTTGATTGCCGTTCGGGCAGGAAGATTCTAATTACTGCGTTTAGCAACGATGACAAATCGAGGTCTTTTGACCGTATATATCGTCTTGGTAATGCGGGAAACGGAATTGACCGACTCGGCGTTTATTCGAAATATGCCATGACTTATTTCTTCGACTTGCTATCGTCGTGTTACTTGAGTCGCTACCCCTGCACCAAGGGTGAGCCGCTCTATGGGTCTACTTTGGCCTGGCCCGAGTAGTTGCGGCTCTATAGTTCTCCCGTCTGGAGAATGAGCGTGGATAATCTGCCACTTTGGCCTTGGGGGCACACCAAAAGTGGGAGATTATCCACGCTCGATTTCAAACGGGAGATTATCCACGCTCGATCGATCCAGGGAAGCCCGATCTCGACCTATATATAGGTGCAAATGAGTCGTTATCGAAGTTCGTTCCAGCCAGCGTACTCCACTACGACAAAGTGTTCCCTCGGGAAATGTTACCGCTACATGCAAATCCACCATCCTTCATATCCAAACACAGCAAAACCGCAGGTCAAAGGTATATAGATACGCCCGGAACCGTGTATCTAGAGGTTTTCGTTGACAGCCCCCAAGGTTGCATCGTATTATCTTTTTCGTTCGCGGGGGCGGCGGTCCAAAAGACCAAAGGACCTGCGGATACTTGAACGATTGGGAGTTTGCCCGAGTGGTTAATGGGGACGGGCTGTAAACCCGTTGGCTCTGCCTACATAGGTTCGAATCCTATAGCTCCCACCCGTCAAGTGCCTGTATAGCTCAGTCGGTAGAGCACTTCGTTGGTAACGAAGAGGTCACCAGTTCAAGTCTGGTTGCAGGCTCCATCCGGCGGTGTAGCTCAGTTGGTTAGAGCACACGGTTCATACCCGTGGCGTCACTGGTTCGAATCCAGTCACCGCTACCATAGGTAACACGGTGGCTTCTCAATAATATGTTGAGAGGCCACTATGGTATAAAGGCAAAGTCCCGTCCGGGGACGACCTGTTTAGAGGAGGGCTTTATGGCCAAAGAGAAGTTTGAGCGCACTAAGCCGCATGTTAACATCGGCACCATTGGTCACGTCGACCACGGCAAGACCACGCTGACCGCTGCCATCACCAAGGTTCTCTCCGAGACCGAGGGCTGCAAGGCTGACTTTACGGCGTTCGAGAACATCGACAAGGCTCCCGAGGAGCGCGAGCGCGGCATTACGATCTCCGTCTCCCACGTTGAGTACGAGACCGCTTCCCGTCACTACGCTCACGTTGACTGCCCGGGCCACGCTGACTACATCAAGAACATGATCACCGGCGCTGCTCAGATGGACGGTGCTATCCTGGTCATCGCTGCTACCGACGGCCCCATGGCTCAGACTCGCGAGCACATCCTGCTCGCCCGTCAGGTCGGCGTTCCCTACATCGTCGTCTTCCTGAACAAGTGCGACATGGTCGACGATGACGAGCTTATCGACCTCGTCGAGATGGAGACCCGTGAGCTCCTCTCCGAGTACGATTTCCCCGGCGACGACATCCCCGTCATCCGTGGTTCCGCTCTGGGCGCTCTCGAGGGCGACGCCAAGTGGATGGACGCTATCCGCGAGCTCATGAACGCCGTCGACGAGTACATCCCGACGCCTGCTCGTAACAACGACCTCCCGTTCCTGATGGCCGTTGAGGACGTTATGACCATCTCCGGCCGTGGTACTGTTGCTACCGGCCGTGTCGAGCGCGGTGAGCTCAAGCTCAACGAGCCCGTCGAGATCGTCGGCATCAAGGATACCCAGAACACCGTCGTTACCGGTATCGAGATGTTCCGTAAGTCCATGGACTTCTGCGAGGCTGGCGACAACGTCGGTCTGCTGCTCCGCGGCATCAAGCGCGAGGACATCGAGCGCGGCCAGGTTCTCTGCAAGCCCGGTTCGGTTACCCCGCACACCAAGTTCACCGGCGAGATCTACGTTCTGACCAAGGAGGAGGGCGGCCGTCACACCCCGTTCTTCGATGGTTATCGTCCTCAGTTCTACTTCCGTACCACCGACGTTACCGGTACGGTCAAGCTCCCCGAGGGCACCGAGATGGCTATGCCTGGTGACCACATCACCATCGAGGGCGACCTCATCCACCCGATCGCCATGGAGGAGGGCCTGCGCTTCGCTATCCGCGAGGGTGGCCACACCGTCGGTTCGGGCATCGTCTCCACGATCATTGAGTAAATTAGCTCTCTGATAGTTGACTTAGAGAACCCGGCACTTATATGGGTGCCGGGTTCTTTTCTGCAATGGATATTGAGCCGTTGCTGGTGTCGAGAGGATCAATAATGGTCCTGGTTGCACCGTCGATTAGCTCTCGATGGCTTCATTGATGTGTTCCAAATATGAATGGATCCACCGAGAACCAATTGATTCGAGGTTTTCATTGACAGCACTTACATAGAGCTGATAAAGTACCATCTCGTGCCCGTACGGGGCGGAAATGAAAGGTTCAGGATAAATGCGTACTCTAGTTACTCTTGCGTGCACTGAGTGCAAGCGCCGCAACTATACGACCACCAAGAACAAGTCGAACATGCCTGATCGTATGGAGATCAAGAAGTATTGCCCCTGGTGCCGTCACCATACGCTGCACAAAGAGACTCGCTAGTCTCTAGTCATATACGCCAGTAGTTCAATTGGTAGAGCATCGGTCTCCAAAACCGAGTGTTGAGGGTTCGAGTCCTTCCTGGCGTGCCAGTCATTATTCCGTAAGCTCCCAATTGGGGGCTTACGGTTTACTCATGTATAAGCGCATTGCGCGGAGGTAACCCAAATGGCCAACAAGAAGAACAAGAAGAAGGCTCAGCAGTCGGCACCTGCCAATAACGCTGCCGCCAACTCCAAGGTTGAGGCCAAGAAGGCCGTTGCCAAGAAGAACGAGAAGGCTGCGAAGTCCAAGAAGAACGAGAAGCCTGGTTTCTTCGCCCGCACCAAGAAGTATTTCGCTTCGGTCAAGTCCGAGATGAAGCGTGTCACGTGGCCCGATAAGAAGGAGCTCGTGAACTACTCTGTCGTCGTTTGCGCTTCTCTGATCGTCGTCGGCGTCGTCATCGCTCTGCTCGATGCTGGCTTTGGCGAGGCTCTTGCTCTGTTCTCTGGATTGAGGGGCTAAACCATGTCTAAGCGTTGGTACGTCGTTCACACTTACTCCGGATACGAGAACCGCGTTAAGTCCGATCTCGAGCATCGCATCGAGACCATGGGCATGCAGGACCGTATCTTTGATATCGAGATTCCTATGGAGCGCGTCACCGAGATTAAAGAGGGTGGCAAGCGCGAGACCAAGGATTCTAAGATTTTCCCGGGTTATGTCCTGGTCCGCATGGAGATGGATGACGATGCTTGGACGTGCGTTCGTAACACGCCTGGCGTCACCGGTTTCCTGGGCGGCAACGGCAAGCCCGCTCCGCTTTCCCGCGACGAGTACAACAAGATGACTCGTCGTCCCGGTAAGGGCGATTCGCCCAAGCGCACTTCGGTCGATATTCAGGTCGGCACGTCTGTCCGCGTCACCGATGGCCCGCTTACCGACTTTGATGGCAAGGTCTCCGAGGTTAACACCGAGGCAGGCAAGCTTAAGGTCACGCTGATGATCTTTGGCCGCGAGACGCCGGTTGAGCTCGACTTTAACCAGGTCGCTGTCATCGCTTAAGTTTTCGTCCGTTCGCGCGAGCGTGCTTCTTCTGTGACTGCTCATCTCAGGAGTGCTTCTAACACGTGCGTGCTTACGATATAGCAAGTACTTCACACTCGTGATTCGAAAGGAATGACCATGGCTGAGAAGAAGGTTGCCAACGTCATTAAGCTCCAGATTCCTGCTGGTGCAGCTAACCCCGCTCCTCCCGTCGGCCCCGCCCTGGGCGCTGCTGGCGTGAACATCATGCAGTTCTGCCAGGCCTTTAACGCCGAGACGCAGGACAAGAAGGGTGACATCATCCCCGTTGAGATCTCTGTCTACGAGGATAAGTCCTTCTCCTTCATCACCAAGACCCCGCCGGCGGCTCACCTCATCAAGAAGGAGCTGAACCTCAAGTCTGGTTCCGCTAAGCCCCAGGCTGACAAGGTCGGTCAGCTCTCCCAGGAGCAGCTCACCAAGATCGCCGAGATCAAGATGCCGGACCTCAATGCCAACGACATTGACGCCGCCAAGAAGATCATCGCCGGTACCGCCCGTTCCATGGGCGTCACCATCGCTGAGTAGCGATTTCTTTAGGTAATAACGGGTGCTCCGACCGGGGCGCCCGTTATATGTGTGCAATAGGGCACACGATACGATGTGGGAGGGCTCACGCCCGTTTAACCACAGGAGGTAATGCACATGGCTAAGCATGGTAAGAGCTATAACGCCGCTGCCGAGAAGATCGACCGCGCCACGCTCTACACCCCCCTTCAGGCTGCCAAGCTCATCAAGGAGCTCGACACCGCCAAGTTCGACGAGACCGTCGAGGCTCACTTCCGTCTGGGCATCGATACTCGTAAGGCTGACCAGAACATCCGTGGTTCCATCTCCCTGCCCCACGGCACCGGCAAGACCGTTCGTGTTGCCGTCTTCGCCGAGGGCGAGAAGGCCCGCGAGGCCGAGGCTGCCGGCGCCGACATCATCGGTTCCGACGAGCTCGTCGCCCAGATTCAAAAGGGCGAGATCAACTTCGACGCCGCTATCGCTACGCCGAACATGATGGCCAAGGTTGGCCGCATCGGTAAGATTCTTGGTCCCCGTGGCCTCATGCCGAACCCCAAGCTCGGCACCGTGACCATGGATGTTGCCAAGATGGTTTCCGAGCTCAAGGCCGGCCGCGTTGAGTATCGCGCCGACCGTTACGGCATCTGCCACGTGCCCCTGGGCAAGAAGTCCTTCTCTGAGCAGCAGCTCGTCGAGAACTACGCTGCCCTGTACACCGAGATCCTGCGCGTCAAGCCCTCTTCTGCTAAGGGCAAGTACGTCAAGTCCATCTCCGTGTCTTCCACCATGGGCCCTGGCGTCAAGGTCGATCCCGCTGTCCAGCGTGACTTCCTGGCTGAGTAACTTTTAGTTACTGCCTGAGCAAAGCAAGCATTGCTAAAGAAACCCGGTTCTGTCTCGTGCAGGACCGGGTTTCTTGCTATCGCGTCAAAACTGCCTCAAAGGGGGCAGTGACCCCTTTGAGGTAGTTACCAGGGTGTTCTGGCGGTTGAGGACTCGATGGCCTCGTGGCGCTTGAGCTCGCGGCGCATGGTTTGTGAGTTGAGCCAGGCTGCCTGCCAGCCACGGATGGGGTAGCGCGTCTGGTCGAGCTCAAACTGCGTATATCCGCTGGCGTTGATGATCATTGCCCCGCATGCATGTTGACGCTCACGCTGAAAGTCGCGACCATAGCATTGGTGCACATGCCCGTGCACCATGTAGTCGGGATTCCAGGATTCGAGCGCTGTGTTAAAGCATTCAAATCCTCGATGTGGCAGATCGTCCAGATCGCCCTCGCCGGCGGCGGGCGCATGGGTGAGCAAGATGTCGCAGCCACCGACCATCCTCACTTTACGAGACAGCTTGCGCACGCGCTTGGCCATCTCGCGCTCGGTGTACATGTTGGCGCCATCTCGGTAGCGCATGGAGCCGCCAAGCCCCGCAATGCGGACGCCGCGATACACGTACACGGTGTCTTCGACACAGATACAGCCGCCCGGTGCATGACGTGCGTAGCGGTCATCGTGATTGCCGCGTACGTAGATGAGCGGTTTGTTGATGACCGTGACCAAAAACTCAAGATAGTCCGGGTCCAGATCGCCAGCGGACAAAATCAGGTCGACACCCTCAAAGCGTTCTTTGCGAAAGCACTCCCAAAGGCATCGTTCTTCGGTATCGGCTATGGCAAGGATTTTCATAGGGCGCGGACCTTCGGCTCATCGTCGAGTTGCGGAATGGTGCCCACCACGTTGTCGGCCAGCCAGTCCATCTCGACGATTTGCGTGCTCGGCAGCGGGGGAAAGCCCTCGATCTGCACCACGCCGTCTTGGCTATGGAGCTCGCCGCCAAATGGATTGATGGAGCCCTCGACGATGCCATTGCGGAGCAGCTGAACAAGCTTACGCGTCTGATAGGGCAGGCCCGGAGCGTAGCGAATGTCGATGACGCCCGAGCTCATACCATACCAGTAGTTGACGGCACGAACCTGGCTGTCGTCACTGGTCTCATCCCAGGTGCCGTGCAGCAGACTTCGCACGATAAGCTCGTAGTATCGGCCCCAGTTCCATACCGGCATGGCAATGCCGACAACCTTGCCATCGACCAGACGGTGGAGTCCGTAGGCCGTGGGGTCTTCGAGTGACTTTGACATGTCGGCGCCGGTCATGACGCTCGCGCCTTCGCGGCACATGGCCTCGGCAAGGCCTCCAGCGGGCACATCGCCCCAGGTCAGGATAATTTGCGCACGGGGGTCGAGCAGCGAGGCGCCAATCGCAAAGGCGTTGATCTCGCTGAGCGCGCCCGAGGCGAAGACCGACGCGTGGTAACCGATGCGGTGGTTGTCCGCCATGCTGGCGGCAAGGGCGCCCAAGAGAAATTTGGCCTCGTACATCTTGCCAAAGTACGAACGGACGCTTTGGTGGGGAAGGCCGATGGAGCAGTTGAGGAATCGCACCTGAGGATACTCGACGGCAGCCCTGAGCGTGTATTCCATCAGGCGGTGCGAGGTCGAGAAGATGACGCTGTCTCCATGTTTGACAGCCGTTTCCACGGCGGCGTAGAACACGTCCGGATCGTGGCAGTCCTCAAACGCCTCGGTGCGCACGATACCGCCAAAGTGCTTATCGAGATACTGACGCCCTTGGTCGTGCAGGCTGTCCCAGCTCGACGTCGCACAGGGGAACTCATGGATAAAGGCGATGCGCAGGGGATTGTCCGCCGAATAGACGGTCTTGCCCATAAAGAAGTTGAGCACGCCCGAGGTAGCTTTTGTCGGTGCGCCCTCTTTCTCGTTGGGCTGCGGCGCTTCGACAAGATCGACTTTGTCCTCGTCGCTTTTGCCGGCAATGACAAGCTCGCGCCAAATCTTGCACAGACGGTTGACGACGATATCCGTCGGCGTATCCAGCAGACGGTCCTGGTTGTAGACGTTGAGGTAGACGAGCATGGCATCGGCAGGCGTAATGTCCAAGTGGTCGCCGCCCGCGCGAAGATAGGCGCGCTTAAAGAGCAGGAAGGTGTGACGTAGGTAGTCGACCTTCTTTTGAGGCCATTTTTCGACAAGATCTTGGCCGAGCATTTTGGCAAGCATCTCGTAGCCGCCCTCGCGCGAAAACTCAATCTCGTACAGGGGGCATACGTACCAAAAGGCGCAAAACTCACCGTACAGGCGGCTCTCGACGGAATCCCACTTACCGGGGTACAGACGCGTCACCTTGGCCGAAACCGTCGGAGCGTCAAGGAATTTGAGGACGCTGACACGCTTGTTGCCCTCTTGGACGTAAAAGCGGTGCATGAACTCGGTGACGATGATGGGGTCGCGGTAGCCCTCGGAGATTTGGATATCGTAGAGGTTGGACCATTTGCGGGCGAATTCGGTATTCCAGGGGAGCAGCGGCATAAAGTTACACGAAAAGGCGGACTGGCGACCTTTGGTAACCGTGCCGACGACCATTTCGAGCGGAATGTCCCGCAGGCCGATGTTCTCGCGCTGCCCGCAGGGAAGCTGGGCGACCAAGCTGTCGAGGTCCGTAAGATATGGATGCTCGCTTTGGCTGATGGCGCGACGGCGTCCCTGTTCGCCGCGCTTGCGCGCTTGACGATAGGCCTCTTCCATGGTGTCTACTCCCTTAGTCGTTTAAACAACGATATGAACCATGGTACCACGATGCGAAACCACCACAATGGTGCCTGTCCCCTTTGCGGTGGTTTTAGGCGATGATGGGGGCGATGGCGCGGATGCAAGCGTCGGCTGCCGTGAAAGTGGTGCTGTCGTCGCTGACGATAAAGATGATTTTGCCCTTGACGCCAAAGTCGCCGATCTCGCTAAAGAGCACGTAGGGCTCCTTGTCAAAGCCAGAGATGGGAAGCACCGCGGCCTTGGTGGCGTCGGTAAGCTCATCTGCCAGCGCGTCCAACGAGGCCCACTTGGACGTGTCCTTTACGGCAACGGGCACGGCAACGCGCCCAAAGGGCATGAGGTGCACGAGCGTGTTCTTGGAGATATTTGAGTTGGGGACGATGATGGTCTGCCCGCAGGCGTCCTCGATGGTCGTATGGCGCCAGGTGATATCTTGGACCACGCCCGTCACGCCGCCGACCTCGATATTGTCGCCGGGTTTGATGATGCCCATAAAGGTCACCTGCATGCCACCGATAAGGTTTGACAGCGTGTCCTGAAAGCCGAGCGAGATGGCGATGCCGCCGACGCCAAGAGCGGCGACGAGGGCGTTTGCATTAATGCCAAAGCAGTTGTCGAGGATAAAGCTGCCGCCGATCATCCAAATGACGGCGCGCGCGATGTTGATGAAGATGCTTGATGAAGGGAGTGGGTTATCGTCGCGGTTGAGCAGGTGGTACAGGGTCTTGGACGCGACCTTGGCGGCAACGGCGGTGCCGATGGCCAAGATACCTGCCCAGATAATGTTGTGGACCCATCGTTGTGCAAAGAAATGAAGAATCGGCTCAAACAATTCCATGTAGAGAAACCTCCTAATGATCGTCCAACCATGATACCCATCAAGAAGCCCGTCCGATCAAATTCGGACGGGCTTCTGTGCTCGATATGGGGGTTAGCGAAAACCGCCGCAAGGGCGTCTGTCCCTTTGCGGCGGTTTTGACGTTTGCGCAGATAAAACCTGCCAAAATAAACCTGTCCCTTTTTGGTAGGTTTAGCTTAGCAGCATGCGGTCGTTGGCGAGCTCGCCGCCCGAGACCTCCTCGAACTTCTGCAGCAGGTCGGCCACGGTGAGCGACTTCTTCTCGTCACCGGCCACGTCGTAGATCACGTGGCCTTCGTGCATCATGATCAGACGGTTGCCCAGACGGATAGCGTCGTTCATGTTGTGCGTGACCATGAGCGTGGTCAGGTGGTTCTCGTCGACGATCTCCTCGGTCAGGTTGAGCACCTTAGAGGCCGTCTTGGGGTCGAGGGCCGCGGTGTGCTCGTCGAGCAGCAGCAGGCGCGGCCTGGTGAGCGTGGCCATCAGCAGGGTGAGCGCCTGGCGTTGGCCGCCCGAGAGCAGGCCGACCTTGGCGTTGAGACGCGTGTCCAGACCAAGGTCCAGGCGCTTGAGTAGCTCAACGTACTCATCTTTCTCGGCCTTGGTGACGCCCCACGAAAGGCCGCGACGCTGGCCGCGACGCTTGGCGAGGGCCAGGTTCTCGGCGATTTGCATGTCGGCAGCGGTACCGCGCATGGGGTCCTGAAACACGCGGCCCAGGTACTTGGCGCGCTGCGACTCGCTCAGGCGCGAGATATCGGTGCCGTCGAGCTCAATAACGCCCGAATCGAGCGGGTACACGCCGGCGATCATGTTGAGCAGCGTGGACTTGCCGGCGCCGTTGCCGCCGATCACGGTTACAAAGTCGCCGTCATTCAGGGTGAGGTCGACGCCGGTGAGCGCGCGCTTTTCGGTGACGGTGCCCTTGTTAAAGGTCTTCTTGACGTGCGAGAGCTTAAGCATCTGCCTCATCCCCCTTCGTGTAGGAGCTGCGGAGCTTATAACGCTCCCAAACCACGGGCACGCACAGAGCCACAGCGACAATCACAGCGGAGAGCAGCTTCATGTCGTTGGCGTCCATGCCCAACTGCAGCACGATGGCGCGGATAAGGAAGTACACCACGGAGCCAAAGACGGCGGAGGCAAGACGGACGCTAAACTGCGTGAGGCCGCCGGGCAGCAGACGGCCGAGCACCTCACCGATAACAATGGCGGCAAGACCGATAACGATGGCACCGGTGCCCATACCAATGTCGGCATACTTCTGGCTCTGGCAGATGAGCGCGCCCGAAAGGCCGATGAGGGCGTTGGAGAGCACGAGGGCGATCATCTTGGTGGAGTTGGTGTTGACGCCCAGGGCGCGGATCATGTACTCGTTGTTGCCGGTGGCGCGCAGCGCCGAGCCGATCTCGGTGCCAAAGAACCAATACAGGATGGCAACGATAGCCACGGCGAGCAGGATGCCCAAGATGATGGCAACGGTGGACTGCGGCAGACCGGTCATATTGCTGACGGCCGAGAACACGGTGCCCTTGGCAAGAATGGGCGTATTGGACTTGCCCATGATGCGTAGGTTGATGGACCACAGGCTGATCTGGGTGAGGATTCCGGCGAGGATCGCGGGAATCTCAAAGACGGTGGTCAGAATGCCCGTGACGGCGCCCGCGATGGCGCCGGCGCACATACCGGCCAGCACGGCGAGCAGCGGGTCGACGTTGTTATTGACGATGAGTACGGCGCAGACGCAGCCGCCGAGGGCAAAGCTGCCGTCGCAGGTCATATCGGGGATGTCGAGCAGGCGGAACGTGATAAACACGCCAAGCACCATAATGCCCCAGAGGACGCCCTGCGAAACGGCGCCCTGCAATGCAATGAGCATGCTTCATACCTCCTAGGATAGGGTGGACACGTGATGTTCCATAATAGCGGTAACAATGAATATAAGAACGGCAGGCAAACGTTTTGTTATATCTGAAACAAGCAGGGCGAACGCCGGTCTATGACGTTCGCCCCAATGGCTCAGATATTGAATAACGCAGCTATGGGCGAGAACGAACCCTAGATGCGTTACGGCGCATGGTGCTACTCGTCCAGGGCGGAAAGGTCGATGCCCAACGCCTCGGCCATCTCGTCGTTCTTGACGACGACCAGGTTCTTGCTCGAGAGGTGCTTGATCGGCATGTCTTCGGGCTTGGCCTCGCCCTTCAGGATCTTAACGGCCATCTCGCCCGCGGCGTAGCCCAGGTCCTCATAGTTGATGGAGAGGGTGAACAGGCCGCCGGCCATGCACATACCCTCCTCGCCAGTCACGAAGGGGAGCTTGTTCTCCTTGCAGATCTGACCGACCTGCGAAGCGCCCGCGGCGATGGTGTTGTCGGTGGGGGAGTAGAGCGCGTCGACCTTGCCCACGGCGGACTCGACGACGGACTGGATCTCGTTGGAGCTCGAGACGGTGAAATCGGTGTACTCGAGGCCCAGCTTGTTGAGCTCCTTCTTGGCGGCTTTGATCTGGACGTCGGAGTTGGACTCGGCGGTGCAGTAGAGCAGGCCGACCTTTTTAACGTCGGGCAGGACCTTCTGCATCATCTCGAGCTGCTCGGCGACTGGGGTGAGGTCGGAAGCGCCCGTGACGTTGGTGCCGGGCTTGTCGTTGTCCTGGACCAGGCCGGAGGCGGCGTAGTCGGTGATGGCACAGCCCACGATGGGGATATCGGCCGTGGCGCCGGCGGCAGCCTGCGCGGCGGGCGTGGCGATGGCATAAATCAGGTTGACGTTGTCGCCCACAAACTTGTCGGCAATGGACTTACACGTGGACTGGTCGTTCTGGGCGTTCTTCTGGTCGATCTTGACCTTAAGGCCGCTCTCCTTGATGGCCTTGACAAAGCCGTCGTTGGCGGCATCGAGTGCGGAGTGCTCGGTGAGTTGCAGAACGCCGATGGTGTAGTCGGAACCGGCGGCAGCAGAGCCGGAACCAGAGTTGCCGCCGCATCCGGCGAGCGGGGCGAGCGCGAGCAGACCGGCGGAGACCAGAAGGCTCCTGCGGCTGATGGTGATGTCCTTCATATCATTACCCCCAGTATAAAAATGGCTGGAAACACTGCACTGGGACAAAGTGCAAGTGGAACTATAGTAGCGCTGATGTCCATTTTTACAACAGCCTGGCGGGTTTTTTAATACAGAATCGGATGGGCGGTACGGGTAGTCGAATGGGCGGCGGAGGGTCTTATGCGGCGGAGGCGGCGTCGTCCTCGTCCAGGGCGGCGAAGAGCTTCTTGCCGTCGAGGAGACGTGTGGTGACGTTTCTCATGCGGCCGATCTCAACGGTACGCAGCGTGTCGTCGGCGCCTCGCGCGTCATAGACCGTTCCCAGCAAATACGAGATGCCGTCTCGTTGCTTGATGGCAAAGGGCCGGAGTGTCATCCGCGCCACTTCGACCTCTCCGCGTGCCGTGACACTCGAAATATCAAAACTCACCGTGGTTCCGTGGTCGATGGCCTGCTCGATGAGCTCGCAGGCATCGATGCGCTTGACGGGCGTGCGTGTGGCCTTGGTGGATTTGTCGCCTGCGCTTGGAGCAGGCTCGGGTGCATCGAGGTAGCCGCGAACGTCGGCACTCGCCATGGCGACCAGGTGCTGCGCCATGCTTTTTCGAATGGCGATGGGCGTAGAGCGGTTGCGCATGACCATGCCGTGGAGCCGGATGATCTCTTCGTCGGTGAGCGGACGGGTCAAGAGCCGATACCCCACGCCGCGCTTGTATTCAATTACGTATCCGGCATGGCGAAGTGCGGAGATGGCGGTGTAGATGCTGCGCCGCGCCGCCGAGATGGGCATGCGGGCGGGGTCGTCGGGATGGGCGAGACGCCGGATCAACTCATCGGAAAGCATGGCCTTGTCCTCGCCGGTGTTTTCGCTTAATAGTTGCAGGATGCGAACGGCGCGATAGGCTGCCATCGAGGCGGCGCCCCTCGTCGTGGTCTCGTAAGTTTCAACAGCGGTTTCGGTCATGGCGTCCACGTCCTTTCCGTTTTGGGTGGCGACGGTATGGAGCCTAGGGCGCGGGGCTTTCCCAGGGGTGCAGGACGCTCCGGGCGGTCGGTAGTCGTCGGCAAGCGGCGGGTCGAGTTTTCAACAGCCCTGCTCAACTGACCAAAATCTTGCCAAAAGCTTGACGGATACTGTTGAAAAAAGCGCCCCTCGGCTTGCCGAGAGGCGCTGGCGTGATGCGCTGGAACGCGTTTGGTGGCGCTGTGGCGATTAGAAGTCGGCGTTGCCCACGGTGCGCGGGTGCGGCAGGACGTCGCGGATGTTGCCCACGCCGGTCAGATACATGACCAAGCGCTCGAAGCCCAAGCCGTAGCCGGCGTGCTTGCAGGAACCGTAGCGGCGCAGGTCAAGGTAGTACTTGTACTGCTCGGGATTCATGCCCAGGTCCTTGATGCGGGCCTCGAGCAGATCCAGGCGCTCCTCGCGCTGGGAGCCACCGATGATCTCGCCGATGCCCGGCACCAGGCAGTCGGCGGCGGCGACGGTCTTGCCGTCCTCGTTCATGCGCATGTAGAAGGCCTTGATCTCGGCCGGGTAGTCGGTCACAAAAGTCGGTCGCTTAAAGTGCTCCTCGGTCAGGAAGCGCTCGTGCTCGGTCTGCAGGTCGATGCCCCAGCTGACGGGGTAATCAAACTGGTGGCCAGCAGCGACTGCCTGCTCCAGGATCTCGACGGCCTCGGTGTAGGTAACGCGGGCAAAGTCGGAGTTGGCGACATGGTCCAGGCGCTCGAGCAGACCCTTGTCCACAAACTTGTTGAGCATATTGAGCTCGTCGGGGCAGGTTGCCATGACGTCCTTGAGGACATACTTGAGCATGGCCTCGGCGTTATCCATATAGTCGTTAAGGTCGGCAAAGGCCATCTCGGGCTCGATCATCCAAAACTCGGCGGCGTGGCGCGTGGTGTTGGAGTTCTCGGCACGGAAGGTGGGGCCAAAGGTGTACACGTCGCCAAAGGCCATGGCAAAGTTCTCGGCATTGAGCTGGCCGGACACGGTGAGGCTCGCATGCTTGCCAAAGAAGTCCTGGCTCCAGTCGACCTCGCCGGACTCGGTGAGGGGCGGATTTTTGGGGTCGAGCGTGGTCACGCGGAACATCTCGCCGGCGCCCTCGCAGTCGCTCGTGGTGATGATGGGGGTGTTGACGTAGACAAAGCCCTGCTCCTGGAAGAAGCGGTGGATGGCGGCAGCCGCGACAGAGCGAATGCGGAAGACGGCGCGGAACAGGTTGGTGCGCGGGCGCAGGTGCTGCTGGGTGCGCAGGAACTCGACGGTTGCGCGCTTCTTCTGCAGCGGGTAATCCGGGGCGCTGACGCCCTCGATCTCGATGGAGGTGGCAGAAAGCTCGAAGGGCTGGGGCGCATCGGGGGTCAGCTTGACGGTGCCGGTGCAAATGAGTGCGGCCGAGACGTTTTGATGGGCGATCTCGTCGTAGTTGTCGAGTGCCTCGCGGTTCATGACGACCTGCAGGTCGCGGAAGCAGCTGCCGTCGTTGAGCGTAACAAAGCCAAAGTTCTTCATGTCGCGGATGGACTTGACCCAGCCGGCGACGGTGACGGTCTGGCCGCCAAGCGACTCGGCATCGGCGTAAAGCTGCGCGATTTTGGTGCGGTTCACGTATCCTCCCATAACGGTTGAATGATAGTTATCCATACAGTTCGATATTCTAGCAGCTCGGCTCATTTGGGCTATACAGATAAGGCATTGGCGGGATGGTTTTTCAAACGAAAAGCGCCCACGGCAAATGCTCGTGGGCGCTTTTCGTGTTGCCTTTTGGCTGTGTGGCGCGGGGCCTGGCTACTTGGTCTTGGCTACCAGCAGCGGGTCGCCCAGCTTGACGAGCGGGTTGCCGCCGATAAGCGTTCCGGACTCGCCGACATGGTCGATGCTCTTAAGACGATCGAGCTCGGAGATGATGACGGTCACGATGTCCTCGTGGCCGGCGGCCTTGATGGCCTCGCGATCGAAGCTGATGAGCGGCTGGCCGGCCTTGACCGTGTCACCCATCTCGACAAAGCGGGCAAAACCCTTGCCGTTCATTTCCACGGTGCCCAGGCCAACATGGATGAACACGCGAAGACCGTCCTCGGTGATCATGCCGATGGAGTGGTTGGTGACGGTGGTGGCGCCGATACGGCCGTTAGCGGGGGCGTAAATGGTGCCGGTAATGGGCTCGATGCCGTAGCCCTGGCCGAGCATGCCCGAGGCGATGGTCTCGTCGGGAACCTCACTCAGATTGACGAGCACGCCGTTGACGGGAGCGTAGATGACGCCTTCGCGGGTGGCGAAGCTTGCTGCGGGCGGAACGGACGCCTCGCCCGACGAAGTGAACGTGGACTTGAGCGAATCGAGCAGACCCATAGATGCCTCCAACGTATCAGGCGTGCATGTTGCACGCGTGTGGTTTGCCGGAAACGTTTCGTACGTGTTTCCCAGCATGGTCAGCGCTCCTATTTTACGCTGCTTAACGATGCCTCTGAACAGCGATTTTGTGATATATCAGTTGAAGGCCAACTCATTGCGGGGGTGTTTCTGCGCCGCGGGCTCAAGTGGGGTACGCTAAGGTGCGAAAAACGAGTGCGCACGAATCGCACGGAGGGAGCACCTATGATTATTGAGAACCATGCGCTGTGGGGCGAGGAGCCGACCGAGGATTATCCGGCGACGTTTACGTATCTGGGTGCCGAGCCGCTGCCCGACAAGCCCAATGGCCGCCGCCCCGCGGTGATCATCTGCGGCGGAGGCGGGTTTACGCATATCGCTCCGCACGAGCAGGACCCGGTGGCGTTTGCGTTTTTGGACCGCGGCTACCAGGCCTTTGTGCTCAACTATGTGACGAGCGCCACGGGCGACGTGAGCTTTCCGCACCCGCAGGCGGACCTCGCCAAGATGGTCGCTACCGTGCGCGCCAACGCCGACGAGTGGCATGTCGATCCCAAGCGCGTGTGCATCGTGGGTTTCTCGGCGGGCGGCATGATCTGCGCCTCGTTGGCAACGCAGTGGAAGACCGGACCCTTCGCGGGCCTTGCCGGGGCTCGTCCGGAGGATATTCGTCCCGACGCCGTGGTGCTGGGCTATCCGTTGCTCGACCTTGCCTATGTGCGCGATATGCAGACGCGCGACCCGCGCATCGACCTGCGCGTGCCCAAGACGGGTGGCAAGACGGGGCGCGATTTGCTCAACGACTATCTGTCGATGGTGACGGGCGGCGAGGCGACCGATGAGCACCTGGCCGACATTTGCCCTACCACGCACGTTTCGCGTCAGATGCCCCCGACCTTTGTGTGGGGCGTTTCGGACGACAAGACGGCGCCGGTCGCGCAGGTCTACCCGTTTGCGCAGCGCATGGCCGAGGAGGGTGTTGCATGCGAGATGCACGTCTTTGACCAGGGTGGCCACGGCCTTTCGCTCGGCAACGCCAATACCGCGGTCGACAACGAGGACAAGCAGGTTTCCGTCCGTCCCTGGATCCGTCTGGCCTTCCGCTTCCTGGAACGCCATATGTAAAAGTAGACTACTTGCCCGTTTCAAAAAGTCTGCTTAGAGGAGGAGCCATGCTTGAGGGTACGTATGTGGTTTTGGCCCAGACGCCGGTGGGGAGCAAGCGCGGCGAGGTGACGTTTTCACATGGGGTGAACGGCGCGCTCAGGGCAGTACTAAACGTCAGGGGCCTCAATATCGCTCTCTCGGGTGCCCGCGCTGAGTGCGATTTCTTTGAGCTCTCGGGTACTATCTCCCACGTCTTGATGGGCAAGGCGCCCTTTACATGCACGGGGTCGGTTGAGGGTGATCGACTCACTGCTACCGCGCGGTCGGGTTCCATTTCGATCTCGCTGAGCGGTATGCGCAAAGAGCTTTCGGGGCGCACCGCATAAAGTTTGCGCAGGTAAACATCGGTATTTGACTTTATAAAATAGTTCAGAGCGCTATCATTTGTCGTTACGAGTTGGTTAGCCCCGGTAAACGGTTAACCGCGTCTAACGAAAGGATGAGCGCGTGAAGCTCGATACACTCGAGATTGGAAAGGACGCCGTTGTCGCATCGGTGGCATCGGACGATCAGGCACTCCGACAGCATATTTTGGACATGGGCCTAACTCCGGGCACCGAAGTTACCATGATGAAGTATGCCCCCATGGGCGATCCGCTCGAGATTCGCCTGCGCGGCTACGAGTTGACGCTGCGCAAGGACGATGCCGCACGCATTGAGCTCGTGGATGTGCACGACACCGATACCGGCCCGCGCGTTAACGCCGCAATCGGCACGACGGATCACCCGGCCCTGGGCGAAGGGACGTATTCGCCTCGTGCTGCCAAGACGGCCGTGCCCGAGGGCGCACCGCTGCATTTTGCCCTCGCCGGCAACCAAAACTGCGGTAAGACCACGCTGTTCAACCAGCTTACGGGCTCCAACCAGCACGTCGGTAACTTTCCCGGCGTGACGGTCGACCGCAAGGACGGCACCATCCGTAACCATCCCGAGGCAAGCGTTACCGACCTGCCCGGCATCTATTCGCTGTCTCCGTACACGGGCGAAGAGATCGTCAGTCGCCAATTTATCCTGGACGAAAACCCCGATGCCATCATCGACATTATCGACGCCACCAACATCGAACGTAACCTGTACCTGACACTGCAGCTCATGGAGCTCGACCGCCCCATGGTCATCGCGCTCAACATGATGGACGAGGTGACCGCCAATGGTGGTGCCGTAGACGTCAACCTGCTCGAGAGCCTGCTGGGCGTGCCTGTTGTTCCCATTAGCGCTGCCCGCAACGAGGGCATTGGCGAGTTGGTGGATCATGCCTTGCACGTGGCGCGGTTCCGCGAGCGCCCCGGTCGCCTGGACTTCTGCGCGCCCGATGGTCCAGACGGCGGCGCGCTGCATCGCTGCATTCACGGCATCGCCAACCTTATCGAGGACCATGCCGCGACGGCGCATATCCCGGTGCGTTTTGCGGCGACCAAGCTGGTTGAGGGCGACGAGCTGGTGACCGAGGCGCTTCATCTGGACCGTAACGAACTTGACGCCATCGAGCACATCATTACCCAGATGGAGGGTGAGGCCGGTACCGACCGTCTATCTGCACTGGCTGACATGCGCTTCGGCTTTATCGGCGACGTGTGTGGGCGCTGCGTCGTCAAGCCGCACGAGAGCCGCGAGCACGTGCGTTCCGTCAAGATCGACCGCATCCTGACGGGTCGCTACACGGCCATTCCAGCGTTCCTGGTGATCATGGGTCTCGTCTTTTGGCTGACGTTTGGCGTGATCGGCGCGGCGTTGCAGGGACTTATGGAGGACGGCATCGCTGCCATCATCGCCTCGGCCGATGCGGGCCTCAAGGCGTTCGGCACCAACGACGTGGTGCGCTCGCTGGCTGTCGACGGCGTGCTTACGGGCGTGGGCAGCGTGCTGACCTTCCTGCCGATTATCGTCGTGCTCTTTTTGTTCCTCTCCATTCTGGAAGACTCCGGCTACATGGCGCGTGTGGCCTTTGTCATGGATAAAGTGCTGCGTCGCTTTGGCCTGTCGGGCCGCAGCTTCGTGCCTATGCTCGTCGGTTTTGGCTGCACCGTGCCGGCTATCATGTCGACCCGTACGCTCCCATCCGAGCACGACCGCAAGATGACGGTCATGCTCACGCCGTTCATGAGCTGTTCGGCCAAGTTGCCGGTCTACGGTCTGCTGTGCGGGGCATTCTTCCCGCAGGCGACAGTTCCCGCCATGGTCTCGCTCTATCTGATTGGTATCGTGGTCGGCTGCATTGCCGCCCTGGTGCTCAACCGCACGGCATTTAAGGGCGACCCGGTGCCGTTTATCATGGAGCTTCCCAATTACCGCCTGCCGAGCGTCAAGACGACGGTGATGCTGGCATGGGATAAGGCCAAGGACTTTATTACCAAGGCCTTTACCATTATCTTTGCCGCCACCGTGGTCATCTGGTTCCTCCAGACGTTCGATATCCGCTTTAATGTGGTCGCCGATCAGTCGCAGAGTCTGCTTGCCGGTCTGGGTAGCATCATCGCGCCGGTGTTGGCCCCACTCGGTTTTGGCGACTGGCGTGCGTCGACGGCGCTCGTCACCGGACTCATTGCCAAGGAGAGCGTCATCTCGACGCTCACGGTGCTTTTGGGCGCAACGTCGCCCGCGGCGCTGTCGACCATGTTTTCGCCGTTTACCGCCTACGTGTTCCTGGTCTTTACGCTGCTGTACCCGCCCTGCGTAGCGGCAATCGGCGCCGTCAAGAGCGAGTTGGGCGCGCGCTATGCCGTGGCCGTGTTCGCGTTTCAGGTGACGGTCGCCTGGATCGTGGCGTTTGTCGTGCATTCGGCGGGCATATTGCTGGGGCTGGCTTAGTTATTTATTGATGGCGCAACCTCTGTGTATTGAGTTGATTACGGCCCCGCATCTGTTGCTGACGGATGCGGGGCCGTTGCTATATAATCGCCCATCGCTCAAGACAATCGGAGGGGGTTCCTACATGACTCAGGCAAGACAAGATGGCATCTCGCTCAAGCAGTGGCTCCCGCTTATCGGGCTTGCCTGCTGTTCGTTCGTGTTCAACACATCAGAGTTCATGCCCATTGGCCTTCTGACTGATATTGCCGCATCGTTCTCGCTCACCGAGGCCCAGGCAGGCATCATGATTTCGGTCTACGCCTGGGGTGTCATGCTGCTGTCGCTGCCACTCATGGTGTTTGCCTCGCGCTTTGAGTTCAAGCGGATGCTGCTGGGCGTTTTGGCCGTGTTTTCGCTCGGCCAGTTCTTGTCCGCCTTGGCGCCCACCTATCCTATTTTGGTTTGCGCGCGTCTGGTGGTCGCCTGCGCGCATGCCGTGTTCTGGTCGGTCGCCTCGATCATGGCTTCGCGCCTGGTCGACACCCGCCATGGGGCGCTCGCCATCAGCATAATCGCCACGGGCTCGTCCATCGCGCAGATTTTTGGCCTGCCGATCGGCCGCGCCATCGGGCTGGCCGTGGGCTGGCGCATGACATTCGCCGTGGTCGGTGCCTTCTCTGCCGCCGCGGTGGTGTACCAAGCCGCGGTGTTTCCGGCTATGCCGGCGGGTGAGCGCTTTACCGTCAAACAGCTGCCCGTGCTGCTCAAGAACCCGTTCCTGATCGCGCTCTACGCGGTCACGGTCTTTATGGCAACCGGCTATTATGCGGGTTACAGCTATATCGAGCCGTTCCTGGCGCAGGTCGCGCACGTCGACGCAAGCGCTATTACCATGACGCTGACGGCGTTCGGCTGCTCTGGTCTGCTCGGAAGCTGGCTGTTCGGCCGTCTGTTCGATGGGCATCGCTTCCCGTTCTTGGCTATCACGCTCTCCGGCGTGCCGGTGGCTCTGCTGCTCATGGGTCCGGTTGCACCGTCGCTCGTCGCCGTTCTCGCTGTTTGCGCGCTATGGGGCTGCTGCGCCACGGCCTTTAACGTGGCGTTTCAGGCCGAGCTCATCAAGTACACACCGGCGGATTCGTCGGCCGTCGCCATGTCGATCTTCTCGGGCCTGTTCAATCTGGGTATCGGCACGGGCACCGCAATCGGTGGCGCCGTGGTTTCGGGTCCCGGTATCGCTTGGATTGGCTTCGCGGGCGGGGCGATTACCGTCGTGGGCGTCATCCTCGCCATCACGGTGCTGTTCCCGGCCATACGCCGCGCAAAGCCCGTCGCCTAATCACGTCCCCTCATCAGCTGCGGTGGAATAGCTCCTGTTTAAGGCCTCTGAAGGCCCAAGCAGGAATTATTTCACCGCAACTTATTTTGGGGGAGGGGATACGCGGCGGGCATACAATGGATGTCGTTGTGTTGAGCTTACCGGGAGGTTGCTATGTGGGCATACGAGACGACGTTCTATCAGATCTATCCGCTGGGCTTTTGCGGAGCTCCGCGCGAAAACGCCGCGCCCGTTGCCGAAGATGAGCTCGCCCAGGCTGCCAACGCAGCGCCCAACCCCGATGCGCCCATCATGAAGATCGCCCAATGGGCCGACTACCTGCAAGAGCTCGGCATCGGTGCTGTGCTCATTAACCCGCCGCTCGAATCCGACGGCCATGGCTACGACACGCGCAGCCTGCGCCATATCGACCGTCGCCTGGGTGGGGATGCCGATTTTGCCGCTGTATGCGAGACGCTGCACGCCCATGGCATCCGCGTGGTGCTCGATGCGGTCTTCAACCATGTGGGCCGTGGCTTTTGGGCCTTCCGCGATGTGCAGGAGCGCAAGTGGGACTCGCCCTACAAGGATTGGTTCCACATCAGCTTTGACGGCGACTCCTGCTATGGCGATGGCTTTTGGTACGAGGGCTGGGAAGGCCATTTTGAGCTCGTGAAGCTCAACCTGCAAAACCCCGCCGTGGTCGATTACCTGCTCGAGTCCGTGCGCCGTTGGGCCGACGTCTTTGGCGTCGACGGCCTGCGCCTGGACGTTGCCTATATGCTCGACCGCGACTTTATGCGCCGCCTGCACGCCTTTGCCCGTGAGCTCAAGCCCGACTTTGTGCTGATCGGCGAGACGCTCCACGGCGACTACAACCAGATCGTCAACGACGAGATGCTCGACTCCTGCACCAACTACGAGTGCTACAAGGGCCTGTACTCCAGCTTTAACTCGGTCAATATGTTCGAGATCGCGCACTCGCTGCACCGCCAGTTTGGCGGTGACCCGTGGTGCATTTATCGCGGCAAGCATCTGCTGTCGTTTGTCGACAACCACGATGTGCCGCGCCTGGCGAGCATCCTTACCGACAAGTCCTGTCTGCGCCCCGCTTATGGCATGCTCTTTGGCATGCCGGGCATTCCGTGCGTCTACTATGGCAGCGAGTGGGGGATTCCTGGCGAAAAGGGCGGCCCCGATGGTGACTGGGCGCTGCGACCTGCGCTCGATGAGCCTGCGCCCAACGAGCTGACGGCCTTCATCAAGCAGCTCGCGCACCTGCGCTCGGCAGACGACGCGGCGGCCCGTGCCCTCAACTATGGTGCCTATCGCAACGTGGTGATTCAGAACAAGCAGCTGCTGTTCGAGCGCGCCTGCGACGACGCGACGGTGCTCGTGGCGGTCAATGCCGTGAACGAGCCCTATACCTTTGGAGCCGGCGAGCTCAACGGCTCCTTTGCCGACCTACTTGCCGACGATGCGCCCACGGTCGAGCTTACGGGTACCCTCGAGCTTGCACCCTATGAGGTGCGCTATCTACTGAGGGCCTAGCCCATGCCTGTGTCCGACGAGGGCTATCAACATATTGAGCATGGGTTTGAACCCGTGTTTGACGAGCGCTCGCGCGTTTTGGTGCTCGGATCGTTTCCCTCGGTGCTTTCGCGCGCCAACGCCTTTTATTACGGCAACCCTCAGAATCGCTTTTGGCGTGTGATGGCCGTGTGCCTCGGTGCGCCCGTGCCGCCCAACGAGGGAGACTCTTTGGCGAGCGGCGAGCCCGCGACGCTCGACGCCTCGGTTGCTGCCAAGCGATCCATGCTGCTTAACGGTGGCGTAGCCCTGTGGGATGTGATCGAGAGCTGCGACATTAAGGGCTCGAGTGACGCTAGCATCAAAAACGTTGTGCCGGCACATATTGAACGCATTGTGGATGCCACGCCGATCGAGATCGTTGTCTGCAACGGCGGCACGGCCGGACGGCTCTACAAACGCTATCTACAAGAGCGGACGGGGCTACCCGCCATCGTGCTGCCGTCGACGAGTCCTGCCAACGCGGCGTGGCGTTTGGAGCGGCTTGTCGAGCGTTGGAGTGAAGCCGTTGACTGGGCAGCTCATTAATTTAGATTATTGATTGAGTGCGGGCGCCGAGGTGTTTCAGAACGCCTCGCCAGATCGGCACGGGCACGGCTGGCTCGGCGCAAGCCATGCCGTCGGCGTCGACGTCCTCGGCATTACCACCACCAAGTCGCTGCGCATGCTCAACCGAACAGCCCATACGAACGGCGCCTACGAGCTTGTCCATCGCTTCCGAAAACGGTCGCCGCAAGAGTCCCATGCGCGGTGAGTGACGAAGCGCCGCGAAGCCGCTGCCGGTACAGGCGACAACGCCGCCGCACCATGACAGCCCACGAAGGTCGCACGCCGCTCGCAGACGCACGACGAGCCCGTGTGCTCGCTCCAGGCCGCCGATGTCGGCCTGGACAACAACGTAGGCACGCGTCCCTGCGCCGCCAAAGCGGTCGAGCACCTGCTCAATGGGCGCCATCGCTTCATCATTGGGTGCATCTTCAACGGCGAACACAATGCCATCGGCGGTACCGGCAACGCTGCCGGCATCATCCGCCTCCAAGTCGACTGGATGGGGGAGTGCGGTGCCGGAAATCTGTGCATAGGCGGCGATGGCATCCTGCAGGTCCCAGAGCAAAAACTCAAGATCGGCGCTCTTGGGAATACTGATATACGCAATGGTTTGCAGCGTTTTTGGTACATCGCCGCGTGCGGTCGTCTCCATGCCGCCTTCTTTCCGGTTGGTTTCCGTTTAGGTTACACCGTCCGGCGGCGTCCCGCCGCGCTATCCTAGTGCAACCCTTACGAAAGGAACGTCATGCGTCTGCCCATGAACACCTCGCTTGCCACGCTTAAGCCCTCCGGTATCCGCCGGATCAACGCGCTCGCCGCCCAGCATCCGGGGTGCATCGCGCTCGCGCTAGGTGAGCCCGATTTTCCCACGCCCGATGTGATTAGCGCCGAGGTGACTGCTTCGTTGGACCGCGGCGACACGCACTATCCGCCCAACAACGGTCGCCCCGCCCTGCGTGAGGCGTTATCTGCCTACATGGGGGACGCGGGCCTTATGTTTTCGGCCGACGAGGTCATCCTGACCGACGGCGCGACCGAGGCCCTGTCGGCAACATTTATGGCTATGCTCAACCCCGGCGACGAGGTCATTATTCCCACGCCGGCCTTTGGCCTGTACGAAAGCATCGTTGTGGCCAATCACGCCAAAGCGGTCTTTTTGGATACGGGGCCTGCGCAATTTCAGATTGACGAGGATGCGCTTCGCGCCTGTGTGACCCCGGCGACCAAGGCCATCGTTATCTGCTCGCCCAACAATCCCACGGGCTGCATTCTCAACGCGGCATCGCTCAACGCCGTGGCGCGCGTAGCGGAGCAGTCGGGCATCTACGTGGTCTGCGACGACGTGTACAACCGTTTGGTCTATGTGGATGGTTACGAGCGTTTTGCCCAGCGACACCCGGAGCTGCGCGAGCAGACGGTGATCATCGAGAGCTTCTCCAAGCCCTGGGCCATGACCGGCTGGCGCCTGGGCTGGCTCGCAGCGGCAGGGCCCGTCATCGCAGAGATCGCAAAGGCCCACCAATACTTAGTATCGAGTGCCGTCTCCTTCGAAATGGACGCCGCAGCTCGAGCTCTCACCGTCGACCCCACCCCCATGCTCGAAGTCTACCGAGCCCGCCGCGAACGCGTACTCGCAGCCTTAAACGCTATGGGCCTCAACGTAGTAGAGCCCGCTGGAGCCTTCTACACTTTCCCGAGCATCAAAAAGTTCGGCCTAACCAGCGAAGCTTTCTGCATCAAAGCCATCAAAGAAGCAAACGTAGCCCTAGTCCCGGGCGACTGTTTCGGCACCGAAGGCCACATCCGCCTAAGCTACTGCGTCTCCGACAAAGACCTAGACGAAGGACTAGCCCGCCTGTCCAACTTCGTTTCAACCCTGTAGCCCTCAGGGACGCAACACATCAGCCCACCGACCCAAGCATTATGAGTGGGGGCGTCAGCCAACGAAAACCCGGGCTGCCCAAAGTCAACGCAGGCACGCGCCGCCGAAGGCCAGGCGCAAGGTTTTCGTAGATTCCGCACGAGCCGAAGAGCACTTAATGTGCTCTTCGTGCGA
>CAUGNQ010000003.1 GCA_959600835.1 uncultured Collinsella sp. | reverse complement strand
TATCCTGCCAGTAGTCGTAGTGGGCCAGACGACGCAGGCTCGCCTCGATGCCGCCGATGATGATGGGCGCGTCCTTGAACGTTTGGCGGATGAGGTTGCCGTAGACCGTGACGGCGCGGTTGGGGCGGTGCCCCTCTTTACCGCCAGGGGTGTAGGCATCGGTGTGGCGACGATGCTTGGTCACCGAGTAGTGATTGACCATGGAGTCCATGTTGCCGGCGGAGACCAGAAAGCCCAGGCGCGGCTCGCCGAGCACGGTGATACTGGCGGGATCGGTCCAGTCGGGCTGACAGATAATGCCCACTTTGTAGCCGTGTGCGTCGAGCACGCGGCTGACGATGGCCATGCCAAAGCTGGGATGGTCCACGTAGGCGTCGCCGCAGATGTAGACGAAGTCGCACTGGTCCCAGCCACGCGCATCCATGTCGGCGCGGCTGACGGGGAGGAACTTGTCGCGGCCCGGACGCCAGGGGCGGACGGGTGTCGCCTTGACGGTTGTGGCCTGTGCCTTACCGCCGCGCTTTTGCTGCTGGCCCTGTTTGCCCTGCTGACTGCGCTGGTTGTTCTGAGCGTGCTGAGGCTTTTTTGCCACGATCCCTCCCGGTGTTTGTATGCTGCACGTAATTGTAACCAGTCTTTTTAGGACGGGGCTAAAAAGACTGGTGGAGTACACGAGGTCTCGGGTGTCGGTGCCGCGCCCGCCGTTTGTTTCCAGACTGTGTATCTGCGCGTTGGAGAACCCGTCTCGCGCGTACGCCATGTTGTCAATGGGTTACAGTATGAACGGCGGCTATGTTTCCGCCAACGCACGAGAGAGTCGTCAACAAGGAGGATGCACGACGATGCAGCGTGCCAAACAGATATCGGAATCCATTGAGCTGGGCATCATCTTGGCGCTCGCCGGTGGCTTTATGGATGTGTATTCGTACATTGGGCGCGACCATGTTTTCGCCAACGCGCAGACGGGCAACATCCTGCTGGTGGGCGTGAGCATCTCGGAGGGCAATTGGGCACTTGCGGGGCGTTACTTCTTCCCTGTGGTTTCGTTTGCTGTGGGCATTATGCTTGCCGACCTGGTACACGAGCGTTTTGGCAGCGTGATCCACTGGCGTCAGGTGACGGTGTTCTTTGAAGCCGTCATCTTGCTGGGCGTGAGTTTTATTCCCGGTGGCGATTTCAACCTGCTCGCCAACTGCCTTACTTCGTTTGCCTGCGGTATGCAGGTCGAGAGCTTCCGCAAGATTCATGGACACGGCATCGCCACGACCATGTGTATCGGCAACCTCCGTAATGCCTTGCAAAACGTGGACGACTACATCATTACCCACAAGCGCGGCTTTTTGGAAAACGGCCTGCTGTACTTTGGCGTGATCTTTACCTTTGTGTTTGGCGCCGTGTTGGGCAACTGGTGTATTGAGCGCATGGGCCTGCACGCCATCGTCGTGGCGAGCGTGCTGCTGTTTGTCGCGTTTGCCATCATGTTTATCGACCGCGAGCGCGACTTGCGTTTTCGCTGGAAGGTTGCGGCCGAGGCTTGGAAAGAGGGCTGCCGAAAGTAACCGAATGCGGCAAAGAGACAGCCCCTTTGCCGCATTATTTTTCATCTCTATGTAGTACAGCTTCAGGAGCCAGAAAAAAACTATCTAGCTCCTGAATGTTGTTACGAACTGCTTTTTGCAATTTATTCGAGATGCTCTTCAATCCGAGCCCTCAGAAGGGCAATGGCTGTGGGTATTCCAATTGCGGCGGCTAATTCGGCTTTATCCAAAACCTGTATGTTAAAGCACGATTGTTTATCACATTGAAGGACGTTAACTGAAGATAGCTTCACTTCCCGTTGACTGAATATATCGTAATCTCCAAATAGGAAGTTACCTTTTATTGTGTAATTCGGTATGTTCGTTACGCACTTCATCTCAAGTCTGTTTAGGCCATAATCGAACACCGCAACTTCCTTGTGTTCGATGATGAGCGCAACCCTGGGCATGTTACTAAAACCACCGTCGACGACAGTAAAGAGCTTTTCATTTGCATCGTCATAAACGGTGTATTTAAGACTCAATAGCTGTCCTAGTGGACCCGTGAACCCATGTCTTTTGATGTTGAGGTTGTCTCCCGCTGGGTTGACGAGAGCCAGAGCATGCGGATAAGGGTTACCTTCAATTGAGATTCGATATTCGTTTGTAGCCGTCTTGCTCGATTTAGGACCAGTAGCCTTCACGCGTCATCGCCTCGATTGAATTGGAACCGTCTTCTGCTTCGTGCGGAGAATTACGCTGTATGTTGCAGTACATGCAGCTGCAATAACCGCATGGGCAATTTCTAACAAAATGAATGACACTATTTGCTGCATGCATATTAATTACTATAAAGTATCCTTTTATAAACGTATTGTCAAACATATATTGCTAAAACAGAAACAATTTATAGACTGAGTTGGTCGTATTCTTTGGGCAATTGCTCCTATAATCTAGCCTTCGCTGCAGTCGGGAGGGAAGGACTGGGGCTCCGTTATTATGTTGAAACGCTTTAACACTTTTGACGTTCTCATGCATTTTTTGTTTCAAAAGCGTTAGGATGGGACTCATAGCGTGGGGCGTAATGGGCGCCCCGCACACGATGGGAGGCTATCAATGGCTAATCGTTTCGTTCTCAACACCATTTCTTATCATGGTTCTGGCGCCATCAAGGAGATCCCCGGCGAGCTCCAGCGTCGTGGCTACAAGAAGATCTTCGTCTGCTCCGACCCCGATCTGGTCAAGTTTGGCGTTACCGCCAAGGTAACCGACGAGCTCGACGCCGCCGGTATTGCTTGGAGCCTCTACTCCGAGATTAAGCCCAACCCCACCATCCAGAACGTCAAGGACGGCGTCGAGGCCTTTAAGGCCGCCGAGGCTGACGCTATCGTGACCATCGGTGGTGGCTCCTCCATGGACACCGCCAAGGCTATCGGCATCATCATCAACAACCCCGAGTTCGCCGATGTCCGCAGCCTCGAGGGCGTTGCTCCGACTAAGAACCACGCTGTGTTCACCATCGCCGTGCCGACGACCGCCGGTACCGCTGCCGAGGTGACCATCAACTACGTTATCACCGACCCCGAGAAGGTCCGCAAGTTCGTGTGCGTCGATACCAACGACGCCCCCGAGGTCGCCGTCGTCGACCCCGACATGATGGCTTCCATGCCCGCCGGCCTGACCGCTTCCACCGGCATGGACGCTCTGACCCACGCTATCGAGGGCTACACCACCAAGGGCGCTTGGGAGCTCTCCGACATGTTCCACTTTGAGGCTATTAAGCTGATCAGCGAGAACCTGCGCGACTCCGTTGCCGAGGCCAAGTCCGGTCAGCCCGGCTCCGGCCGCGAGGGCATGGCTCTTGGCCAGTATGTCGCCGGCATGGGCTTCTCCAATGTCGGCCTGGGCATCGACCACGCCATGGCTCACACCCTGTCCGCTCACTACGACACCCCGCACGGCGTCGCTTGCGCCATGCTGCTGCCGATCGCTATGGAGTTCAACAAGCCGGTTTGCGCCGAGCGCCTGGCCAAGGTTGCCGTTGCCATGGGTGTTGACACCACGGGCATGAGCACCGACGAGGCTGCCGACGCCGCCATCGCCGCCGTCAAGCAGCTCTCCGCCGACGTGAACATCCCGCATGTCTGCGAGGCCATGAAGGCCGACGAGATCGAGGTCCTGGCCAAGGACGCCATGGCTGACGCCTGCTTCCCGGGCAACCCGCGCGAGGCGACGCTCGACGACGTCATCGAGCTCTTCAAGAAGATCTGCCCGGCTGCTTAACCTGGTTCGGCGGGCGCTGTTCGGAAGAGCTCGATGGGTCATCTCGCTGGGTAAATATTTGTGCGTGATGGTATCGTTGTTGGGGCTTTTACTGATTACGGGATGTTGACTTTGGAGTTGTGGATGGTGTCCCAAATGGATTCTACGCTTGGTTTTATTACTGACCAGCTTAAGACGCTGACTTCTATTGCCTCGCCTACGGGCTATACCCGTGCGGCTACTGACTATCTAATGGAAACGTTGCGCGATATGGGCTTTGGCCCCGAGCGCTCCAATAAGGGCAACGTGTTGGTTGAGCTTGGTGGTGAGGGCGAGCCGCTTGTCCTGGCGAGCCATGTCGATACCCTGGGCGCTATGGTGCGCTCCATCAAGGACAATGGTCGCCTGCGTCCCACGACGCTCGGCGGGCATCAGTGGTCTACGGCCGATGGCGAGAACTGCACCGTTTATACGCGCGATGGCAATAACTACACGGGTGTGGTCCTCAATACCGAGCCTTCGGCGCATGTGGCCGATGAGCCGGTCAAAACCATCGAGAAGAACATGGAGATCTTGCTCGACGAGAATGTCGACAGTAAGGACGACGTGCTTGAGCTGGGTATTCAGACGGGCGATATCATCGCTATGGATCCGCGTACCACGGTGACGGAGAGCGGCTACATTAAGAGTCGCTTCCTGGATGACAAACTGTCGGCGTCGATTCTACTGGGTCTGGCCCGCGCCGTTGCTGACGGCGAGGTGACCCTTTCGCGCAAGGTTTCGCTGCTCTTTACGGTGTACGAGGAGGTCGGCCACGGCGGTGCCTTTGTGCCGGCTGACACGCGCGAGATGATCAGCGTGGACATGGGCTGCGTGGGTGACGACCTGGGCTGCACCGAGCGCATGGTTTCGATTTGCGCTAAGGATTCGGGTGGCCCCTACAACTACGACCTGGTAACCACGCTGTCCAACATCGCGCGCGAGCTCGAGCTCGATTACGCCATCGACGTGTACCCGCATTACGGCTCGGACGTCGAGGCCACGCTCTCGGCCGGCTACGACATTCGCCATGGTCTGATCGGCCCCGGCGTGTACGCGAGCCACAACTACGAGCGCAGCCACATCGACGGCGTGCGCAATACCTACGAGCTGGTTCGTGCCTACGTTCAGCGCTAGACGCATCGACAATGCTCATCGAGCCTGCCGCCCCGGTTGTTGCAGCGATGCCAGCCGGGGCGTCCTCTATAACTTGCGGTGGCGGGGAGCTGTTATTTGATGGCTGACGTAACGGTGCCGCCGCCCAGGACGATGTCGCCGCGGTAGACGACGACTGCCTGGCCGGGGGCGATGGCTCGCTGTGGCTCGTCAAAAGTTAGCAGCATTTGCCCGTCTTCGCCACGTGTAAGGGTTGCTGCCTGGTCCTTTTGACGGTAGCGGTACTTGGCGCCCACGCGGATGCCGCCGGCATCCAGCTCGGCCTCCATGCGGTCGGCAGGGGCGCTCCAGATCCAGTCGTTGGCCGTGAGCGCCGTGGCCGTCAGGTCCTCTGCCTCGCCCAGATGTACGGTGTTGTTGACGGCGTCGACACCCGTTACGTACACGGGATGCGCCATCGCGACGCCCAGGCCCTTGCGCTGGCCGATGGTGTAGCGCAGCGCGCCGTTGTGGCGCCCGACCACGCTGCCGTCGCGCCACACAATGTCGCCCGGTGCAGCGGGATGTTCGCAACGGCGCTCGATATAGCCCGCGTAGTCACCGTCTGGAATAAAGCAGATGTCCTCGCTTTCGGCCTTCTGGGCGTTGGTAAAGCCCTGCTCGGCGGCTATGCGGCGCACGTCGCGCTCTTTGTCTAGGCCTGCCAGCGGAAAGATCGTGTGCGCCAGGCGCTCCTGCGTGAGCGAATACAAAAAGTAACTCTGGTCCTTTTTGGGGTCCTCGCCGCGATGCAGCTGCCAGGTGCCGTCGGGCGCCTGGCTCGTTTTGGCATAGTGGCCTGTGGCGATGTAGTCGCAGCCCATATCCAGCGCCGCATCCAGCAACGCGCCAAACTTAATATGGCGGTTGCAGATGATGCACGGATTGGGCGTCAGCCCCTCCTGGTAGGCGTTCATAAAACGCTCGACAACGTTGCGGTCGAAGGTTTGCTGCAAGTCGAGCACGTGATGGGGTATCCCCAGGCGCTCGGCGACGGCCTTTGCATCGGCGATGTCGCGGTCGACCTTACTCATGCCCGTGGTGGGATCGGGCGCGGGGCAGGTGAGGCGCATGGTGGCACCGACACATTCGTAACCCTGACTTTTGAGCAGATACGCGGTCACGCTGGAATCGACGCCGCCGCTCATGGCGACGAGCACGCGCTTGTTGTGCATGGGGAGGTTCTCCTTGGTGGCATGTGGCCAAAAAAGAAAAGCGGCGCGGGAGGCTGGTTCCGCGCCGCAGACATTGTAGCAAGTTCGGGCGTCCTGTGGGACACCCTGTTGGGATGAGCTCAGGCTGCCAGAAGAGAGGGGAGACCGGCGTGCCTTGGACTCGTTCTAAGAACGAGAGCTCTAGTCCTGGAAGAGTGCCGTGGACAGGTAGCGCTCGCCGGTGTCGGCGAGCAGCGCCACGATGGTCTTGCCCTCGTTCTCGGGGCGCTTGGCCAGCTGCAGTGCGGCCCACACGGCGGCGCCGGACGAAATGCCCACGAGCACGCCCTCCTTGTGGCCCACGGCGCGGCCGGTGGCAAAGGCGTCGTCGTTCTCGACGGGGATGATCTCGTCGTAGACCTGGGTGTCGAGGACGTCGGGCACAAAGCCGGCACCGATACCCTGGATCTTGTGCGGGCCGGCTTGGCCCTTAGAGAGCACCGGGGAGGTGGCGGGCTCGACGGCGACGACCTGAATCTCGGGGTTTTGCTCCTTGAGGAACTCGCCCACGCCGGTCACGGTGCCGCCGGTGCCGACGCCGGCGACGAAGATGTCGACCTTGCCGTCGGTGTCGTCCCAGATCTCGGGGCCGGTCGTGGCCTTGTGAATGGCCGGGTTCGCGGGGTTCACAAACTGGCCGGCGATGATGCTGTTGGGGGTCTCCTTCTGCAACTCTTCGGCCTTGGCGATAGCGCCCTTCATGCCTTTGGAGCCGTCGGTGAGCACGAGCTGCGCACCGTATGCCTGCATCAGCTTGCGGCGCTCGACGGACATGGTCTCGGGCATGGTGATGATCACCTTGTAGCCGCGGGCGGCCGCCACCGAGGCGATGCCGACGCCGGTGTTGCCGCTCGTGGGCTCGATGATGGTGTAGTCGCCGCCACGCACGAGCTTGCCTGCCTTCTCGGCCTCGTCAATCATGTTCTTGGCGACGCGGTCTTTAACGGATCCGGCGGGGTTGAAGTATTCCAGCTTGACGAGCACGCGGGCCTTGAGGTCCTCATCGGCCTCAAAGTGGGTGAGCTCCAGGAGCGGGGTGTGGCCGATAAGCTGATCGATGGACGTGTAAACCTTGCTCATGATGAACCTCCAAAGTGTTCAAATGACTGGATACCGTGTGGTTTTACGGTGTGTCTAGCAGCTAAACCCATAAACCTTATAGGTTGTTCGTTTAGCTGTTGGGAAGCATAGTAGACACCAAAGCCTAGTAATGCAATAGGAAATAGGAGATTATTGCAAGTTGATTAACCATCTTGACCGGAACGGGTATTTTCAAAGCCAATTTTTCGGCTAGAATTTCAACGGACTAAAAGACCGAAAGGCAGCTATATATATGTTGGTTTCCACAAAGGGCAGATATGCCCTGCGCGTTATGGTCGACCTGGCCGAGCACCAGGCGACAGGCCGTATCCCGCTTAAAGAGATTGCGGCGCGTCAGGGTATTTCGGAGAAGTACCTCGAGAATATTCTGGCTACGCTCGTGCGCGCCAACATGCTCTCGGGCATGCGCGGCAAGGGCGGCGGCTATGTGCTCACGCGCCCGCCCGAGCAGTACACGGTGGGCGAGATCTTGCGCCTGACCGAGGGCAGCCTGGCGCCGGTCGCCTGCCTGGATGGCGACTGCAAGGGTTGTTCGCGCTCTGACGAGTGCCCCACGCTCGACGTGTGGAAGAACCTGGACAAGCTCATCAACGACTACCTCGACGGTGTGACGCTTGATCAACTTGTCGCTCCCAACGAAGGCTACGACTACGTGATCTAGCCCACCTGCCATTTGGGGACGGGGTGGAAATGGCAGATTCTCTCGCCCTTTGAGACTTGGCAAATAAGAAGGCCGCCCATTTTTGCGATGGGCGGCCTTCGTTTTGGGCTGTTGAGACGGGCGCGGTCGGAATGGCCGTTTTAGCCCTCGGCGATGCTGTCGAGGATGCTGCGCATGATGGACACCAGGATGCTGCCCATAAAGGCCGATCCAAAGCTGGCGATGGAGATACCCGCGCCCAGCAGATTGACCGACAGATAGCTGGCCAGCTCGAGCATAAAGCTGTTGACTACGAGCTGAAAAATACCCAGCGTAATGATCGTGAGCGGCAGCGAGATGACCGTCAGGAACGGCTTGACGAGCGAATCGACGATGTTCAGGAACAGTCCCACGAAGGCGAAACAGACCCAGGCCTCGGCAAAACCGAAGGGCTGGATGCCGGGAACGAGGAACGTGGCAATCGCGATGGCGATCGAGGTAAAGAGCCAGTTAAGCATAAAGCGCATGGTGTGAATCCTTTCTTGCGCAGGGTGCGTCGGTGTCGCGTGAAGCGGTTTGCTGCGGCAGCTTGGACGGCCGCTCGGGTGTGCCGCCTTGTTCGGCCGCCCATTGTCTCAGATATTCGTGGAGCTTACGTGCGCATTCGGTTTCAAAACGGCGTTCGTCCTAGAAAATGCGCCGCTGGCAGAGAGTTTTGTCGCTTTAGTTTGGTGGTGTGCTAAACTGCTACGGGCAAAAGCCACACGCGTTGCCCTATTGCATAGAACGGGCGAACGATGCCCGATGTCAGTATCAACTTCGATGCCTTTTGGCGGGTTTGGCGGTGATCGATGAATATCGAGAACATGTTTGACAAGCCTGATGTCAAGCAGCTGGTCCACGCATTTAGTATTTTGGATGACGAGAAGGATATCCAAGCGTTTTTGACCGATATCTGCACGCCGCGCGAGATCTGCGATCTATCGCAGCGTCTGCAGGTTGCGCGTTATCTGGATGAGGGCGAGCCTTATGTTGAGGTTCAGGCCCGCACCGGCGCTTCGTCCACTACGGTGAGCCGCGTTTCAAAGGCACTCAACGGCGAGTACGGCGGCTATCGCAAGATCCTCATCAAACTGGAGGATGGCGAGTAGGCCAGCGGCAACAAACGAATTGCGCAGAACCGTCCCTTCGGGGGCGGTTTTTTGATCCTTTGGGGACGGAGGAAAACGGATCGCTGGGTTAGACTGACCTCCTCGGTGATCCATTTTCCTCCGTCTCCAAGGGGTCAAATCTGTTGGCGTGGGGCAAATCTGTCCGCGCGGGCGGGTAGGATGGAAACATTGAATATTGCGAACGGTTTGAGTGGAGGACCATGCCTGTTCGAATCTATACCACCAACGCCGGCGCGGATTTGAGCGATGCCGAGGCGGCGCTGCTTGCCGACCTTATTGCCCGCCACGGGCGTGCCGTGCTGCTGGCGCCAACGTTTGCTGAGCTCGACCTGTGCCGTCATGATGCGGCGGAAGCCGGCGTTTCGCTGGGTATTGACTACAAGACGCCTACATCGTGGCTTCGCTCGCTTTGGGAGCTTTTGGGCGACGGGCGCGGTTTCGTCGACAACCTGCAGCGCCAGATGCTGTTTTCGGACATGGTAGCGCGCCTCGACGACGCCGACCTGCAGCCGCTTTCGCGCAGCCAGGGCACGGTGCGTATGCTCGCGCGTATGGCTCGCGATGTGCTGCCGGGTGTGGCAGGGACAGGCACCGAGCGTTGCTGCGACAACGCTTGCAAGCCCAAGCCCAAAAGCGACGCCGAGGCTCGCGTGTTTGAACTTTTGTGCGCCTATGCGCGCGGTTTGGACCGTCGAGATATGGTCGAGCCCTGCGAGGCGGCTGACATTATGGCCGATGCCCTGGCCGATAACCTGCCGGCGTGCACCCGCGCCGTATGCGTGCGCGGTATCACGTCGTTTACGCACGGCCTGCTCGAGCTGCTGTCTGCCGTGGCGAACAATGGGGGAGAGGTCGTCGTACTGCTTGCCTGCGAGCAGGCGGCGATGCGCGAGGAGCTTGCCGCGGCATTTGATGCCCGCGGTGTGCTGTTCGAGGCCGCGCCGCTGAGGGAGGACGCCGTCGCGTCTGATGCCGCTTGCGGGACCGCCGCTCAGCCTGCCTTTATTGAGGTCGCCGGCCCCCATGCCCGTGCCCATGCTTATGCGGACGCCATCGATAAGTTGGCGAAAACGCACAAGGAGTCCAAGGACGATAAGGCTGCTGCAACGCCCGCCGACCCCGTACGCGTGCTCGTTGTTTCTGCCCGGGCACCCCAGCTGTTCGGTGAGCTCGCCTCTCGTCTGGCGGCTCGTCATATCGCTGCCGAGACAGTTGAGTTCACGGCGTTTTCTCAATCCATTGCGGGCAGGCAGTTCACGGCGCTCGCCAACCTGATCGAGCGTATGAAGGCCGCCGACGAAGGGGCAGCTTCTAAGACTGAGTGGTGGCCCGCGCCGGAGCTTACCGACTGGATTTACAGTCCGCTTTCGGGCGCTGATGCCGTCAATGCCCGTACCTTCGATAAGAATATGCGTCTCTCGCGCAGCAAGACTACCGCGGGCGTTAAGAGCCTGCTGCAGAGCGTCCAAGGCCAGGTGAGGGGCGCGCGCAAGGCGGCGAGCGACGAGAACTGGTTTAAGAACGTGCCGTGCGTGGTCTCGGACGTGTTCCAGGCGCTGTGGCGTGACAAGCCCGTGACGGCGCTCAAGGCCATGCTTGCCGTTGCCGAGGCGTTGCCCGATCGCTCGCTGGGCAGCTTGGATGGCCAAGCCCGTCGCCAAGCGGAGGTGGCCCTGCTGCGCCACGTCATCGGCATCCTTATGAATGGCGCCCGCGCGCTCGACGTGTCGCAGGCCGCGATCGTGCCCGTGCTCGATGGCATTCGCACCAAGGTGGACAAGCGTAGTACCGCCTACGATTACGAGACCTACGAGGTTGACCGTGCGCCACGTGCTCAGGTTCGTTTTGCTTCGCTTGCCGATGCGGCGGCTCTGCGCCCCGGCAGCTACGATGCTGTGCTGTTTGCCGATGTCGATCTGGACAGCTATCCGCTCTCGCACGAGGAGGGACCGCTGGCTACGCTGACGGCGAGCCTTGGTCGCGAGGGCGTGACGCTTGAGCCTGCGGCCCTGCTGCGCGTGCGCTTTGGCCGTGCGATGCAAGCGTCGCGTGGTCCGGTTGCGCTCGCCCGCGTGACGCACGATCGCCAGGCGCGCGAGTGCTATCCGGCTGCCGTGTGGACCGAGCTGCGGGCGCACGCCGAGGCCGCTGACGCCGACAAGGCCGCTGACGATGCTAGGGCCGCTGACGATGCTAAGGCCGCTGACGATGCTAAGGCCACTGGTGACGCTAAGGCCGCTGACGCCGACAAGGCGAAGTGCGTGGGTGAGGGCGATATCGTAAGGGACTTCGATCCCGCGGCAGGCGAAGGTCTCAAGCGCGAGCGCGTGACCTGTGAAGCCCCTCAGCATCTGAGTGCCGAGGCCGTGCCGTATTTGGTCCTGCGCCGTCGCGATGGCGAGGGCGAGGGCGCGCCGCTCGTGCCGCGCCTGACGTCCGCCTCGCAGATCGAGGCCTATTCCACCTGCCCGCTGTGCTGGTTCGTCTCGTATCGCGTCAAACCTCAGTCCATCGATGCGGGCTTTGGCAACATGGAGAAGGGCAACTTTGTCCATGACGTGCTGGAGCACTTGCATGCACGTCTTCCGCAGGAGGGCATGGAGCGCGTGACGCCCATGAATCTGCCGCGCGCGCAGGGGCTGTTGCGCGAGGTCTTTGCCGAGACCCTGGCCGAGCATGCGGGCAAGCGCGGTACCGAGGGCCCGCTGGTGCCGCTCTCTCCAGTGGAGGAGCGCCAGGTGGCTGAGATCTTGCCGCAGCTGGAGGGCGTGCTTGCCTACGAGTCCGAGGCGCTCACCCCCTTTGCTCCGCGCTACCTGGAGTTTGCGTTCAACGAGCTCCAGGTCGAGTATGCCGGTTGGCCGCTCGGCGGGCGCATCGACCGCGTGGATGTGGATGCCGAGAATCGCGCCGTGGTAATCGACTACAAGCATCGCACGGGCGTTGAGGAGTTTAAACTCGCCGACCCCACGGTGCGCGACGAGGAATCGGGCGAGGCCGCCATCGACGACCCGCGGTGGCTGCCGCCCCATACCCAGACGCTTATCTATGCGCAGGCCATGCGCCGGGCGCTGGATCTGGATGCCCGTGCGGCGCTCTATTTTTCGACCAAGGGCGGCAAACCGGCGCTGCGTGGCGCCGCGAGTGCCGAGCTGCTCGAGGAGGAGCGTGGTGACGGCCGCATCCCGGGGCTTAAGAAGGGCTTTCCCGGCGAGGGTGGCAGCATGGACTTCGACGCCCTGCTCGATCGCGTGGAGGCCGGCATCGCCGAGCGCCTGCACGAACTCGAGGCAGGCGACGTTGCCGCCGTCGACCCGACGTCGGCTCAGGCCGCGCATGCGCGCTGCTCGTATAACCACGAAGGAACGTTTGTAAGGAGGGACGTGTAGACCATGGATCTTTCGACTTTGATGCCGCAACAACTGCAAGTCGTCAAAACGCTCGACCGTCCGCTGTTTGTCTCGGCGGGCGCCGGTTCGGGCAAGACCTTTACCCTCACGCGCCGCATCGTCTACGCGCTCTCGCCCGAATCCGGTCCGTTTGTCGAGCATCTGGATCAGGTGCTCGCCATTACCTTTACCAAAGATGCCGCGGCCGAGATTCGCGACCGCGTGCGTCGCGCGCTTATCGAAGAGGGTATGGACGAGGAGGCCCTGACCGTCGACGACGCTTGGATCTCGACCATTCACGGTATGTGTTCGCGCATCCTGCGCGCGCATGCGTTGGAGCTGGGCATCGATCCCGAGTTCACGGTGCTTACCGATACCGATGAGCTTATGGATCAGGCTGTTGAGCATGTGCTGGCCCGCGCGACGGCGCCCGATGCCGCCCCCGAGCTCGCGGCATCGCTCAAGGCCCTCTACGCCTGGTATCCCATGGCGGGCGAGGGCGGTCCCTTTGGCGCCGGCACGACCATCAAGGGTCTGGTGCGCGACCTGCTGGAGCTCTCGAGCCAGCTGCCGGGCGGTATGGACGACGTGCGCGTGGCGCGCGGCCAGGCCGACACCTCGGCCCTTGCCGATGCCTATCGATCGGCGTTGGGCGCAAGCAAGGCCGCGACCGAAAAAGCGCAGACGGCGCTCGATGCCATCGACGCGTTCGAGGCGAGCGGCAAGACCATGGCCGATGCGGCGCGACTCATGATGTCGTGCACCATGCCGCGCGCGAGCAAGGCATTCCCTAAGGAGCAGGTGGAGCTACTCAAGGCAGAGGCCGCCGATGCGTTTATCAATATCGTGCTGGCCTGCGGCGGTCCCGCGCTCGAGGCACTGGTGGGGCTTGCCCGTGCTGTAGAGGCTGAGTACCGCGCGCTCAAGGCCGGCCAGTCTGCCCTCGACAACAACGATCTGCTGCGCATGGCCTACGAGGCCCTGCGCGATTACCCGGCCATCCGAGCGGCATACGAGGGTCGCTTTAAGATGGTCATGATCGATGAGTTCCAGGATACCGATCAGATGCAGGTCGACCTGATCCGTTACCTGACGGGTGCGGGGGAGCGCGCGTTGTGTACCGTAGGCGATGCACAGCAGTCGATCTACCGCTTCCGCGGGGCGGAGGTCGAGGTGTTCCGTCGCCAGGAGCGCAAGGTGGGCTCGTCTGCCGCGCCCGAGGCGGCGGCCGTCGCTGGCACTGCTGCCGATGTCCCCGCCGGCGAGCTCGTTAAACTTGTGCGCAACTTCCGCAGCCATGACGAGGTGCTGCGTTACGTGGCACGCGTCTTCGACGGCGATGACGGCGGCCTGATGCAGGGCTTTTTGGATCTTGAGGCGAGCGACGGCCGCAAGGACACGCTGGTGGCAGACGCCTCGCGTCGGCAGGCGCTCTTTGTTGCCGGCGGCAGTACGCAGGAGCGCACACAGGCCAAGGCCCGCGCGATCGCGGAGCGGTTCCGCGCGCTTGCCGATGCCGGTCAGCCCCAGGGCGGCATGGTGCTGCTGCTGGGCCGCATGACCAACGCCGACGTCTATGCCCAGGCTTTCCGCGACCAAGGACTCGACTGCGTGATCGCGGGTGGCTCGGTCTTTGCCCAGGCAGCCGAGGTGCAGACGGTGCGCGCCCTAGTCTGCGCGCTCGCCAACCCGGCCGATACGGCGCAGGGCCTTATGCCGCTGCTCGCCTCGCCGATGTTTGCGCTCGGCGCCCAGGAGTTCCTGGCGCTGGCGACCAAGCTCGATAGCGAGACGGGGGAGACCTCGCGCCGGAATATCGACGCGGGCATCATGAGCGATTCCGATGTGCCCGGCTTGCAGGGCTTGCCACTGGTGACGCGCGCCCGCGAGGTGCTGCGCTATGCGCTGCGCCGCGTGGGACGTGATTCGTTCGCCAACATCGCGCGCGACGTGGTCAACGCCTCCGGCTGGTTTGTGCGTCTGGCGCAGCGTGGTCCCGAGGGCAAGGCCATTGCCGCCAACGTGCTCAAGGCGCTCGACGCCGTGGCCGAAGCGGAGGCCGAGTTCGGTAACTCGCCGCGCTCCATTGCGCTGGCCTTTGACCGCTTCCTGGCGGGCAAGGAAGCCCCGGGCGCGCTCAACGAGGAGGGCGACGGCGCGGTGCGCATCATGACGGTGCACGCCTCCAAGGGCTTGGAATATCCGGTCGTGGCGGTCGCCGAGTGCTTTGGCGTGCGCAAGTCCTCGGGTGCGGCACAGATGGGTCGCGTCGAGGGCGGAGCGCAGGTCGTGGCACTGCCGGCTCGTTTCGATGGCGTTAAGCTTGCCGACGGGACCTTCGTGAAGGGCGACGACGTTAAAAAGCAGTTTGAGCATGCGTTTAAGGGCAAGGGCACGTCGCTGTGGCTGCCGCCGGAGCTCATGGAGGACGTCTGCGCGACGGGTTCTCCCGCCGAGGCATTTGCTCGCCTGCGCAACGATGACCTGCAGCTTTCGCTCGAGGAGCGGGCTCGTCTGCTCTATGTGGCCATGACGCGTGCGCGCGAGCTGGTGATCTTGGCGATGGATGCCGGCGTGAGCCGTGGCAAGCTGTGCGCGCCGACCTTCGACGTCGAGACCGATCTGACCTATGACGTGCTGCGCCGTATTTTGCCGACGGACGGCCTGGACATGCCACAGCTCGATGCCGACCGCCTGGTGTTCGACAACTCCCAGCCGGGCGACTACGAGCTTATCTCGCTGGCGGACTTTACGTTTGGCGAGCAGGCGTTTGAGGCCAACGCTTTACTGGATGCCGAGGGCAGGCTTGTCTGCGGCGATGCGGAGCCGGAGGGTGCCGGTGCAGATGCCCGCGCCGCCGTTCCCGGTCCTGCCGACCCCGAGCCCGATGCGTTTGAGCTCGTGTATCCCCAGGCGGTGGGCGTGCGCATGGGCGCCTGTCCGTTCCCGGCGCGTGACTCGTATAGCTACTCGTCAATTGCCGCGGCGCTCCATGCCGAGTCCGAGGACCGTGCCGCCGAGGCACACGTGCCCATGGACGAGGCTGGCGATGATGCCGAGTCGGATGGCTCGGAGATGACGGATGCAGACGTGGCTGCTGTCGAGCCCGCCGGCAATCCCATGGCCTTGGGTTCGGCCTTCCACGCCGCATGCCAGTGGCTCATCGAGATGGGTGCCGATGCACTGCCCACCGCGCGCGCCGAAGCGCTGGCGCGTCTGTGGCGCTTGACGCCGGAGCAGCGCGAGCGCTTCGACGTTGCCCTGGACCGCTGGCTCAAGTCGGCTGTTCGTGCCGACCTGCTCGCGTGGCCGTGCGTTCGCGCCGAGGTGCCGTTCTTCTCGCTGGGTTGCGAAGACGAGGACATCGCCCGCTACGGTGCCTATGCCGAGGGCGCCATCGACGCTTTGGCGACGAACCCGGCGGATTCGTCACGCGCGCTGGTCATCGACTACAAGACGGGCGGCACGCCGGACGAGACGCCGGAACAGCTGCGGGAGAAGCACGCCCTGCAGGCGCGCGTCTACGCCGATGTTCTGCACAAGGCGGGCTTTGAGGCCGTGACCGTCAAGTTCGTCCGCGTGGAGCAGGCCGATCCCGCCAACCCCTGCGAGCCCCAGGTGGTCACCTACAACCTCTAACCCTCAACAACCTGCGGTGGAATACGGACTGTTTTGGCCAAAAAAGCCGCCAAACAGTCCGTATTTCATCGCAACTCAATAGGAGCCGTGTGGGTTTGGCTAGGTTCGGGTGCTGTCCGTGCCGTGGGGTAAAATCGTTCAGTCAGAACACGAACCCGCATCGGAGCTCATCACATGGCATTCGTCCATCTGCACAATCACACTGTCTTCTCCATGCTCGACGGCGCAACCCGTATCCAGGATATGGTCAACCGTGCCGTTGAGCTGGGCATGCCCGCCGTGGCCATTACCGACCACGGCTACATGTATGGCGTACCCGACCTGGCGCTGGCCTGTGACGCCGTCAACCACAACACGCCCGAGTACAAAACCTGGAGCCACGACAAGGCCTTCTTGGAAAAGGACCGCCGCGACGAGCTGGTGGAGCCCGACCCCGAGGAAAACCCGCGCGAGCATGCCCAGTATGTGAAGGACATGGCCATGTGGGACGAGAAGGGCAACATCGACGAGCTCAAGCCGCCCCTGGTCATCAAGCCCATCTTTGGCTGCGAGGTTTACTTTACGCCGGACGAGACCCTTGCTCGCGACCATAAGCCCGAGCTCTACCACATGATCCTTCTGGCCAAGGACCAGGAGGGCTACGTCAACCTGATGCAGACGGTCTCCGAGGCCGCCGTTCAGGGCTTTTACTACAAGCCGCGCGTGACGCTCGACAACCTACGCCGCCACGCCAAGGGCATGATCTGCACCAGCGCCTGCATCGCGGGCATCATTCCCAAATACATCGACCGCGGTGACATGGAGGGCGCCATCAAGTGGGCCGAGACCTTCCGTGATACCTTCGAACCTGGCGACTTTTATATCGAGATCCAGGAACACGGCATCACCACCGACAATGGCCTGACCGACGAGCAGATGGACCGTACGCTCATCGATATCGCCAAGCAGGTGGGCGTCAAGGTCATCGCCACCAACGACTTCCACTACCTGCGCCGCGAGGACGCGCCCGTGCAGGACGTCATCATGTGCATCGGTATGAACGCCAAGGTCGACGACCCTAACCGCATGCGCATGACTGGCTCGGAGTTTTACATGAAGACCGAGGAGGAGATGCGGGCGATGTTCCCGTATTGCCCCGAGGCCTGCGACAACACGCTCGAGATCGCCGACAAGTGCTACGTTGAGCTGGACTGGGACTCCATCATCCTGCCGCGCTTCCCGCTGCTCGATCCCGGCGAGACGCACGAGAGCCAGTTCCGCCGCGAGTGCGAGAAGGGCCTGCGCCAGCACTACGGCGACGACTGGGCCACGCGCGAGATTGGTGGCGTCAACATCAAAGAGCGCTTTGAGTACGAATACAAAGTCATCTGCGACAAGGGCTTTGCCGCCTACTTCTTGATCGTTGCCGAGTACGTGCAATGGGCCAAGGACAACGGCATCGGCGTCGGCCCCGGCCGTGGCTCGGCCGCCGGCGCTATCGTCGCCTACGCCATGAACATCACCGCGTTCGACCCGCTCGAGAACGGTCTGATGTTCGAGAGGTTCCTGTCCCCGCAGCGTACCGAGATGCCCGATATCGATATGGACTTCGACGATGAGCGGCGCCTCGAGGTCGTGGAGCACGTTCGCCAGCTCTACGGCCCCGAGAAGGTCACCCACGTCATCACCTACTCGACCATTAAGGCCAAGCAGGCCATCAACGACGCTGCGCGCGTCCTGGACTACCCGGTCTACATGGGCCAGCGTCTGTCCAAGATGGTCTCGAGCGACCCCAAGGTCAAGCTCAAGCAGGTGCTCGAAAAGCAACCCGGCAAAGAGGATCTGTTTAACCCCGATTTTGCCGAGGCCTATAAAAAGGACGACGACGCCCGCCGCATCATCGACACGGCGCTCTCGATTGAGGGCCTTACCCGTGGCGAGGGTGTGCACGCGTGCGCCGTTCTGATCTGCCGCGACCCCGTCAACGAGCACGTGCCCACCAAGCTCGACACCAAGGGCGGCGTCGAGATTACCCAGTACGAAGGTCATACCGTTGCCGACATGGGCCTGCTCAAGATGGACTTCTTGGGCCTGCGCACGCTGACGGTTATCTCCAAGGCCAAGGCAAACATCAAAAAGAACTTCGGCATCGACATCAAAGAGGAAGAGATCCCCTTTGACGACCCCGAGATCTTTAAGCTCATGGGCTCCGGCCATACCGCCGGCGTCTTCCAGGTCGAGTCCGCCGGCATGACGGCCACGATCAAGAACATGAAGCCCACCGAGTACAAGCACGTCGTGGCATTGATCGCCCTGTACCGCCCGGGCCCGCTGGGCGCCGGCATGGTTTCGTCCTACATCAACCGTATGAACGGCAAGGAGCCGGCCGTCTCCTACGACGACCGCCTGGACGACATCCTGGGCGAAACCTACGGCACCATGGTCTACCAGGAACAGGTTATGCTCATCTCCGTCGAGATGTGCGGCTTCTCCAAGGGCGAATCGGACTCGCGTATCCGTAAGCCCGTGGCTAAGAAAAAGATCAAGCTGCTCACGTCGACGGTGCTGCACTGGGAGGATGGCTCGGACGAGACCACCTACGACCACTGGATGAACGGCGCTATCAAGAACAACTACACGCGCGAGGTCGCCCAGAAGATTTGGGACGATGTTCTCGAGTTCGCATCCTACGCCTTCAACAAGTCGCACTCCGCCGGCTACGCCATCCTGGTTATGCAGACGGCGTGGCTCAAGGCGCACTATCCGCACGAGTACATGGCGGCCGTTCTGACGTCCTATACGGGCAAGACCGACAAGATCGTGCACTACGTCTCGGCGTGCCGTCACGACGGCATCCCCGTGCTGTCGCCAGATGTCAACGAGTCCGGCACCGAGTTCACGGCTACCAAGGAGGGCGTGCGCTTTGGTCTGGCCGGCATCCGCGGCGTGGGCACCGGCGTGGCGCAGGCGATTATCGCCGAGCGCGAGGCGGGCGGTCCGTTTAAGACACTGCACGACTTTGTCGAGCGCGTGGACTCGAGCCAGGCCAACCGTCGCGTAATCGAATCGCTGATCAAGGCAGGCGCCTTCGACTCCACGGGGTATCCGCGTCGCCAGATGATGCACTTTGTGGACAAGAACAACCCCGAGAACATCATCGATGCCGCGGTGAAGCGCCAGAAGGATCGCGCGAGCGGCCAGACGTCGTTCTTCGATATGTTTGGCGACGTTGAGGGCTCGGGCTTTGAGGTGAGCGTGCCCGATCCGGATGGCCAGGAATGGGACCGCCACCTTAAGTTGAGTCAGGAGAAGGAGGTTCTGGGCATCTATGTCTCGGACCACCCGCTGCGCCCGTTTGAGTATGCACTAGCCAAGGCGCGTGACTTCTCGTTCTCGCAGATCGACACCGGCTACGAAGTTCAGAATCCTACGGGCGGCACCATCAACCAGGAAATTCCCGAGGGCAAGGCGCTGTGGTGGGCCGGCATGGTCTCGAGCGTGTCCAAGCGCGTGACCAAAAACGGTGACCCCATGGGCATCGTGCAGCTCGAGGACATGGAAGGCGAGGCCACCGTCGTCGTGTTCCCCAAGACCTACAAGGAGGCCGAGGGGTACCTGTACGGCGAGGTCGATCCCGAGACCGGCGCGCAGCTGTCCGATGCCTTTGTGCGCATTAAGGGCAAGCTCGAGCGCTCGGACCGCGGCGACCAGATCATCGCGCAGGAGATCGTGCCGCTCGAGCTCAACGAGGAGAACAACAAGCCCAAGGTGTTTGAGGTCATGGTGCCCAACAGCCGCTTTAGCCAGGGCAATATGGCGCGCCTGGCCACGGTGCTCACCGCTAACCCGGGCGGCGACCGCGTGGAGATCTTTATCGAGCAGGTGGACGGGCGCGTGCTGCGTGCCGAGGTACCTGCCAAGGTCAACGCGCGTTCGATTCCGCTGCTGGCCGAGGCCAAGGCCATTGTGGGTAACCAGGGCCGCGTGACGGTGATCTAAGCTACCCCGGGTGAGATTGGAGGAAGTGATGGCGCAGGGGACGTTTGTGCAGGCGCTTCGCAAAGAGGCGGCGTTGAGCGGCACCTTTATGAAGGGCCGCTCGCTCATGCTCAACGGCGCCGTGCTGTCGATTGAGGACAGCGGCTCGCGCTTCTCCAAAAACGTGACGGTTGAGGGCTCGGTGCGCGGCTCGCGCGGCGACCTGTACAAGACGCACGTGGCGCTCGATATGGACGAGCACGAGGTTATCGACTACGACTGCGACTGCCCCGCCGCATACCGCTATCCCGGTATGTGCAAGCACGCCATCGCCACAGCGCTGGCGTACCTGGACACCAGCGGCATTGAGCCTGTTGAGGGGCTGCGCACGCCGGTTCGCACGTTTACGGCGCAGCCGAAACAGCCCGCGCGCGCCGCGTCCGCCGCGCCGGCCGTCAACCCCAACTTTCCCTTCCCGGCGCCCGTCCCCACGAGCCCGAGCCTTGTGGCGGCGCTTTCCGATCTTTCGGACGCGCGCATGGATGAGCTGGCGAGCATGCGCCGCAAGCTTGCCGGTGCCGTTGATCCCGACGCTCCCAAAGCGGCGTTGGAGCCCTCGTTGGTGCCGTACTACAATCCGCTGTTCGCCGACCGCTTTAGCTGGGCGCTCGAGTTCCGCATTCGCTGTGGATCGGTGTCCTACGTGGTCAAGGACATCGACGGCATGGCCGATGCCTACGTGCGCGGCGGCACGTTCTCCTATGGCAAGAAGCTCACGTTTGTCCATTCACCTGAGGCCTTTGACGAAACATCGGCAAAGCTGCTCAACCTTGTTGCGACGACAGTTGCCTATCTCGATGACATCACAAGCTCGCGTTCGGCGTCGTACGACTTTGCCCGCAGCGGTTTTGTTGCCGAGCGTCAGTTGCCGCTGTCCGAGCATAGCATCGTATATGTGCTGGACCTGCTGCGCGGCCAGACCATCTCCTTTGAGCCCGCCTGGTCGCGGGGGATGACGACGCATCGCACCTACGACGTGGCGGTTGAGCTGTCTCCGCAAGGGGAGGACGGGGCATCCGCTAAGCGCCCACCGCTGCTTGCCGCCAAAATCGCGCCGGCGGCTGGTGGTAGCTATGACCTGCGCCTGCCCGCCGATATGTACTGCTTTGCGTCGGGCGATGCCGCCTACTTGGTTGACACGCGCCGCGCGCGCCGTACCGACGCTGCATTTGCTCAGCATGCCGCACCTTTTTTGTCGCGCTTGCTGCCGTGCCGCACGCCCGCCCATATTGCCGCCGAGCAGGTGGGGGAGTTCTGCCGTATGGCGCTGCCCATTTTGCGCGACTATACCGACCTTACCGCGCCCGCTGCGCTCGATACCGTGGCGCCCGAGCCGAGCTTTGCCATGGCAATCGGCGTCGACGATGGGCTCGTGACCTGCAAGATTACGGTTACCTACGGTGACTGGTCGGCGGATCTCTTTGGCCTGGGCGCTCCGGGCAGCCCCTTCGAAGAGCAGCGCCCCGGTGTGCCACCCCGCGACGAGGTGGCGGAGTTTCGCGTTATGGATACGGCGGCCCTGTACTTCGATTTCTACGAGGGCGGTCTGGCGTTTGAGGAGCGCGATGATGAGAGCCTGTTCTGTCTGCTGACCGAGGGTCTGTCCGCCCTGTCCGAGCTGGGTGAGGTCATGCTCAGTGACCGTCTGCGCCAGGTCTCGGTCCGCCCTGCGCCCAAGCTTTCGGTGCGTGCGACCGTCAAGAGTAACCTGCTCGACGTCGAGCTGGGCGCGAGCGGGCTTTCGGCCGCAGACCTTGCCGTCTATCTCGATTCGTACAAGCGCCACCAGACGTTTGCGCGCCTGACGTCCGGCGACATCGTGCGCCTGGATGAGGGAGCGCGCGCCGCGTTTGGCCTTGCCGAAGATCTGGGTGTCGATGCCGTCGACCTGCTCGACGGCGTGTCGCTTCCCGCGTCGAGCACCCTTTTGTCGATAGCATGCTCGCGCGCACGCCGGCGCTCGAGGCCGATCGCGACGCCGCGTTCCGCCGCACCGTCGAGCGCCTGGACACGCTCGGCAAGATGGACTTTACGGTACCCGCCTCGCTCAAGGCAACGATGCGCGGCTACCAGGTCGACGGATACCAGTGGCTCGGCTCGCTCGAACACCTGGGCCTTGGCGGCATCTTGGCCGACGACATGGGCCTGGGCAAAACGCTCCAGATGATTGCGCATATCCTGGCGCGCGTGGAGGCGGGGGACACCAAGCCCACGCTCGTGGTATGCCCGGCCTCACTCGTGTACAACTGGACTGCCGAGCTGGAGCGCTTTGCCCCGTCGCTCGATGTGTGCGCCATTGTGGGCGCCAAGGCTCAACGTCGTGTACAGATTGCCGGCGTGGCCGAGCATAACGTGGTCGTAACGTCGTATGACCTTATGCGGCGCGATATCGACGAGTACGTCGAGCAGGATTTTGCCCGCGTGGTGCTCGATGAGGCACAGTACATTAAAAATCCGCTCACGCAGGTGGCGCGCGCTGCCAAGCGCCTGCCTGCCGGCGTGCGCTTTGCCCTGACGGGCACGCCCATCGAAAACCGCCTGTCCGAGCTCTGGAGCATCTTCGACTTTTTGATGCCGGGCCTTTTGGGGACGCGCGAGTCGTTTGCCAAGCGCTTTGAGAGCCCCGTCGAGCATGCCGAGGGCGATAGCGCCGCTCGCCTGCAGGCGCTCGTGTCGCCGTTTGTGCTGCGCCGTGTTAAGGAAGACGTGGTGGCCGACCTGCCCGAGAAGATCGAGGACACCGTCATGGCACAGCTTACCGGCGAACAACGCAAGCTCTACCTGGCCAACCAGGACCGCATCGCCCAGCAGGTGCAGCACCGCGAGGCTGGGGAGTTTAAGAAGGACAAGCTCAAGGTGCTCGCCGAGCTCACCAAGCTGCGCCAGATCTGCTGCGACCCACGTCTACACTACGAGGATTACAAGGCGGGGAGCGCAAAGCTCGATACGTGTATGGAGCTCGTGCACGGCGCACTCGACGGCGGGCATCGCATCCTGTTGTTCAGCCAGTTTACGGGTATGCTCGATATCATCGGTAAGCGCTTGGCCAAGGAGGACATCGCCTTCCTTAAGCTCACGGGCGCTTCATCTAAGGAGAGCCGCGCCAAGATGGTCGCGCAGTTCCAAGCGGGCGAGGTCCCGGTCTTTTTGATTTCGCTCAAGGCGGGCGGCGTGGGCCTTAATCTGACGGCGGCCGACGTGGTCATCCACTACGACCCGTGGTGGAACGTGGCGGCGCAGGACCAAGCGACCGACCGCGCGCATCGTATTGGCCAGCAACATACCGTGACCGTGTACAAGCTCATCGCCAAGGACACGATCGAGGAGCGCATCATGCAGATGCAGGAGTCCAAGCGCGACCTGGTCAACAGCGTGCTCGGCGGCGACGGCATCTCGTCGGCGCTGTTTACCCGCGAAGATGTTCTGGCGCTGCTGGGCGGCGACGGGCGCTAACCCGCTCGGGTGGGGCCGCCAGGGCGGATAGCGCACGCTGCCCCATCGTCCCCGCCCGTTATGTGTTCATTTGCAATGCCGTGGATGGTTTGTCTGCCTTTGGGCATAAGAACCATCAAGAACATTGGCACGTCAGCAAAGGAGAACATCATGGCGAAATTCTTTAAGGACCCCGACGGTAAGCTCATTGCCGCCCTTGGCAACGACGTTGCAACCCCTGCCGGTTGCACGGAACTGACCGCAAACACTGAGGACGCGGCGCACGAGAAGCACGTGCCTGTTGTCGAGACCGAGCGCGACGGTCACGTGATTCGCGCACGCGTTGGCTCGGTCGAGCACCCCAGCCTGCCCGAGCACTATATTGAGTGGATCGCCCTTGAGGCCGAGGGCCGCTTAGAGGTCCATTACCTTGAGCCCGGCATGAAGCCCGCGACGTTTTTCGCGGGCGGCTCCAAGACCGGTACCGTCTATGCCTATTGCAACCTGCACGGGCTGTGGTCCGCGACGTTCTAGGAGCGCGCCCCCGCTCGGGGTATCATAGCTAGCATATGCACATGCGAGCGCCGGCTGCATTATGCGGCCGGCGCTTTTACTACGACAACGATGGTTTACGACGGAAAGGGCTGAGCCATGAAGCTCGCGCTTGCACAGATCGATATGCGCCTGGGTGATATTGAGGGCATTTGCGGCCGCATCGAGGACCAGGCTCGTCTGGCCCACGAGCGCGGGGCGCGCGTGCTGTGCGTTCCGGCTCCGCTCTTTATGGGCGCCATGCCCGGGGGCCTGGTGGGCACTGCCGACTTTGAGCACGACATGCTTGCCGGCTTGACTGGTGTCGCCGAGCGTATCCAGGAGCTTGACATGATCTGCATCGTGCCCGCGGCGGTTTCGTTTGAGGGCCAGCCGCTGCTCGACTACATGATGCTCAAGGACGGTCATGTGGTGCCGGCGCGTTCGAGCATTGCCCTGCAGCGTGGCGAGAACAACGACACGCGTTGGGCGCCGCCGGTGTTCGACGTGGACGGCGTGCGCATCGCCGTGATTTTTGACTTGGACCGCGAACTCGAGATGTTGCCGACCGGTGTTGACCTCATTGCGTATTTCCAATTCAATGCGTTTGACATGACCGACCGCGAGACTGCCGCCATTGCCGCCGTTCGCAGCGGCGCCTACCGCAAGATCGCATCCAAGCGTAGTGTGTGGTTTGCCTGTATGGCGCCGGTCGGTGCCTATGACGAGTCGGTGTATACCGGCGGTTCGTTTGTGCTCGACGACTGCGGTCGCGTGGTGGCCCAAGCGCCGTGTTTTGAGGAGAGCCTGCTGGTTCAGGAGATTCAGCGCGGCGTGATGCTCGATGCCCTGGAAGATCACGAACTGCCCGAGTTCCGTTCCGAGGAGTGGCTGTGGCAGGCGCTGGTGCTCGCCGTGCGCGACAACGCCCGGGCCCACGGTGCGTCGCGCGCCGTGGTGGCACTCGAGGGCGACTTGCCGTCGTCCCTGCTGGCGGCGCTGGCCGTCGACGCTCTGGGCCCACGTAATGTGATTGGCCTGGTGCTGGGGCGCAACCGCATCTTTACGCCGGCGCAGGAGGAGGCCGAGGCTGCTCGCTGTGCCGCCGTTCGCGCCATTGCCGAGCGCCTGCATATTCGCACGGTTGAGCGCGATGCGCCGGATGCCGCGCGCGTGCTCGACCGCGATGTGTCGGCGGGCGACGCCGAGCGCCTGCGCTCTCGCACGCTGGGCCTCATGCTGGAGGACACGGCGCTCGAGTTGGGTGCGATGGCGCTGAGCCCGCTGTCCAAAACCGAGTACGCACTGGCGGCGCCGGCGCTTTGCGGCGGCTACCAGGGCGATTATGCGCCCTTTGGCGATGTGTACCTGTCGACGCTTGAGTTTGTGGCGCGCGTGCGCAACCGCACGTCTGCCGTGGTGCCCCAAGAGCTCGTGACGCTCAACGCGGTGGAAGATTGTATGGAGCGAGTGCTGGCGCAGGCGCTCTCGACGCTCGACGGTCCGGTCGATATGCTCGACCGCGCGGCACAGCTGCTCGGCGGGGTCGAGCCGGGTGAGATCGATGGCGCGCTTGAGGCGCACGTGGACCGCAATCGATCTTTCGACGACATCCCGATGGCCGCTGGCAAGCCTGAGGCCTGCTCGCTGCTGCTGATGCTCGTTCGACAGGGTGAGGCTGCCCGCCGCATGTTGCCGACGGCGCCGATCGTTTCGTCCCGTTCGTTTGCCGAGCGCTCCTGGCCGTACATGCTCGCGTGGTCCGACCTGGGGCTTAACGGCAAGGAGCGTATGACGGTCGATTCGCTGGCGCGCGCCGAGGTGCGCCGTTTTGCTGACGAGGATACTAGTGAGCGCGTGCGAAACGAGATGATGGGCGTGCTGGGCGAGCTACTGGGTATTTCGCCCGAACAAATGGAGGAGTTGCGCTCTGAAGACGGTCAGCGTCGTTTACACGAGGGAATGAAAAAGTTCGAGGGCGAGGTTCAGGACGCCATCGATAAGATGATGGGCGGCCAGGGTGGCCCGCAGGGTGGGCACCAGGGTGGCCCGATGCCGCATCCGCCGGTTGATCCCCGACAGTTCCCATTCTTCTCGCAGAACTAAACTGGGGATGGGATTCGCTCTCAACCCCGATACTTCAACTAAGCATCTTGACCCCGTTGTGTTATTCTAGAACAGACGTTCGTGAGTAGTGCGCGGGGCCTTGCCTTGCGCTTGGTAAAAGACGAGGGGAGGTTGGCTTGGTTATTTTAGGCATTGACCCCGGTTTGGCTCATACGGGTTGGGGGATTATCGAGGAGCGGCGTGGCGAGGTTCGCTGCCGTGCCTACGGCTGCATCGAGACCAGTGCCGGAAGTCCGCTCGCGGTGCGCCTGTCGCATATCGCCCATGACCTTAAGGATGTCGTCGAGCGTTATCGACCCGACACGGCTGCTGTCGAGAGCATCTACTTTGGCGCCAACGTTCGTTCGGCCATCCCCACGGCGCATGCCCGCGGTGCTGCGCTCGTGGCGCTTTCGGAGTGCGCGCTCGAGATTGGCGAGTACACGCCCATGCAGATCAAACAGGCTGTGGTGGGCACCGGCGCCGCGGACAAGCGGCAGGTCGCCTACATGGTACGCACGCTCACGCAGCTCGACCACGACCCGCATCCCGACCATGCCGCCGATGCCCTGGCCTGCGCCATCTGCCACGTAAACCTCAGCCGCACCCGCGCCCTCACCGGTGGCGAGTTTTATCAACAGAGAGGAACCGGATACTGATGATTTCCCAGCTCCACGGAACGCTTGTCGAAGCCACGATGAGCTCTGCTGTCGTCGATGTGTCGGGCGTTGGCTTTGAGCTCGGCATCTCGGGCAGCACTGCGGCCACGTTGCCGACGCCCGGCGGCGAGGTCCGCCTCTACACGCGTATGCAGGTGCGCGAGGACGCCATGACACTTTTCGGTTTTTCCTCTAAGGATGAGCGCACGATGTTCGATCGGCTCGTGTCTGTCTCGGGCGTTGGCCCGCGTCTGGCGCTCGCCGTGCTTTCCACCTATACCGTGGGGCAGCTGTATTCGCTGGTGATGGCCGAGGACGACAAGGGCATGGCCAAGGTACCCGGTGTGGGCAAAAAGACAGCTCAGCGCCTGATCCTGGAACTCAAGAGCACCTTTGCCAAGGATAAGGGCTTTGTGCCGGTCGACGTGATTCCCGGCCAGGTTGCGATGCCGGTTCCCGCCGCCGCTCCTTCGGCGATCGATGACGCCCGTGCGGCGCTCCTTTCCATGGGCTTTAGCCCGCAGGAGACCGATGTTGCCCTGAGCGGGTATGATGGGCAGAATATGCGTGTCGAGGATCTGCTCGGCGCGGCGCTTAAGCGACTCGGAATGGATGCGTGATGTGGGAAGCCGATGACTCTCAAGACCTGTGGGCGACGCCCGGCAACTCGCCGGCGGCATCCATGGCGCACGGCGAGCGCATGGTGGGCTCGGAGCTGACGGCCGAGGATCTCGATGTCGACCGCACTTTGCGCCCCCAGCGACTGGACGACTACTGCGGTCAGGAGCATATCAAGCAGAGCCTGCGCGTGTTGATCGAAGCGGCGCAGAGCCGTGGCGAGACGCTCGACCACGTGATTTTCTCGGGTCCTCCGGGCCTGGGCAAGACCACGCTGGCCACCGTTATCGCCAACGAGCTGGGCGCTCAGATCAAGACCACGAGCGGCCCTGCCATCGCGCGCACGGGCGACCTGGCGGCCATCCTTACTAACTTGCAGCCGGGTGATGTGCTGTTTATCGACGAGATCCACCGCCTCAACCGTTCGGTCGAGGAGGTCCTGTACCCCGCGATGGAGGACTTTGCCCTCGATATCGTGATTGGCAAGGGTCCGGCGGCGCGCTCGATTCGCCTGGATATTCCCAAGTTTACGTTGGTAGCGGCAACGACCCGCTCAGGCATGTTGACAGGCCCGTTGCGCGACCGCTTTGGCATTTCATATCGCCTGGATTACTACACGGTCGAGGAGCTCGCGCAGATTGTGACGCGCTCGGCGACTATCCTGGGCGTGACGATCGACCACCCCAGTGCACTCGAGATCGGCTCGCGTTCGCGCGGCACGCCACGTCTTGCCAACCGCCTGCTCAAGCGCGTGCGCGATTACGCACAGGTGCGCGGCAACGGTCCCATTGAGCTCGATATCTGCCGTCAGGCACTCGAGTTCTTCGAGATCGACGAGCTCGGTCTGGACTGGATGGATATTCGCATTTTGGAGACGCTCGCCAAGACGTTCTCCGGTCGCGCCGTGGGACTTACGACCCTTGCCAGCGCGGTGGGCGAGGACCCGGGCACGCTCGAGGATGTCTATGAGCCCTATCTGCTGCAGTGTGGGCTGATGATTCGTACACCGCAGGGCCGTCAGGCAACCCTTCGCACCTTTGAGCACCTGGGGATTGAACCTACCGTTTAGGGCGCTTTGTTTTGGCTAGTCTGTAGGCTATCGCTGAGCATTGGATAAACATATCGCCATTCATCGGTTACGGGTGTTTTACTATTGCGCGCCCGTGCTATGCTGAATTGGTCTTTTTCTCATTCGGTAACGAAAGGACCGCCCATGCCTACTGACATCGAAATCGCACGTTCCGTCACGCCGCTGCCCATTACCGAGGTGGCTAAGAACGCCGGCGTCGACGTAAAGCACCTGATTCCGTACGGCTTCGACAAGGCTAAGGTCGACTATTCACTGCTCAACGAGCCGACTGATCACCAGGCCAAGCTCGTCCTCGTGACCGCTATCAACCCAACGCCTGCGGGCGAGGGCAAGACCACCACGACCATCGGTCTGGTCGATGGCCTGCGTCGCCGCGGCGTCAAGAGCGCCGTGGCCCTGCGCGAGCCTTCGCTCGGCCCTGTCTTTGGCGTTAAGGGCGGTGCTGCCGGTGGCGGCTGGGCTCAGGTGATCCCCATGGAGGATATCAACCTGCACTTTACCGGCGACTTCCACGCTATCGGTGCTGCCAACAACCTGCTGGCCGCCATGCTCGACAACCATATTCAGCAGGGCAACCAGTTCGGTATTGACGTTAAGCGCATCACCTGGAAGCGCGTCGTCGATATGAACGACCGTCAGCTGCGCCACGTCATTGACGGCATTGGCGGTAAAGCCCAGGGCGTGCCGCGCGAGGACGGCTTCGATATCACCGTCGCCTCCGAGGTCATGGCAATTCTGTGCCTGTCTACGAGCATCAGCGACCTCAAGGAGCGCCTGGGCGAGATCGTCGTCGGCTACAGCTTTGCCGGCGAGCCCGTCCGTGCCCGCGACCTTAAGGCCCAGGGTGCCATGGCCGCGTTGCTTAAGGATGCGCTCAAGCCCAACCTGGTGCAAACGCTCGAGGGCACGCCCGCGTTTGTCCACGGCGGTCCCTTCGCCAATATCGCCCACGGCTGCAACTCCATCATGGCCACGCGTATGGCGATGCGTTTTGGCGATGTCGCCATTACCGAGGCCGGCTTTGGCGCCGACCTGGGTGCCGAGAAGTTCCTCGACATCAAGTGCCGCATGACGGGCGTTCGCCCCAGCGCCGTCGTGGTCGTCGCGACCGCTCGTGCGCTGAAGTACAACGGTGGCGTCGCCAAGGCCGACCTCAACGAGGAGAACCTCGAGGCACTCAAGGCTGGCATGCCCAACCTGCTGCGTCATGTCGACAACATCCAGAACGTTTATGGTCTGCCCTGCGTGGTCGCCATCAACCGTTTCCCGACGGACACCGAGGCCGAGCTTGCTCTCATCGAGTCCGAGTGCCAGAAGCTCGGCGTCAACGTTAAGCTTTCCGAGGTCTGGGCCAAGGGCGGCGAGGGCGCGCTCGAGCTTGCCGATGAGGTCATGCGTCTGATTGAGCAGCCGAGCGAGCTCAAGTTTGCCTATGAGGACGGCGCTGATGTCGCTGATGCCCTCGAGGCCGTTGCCACCAAGGTCTACCGCGCCGACGGCGTTGACTTTACGCCGGCTGCCAAGCGCCAGCTCGCCGAGCTGCGCGAGAACGGCTTTGGCAACCTGCCGGTGTGCGTTGCCAAGACCCAGTACAGCTTTAGCGACAACGCCAAGGCGCTGGGCGCTCCTGAGGGCTTCCGCATCACGGTGCGCGAGCTCAAGGTTTCCGCCGGCGCCCACTTTGTGGTCGCGCTGACCGGCAGCGTTCTGACCATGCCGGGCCTGCCCAAGGTTCCCGCGGCCGAGAACATCGACGTCGACAACGACGGCAACATCACCGGCCTGTTCTAAGCCTGCTGTCCATAGCTGCTAGCCCGCCCCGCCGTGCCCACAAGGCCCGGCGGGGCTTTTTTATCCTTAGGCCCGCGCATGTCTTGTAGATACCGATGGCTTTGCCCACCATAGGCTTTTGCGCGGGTAGAATGCATGGATAACTTGATGCTTACGGCGACGGAAAGGAATCGTTGCATGGATCAGGACAAGACAACCGTGATGGGCGGCTACGGTTCCACGCAGGCTGGCGATAGCGCCGATGCGACCCGCGTTGTTCCCAACCCCGGTTATACCGACCCCGCCGCGACACAGCCTTCTGCCGAGCCCACCCGGGTTATGGGCTATGGCGACTCGGCGCAGGATTCTTACGCTGCATCTTCGCAAGGCCCCTATGGCAACGCAGCTCCGGACCCGTTTGATTACGCGCCGCAGGATTCTTATGCTGCCTCGACGCCGAATCCCTATGATGACCTGCCGCAAAATCCCATTCTGCAGCCTCAGCAGACGACGTATATGCCTCGCACGGCACAGTCTCGCTACGAGTCGCGCGAGCCGTATCGCGAGTACCCCAAGTCGATTCCGCAATATGGCGAGGACGAGGAGAAGAAGCCGTCGCGTTCGTCGAGCGTGATCAAGAAGATCCTCATCGTGCTGGCGATTTTCTTTGCGCTGTCGGTTGTGTTTGCCATCGTGTCGGGCATGCTCAACAAGCGAGGGAGTTCAACGGCCGATACCGCTGCCGAGCAAACTGAGACTACCCAGTCCGGCACCGTCGATCTGAGCGATATCCCGGGGCAGTACTGGTCCAACGCCAAGAAGATCCTCAAGTCGCGCGGCGCCGATCTTTCGAATGCCGTGGTCCTGACTGATGATGGCTCAACGCCCGTCGTCGATGCCAACTGGGTCGTTACTTCTGCCTACTATAACGACAACGGCAACCTCGAAATTCAGCTCACGCACAAGAACAGCTCGGGCAACTCGTCCGACGGCCAAAGCGGTACCGACGGCTCGAGCTCCAATACGCTGGAGGACTTGAGCAACAAGGCACAGGAGCTTGGGGATAAGGCCCAAGAGCTGGGTGATACGGCTCAGAACCTGGGCGACACCGCTCAGAACTTGGGCGACATGGCGACGGATGCCTGGAACGCCCTACAAAACGGCATCTCGGGCGCGCAGGGAAACTAGCTGGTAAGTGGGCTACAGCTGCTCGGCCGGACGCTCGGGCGAGCTGAAGCCCGAATCAAATGTGACGACGCACGAGACGTTGGGCCGGCGCTCGTGCACGATGCGCGTGACGAGCTCCAGCAGCTCCTCGTCGGATATATCAAAGCCGTCGGGACGCACCAGGTCAAACGAAACGAACCCGTCGTGCTCGTGCAGGTCGTGGATGGAGAGTGCGGGGTCGATCTGCATGATGCCGCGCTTGACCCAGCCGCGCAAATCATCGCCGGTTGTCGCGATGGGGTCGCAGTGCAGCGTGATGTCAATGCCCATCTGGCGCTTGATGTCGTGCTCGATGGTGTCCAGGATCTCGTGATGTTCAAACGCGTCGCCCTCGCCGGGCATCTCCACGTGGGCGCTGGCAAACTGACGACCGGGGCCGTAGTCGTGCACCATCAGGTCGTGTGTGCCCAAGACCTGCGGATAGGACACGATCTTGTCGCGGATTGCCTGGACGAGCTTGGGGTCGGGCGCTTGCCCCAGCAACGGGCTGATGGCGTCGCGCACCAGGCCCATGCCACTGATGCAGATGAAGACGCCCACGCCCAGGCCCGCCCAGCCGTCAAGGTCAAAGCCGGTCGTCTGCGAAATAAGCGCTGCGGCCAGGACCGATCCCGAGGTGATGACGTCGTTTTTGGAGTCCTGTGCTGTGGCGATGAGTGTTTCGGAATCGATACGGTTGCCCAGCGCACGGTTGAATGCGGCCATCCAGAATTTGACGAGCATGGACAAGACGAGAGCGGCTAGGGAGACCAGCGTGTAGGCGGTGGGGGAGGGCTTGATGATCTTAGTGACCGACTCGAGGATCAGGTTGATGCCGACGGCGCAAACCAGGACGGCGACAAACAAGCCGGCTAGGTACTCGTAGCGGCCGTGGCCATAGGGGTGGCCTTCGTCTGCAGGGCGGCTGGCAAGGCGGAACCCGAGCAGGCTCACGATGTTGCTCGAGGCATCGGAGAGGTTGTTGAAAGCGTCGGCGATGAGGGAGACGGAGCCGGCGAGCAGGCCTGCGATGCCCTTGGCCAGGCACAGGGTGATGTTGAGGCCAATGCAGATGAGGCTTGCGGCGAAGCCCGCGTTGGTGCGGCAGGAGGCATCGACCGGCTCGCCCTCGCTGCCGGGAACAAGCGTATGTACCAGCCGATTTACAAATAGCATAGCGGTCGTCCTCACAATCATGTTTAAGGGGATAGTGTAGCTCGCATGGGCGCACCGTGCGCCGGTGCTCAGAAAATGCAGCAATGGTCTGCCCGCGCTAACGAGCAGGCCTTCCCGTCTGCCTGGGTGGTCCATTTTGGGCCACATGGGTATGGGCATGTGCCAGTTTGCTCGACATACTTAATGTCGACAGCCCCTGTGCAAAGGAGGACGTTTCCATGGACGAGATGTTTGCCATTAAATGCCAAAACTGCGGCGGCCCTATGTACTCACACCAGGCTAAACGCAGCTTTGAGTGCGCCTATTGCGGCACGGTCGTTCCGTGGCAGGCCGATGCGGGGGAGCCCAAGAGCGCTTTGGGCATTCGCCATGCGCCGCTGACGGTTGTCGATGGGCTACTTAAGCTCACCCATGTGTCGCAGCTCGAGCGCCCGGAGGACCCGGACTGGTATTTCTTTAATTCGCACTGGCGCAATCAGTCGGTTCTGGAGCATCTGCTATGGGAGGACCGCGGCACGGCGCAGGAGTTCCAAGAAGCCACGCACGTGAGCATTCCCTGCCCCTTCTGCGGCGCGTCCTTTGAGGGCGAGTCAACGCAGCGTGTGTTTGAGTGCCCGTCCTGCGGCAACAAGATCGGCATTGCCGACCTGCTCAAGCCCGGTACGTTTAGCAAACGTCTGACCATGGGCGTGGGTGCGGAGTATGTGCCGGAGCAGGGTATTCCATGCGAAATCTCGCCGCAGCAGGCGCGTGCCAACGCACTGCAGCTGGTGCGTCAGTACCCCGACGCCTTTGCCGGGCACGAGGTGGAAGACGCAATCCAAAACGACATGATGCTCTTCTATTTCCCCATGGCGCTGGCGGACCTGCGTATGATGGCGAGCTTCCCGGGCAAGGGCCTGAGCAAGGAAACCCTGGTGTACTACGAGGTGCTCGACTGGGCGTATCCGCGGGCAAACTATCTGGATGTTCGCCTTATGGGCATTTTGGAGCCGTGGGACTTTGCCAAGGTTGGGCCGTTTGACCCGGCCATGCAGGAAGGTGATTTTCGCGTTGTCTCCGTCGATGCGTCTACCAAGGACCAAGTGGTCATTGATAAGTTGGCGCTCGACATTGTCGGCAACGATGCCGAGGCAGTGCTTGGGCTCAATAAAAAGAGCATCCGAACCTGGGCGCGCAAGGCCCGCAAGCATAAGGACGGTCTGGTGATGGTGCCGGTCTACTTTGTCGATCGTCCGGCGACGGACAGCCGCGACGGCGAGCAAGTGCGCATCGCTGTGAACGGCCAGACGGGCCGCGCGGCCGCGGTGGTGTTTAGCGACAAGCGCGAGACGCATGTGGTGGCACCGCTCAACCCGAGCCTGCATCTGTCCGGCGAGAGCACCGTGCACGCCACGCCCATCGAGGTCAAATACGTTAAGTCGCCGTTTCTGTACCAGATCGTGCGCCGTGGAGGCGGCGAGCAACCGCGCCAGGTTGCAGCCGCCGTCGAGGGTTCCTACCGAGAAGAAAAGCCCAAACGCAAGGGCTTGCTCGCTGCGATCTTTGGGAAGTAGGGAAGCGCAGCGCGGGACGGCTCACAGGCGTGCGGGCGTTTCGGTCGCAACGTGCTGCTACCCTTGCGTTTCGCCATTGGTCGCTTCGTTGATGGCGCGGTACTCGGCACTCAGCTCGCGCGCCAGCTCTTCCTTGCTTGGAAGATACGGCAGGTATTTGGCGGCAAACACTTGGTCGTTGTCTTCGGGCAGCGTGTACTCGACGATCGAATCGCTTTTGTCCGCGCAGAGCACGATGCCTATGGGCGGATTGTCGCCTTCGTTCATGAGCTCACGCGTGTAGTAGTTCACATACATTTGCATCTGGCCCAGGTCCTGATGCGTAAGGTCATCGGTCTTAAGGTCGATGAGCACGAAGCAGCGCATCAGATAGTTGTAAAAAACAAGGTCAATATAGAAATGGCGCCCATCAAAGGTGATGCGCTTTTGGCGCGCCTCGAAAGCGAAGCCACGGCCAAGCTCCAGCAGGAACTTCTGAAGATGTGTGATGAGCGCCTGCTCTAGATCGCTCTCGCGAAACGCAGTATCGTCCGAGAAACCTAAAAACTCCAGTACATATGGATCGCGGATGATATCCTCGGGGCGACGAGCTGGGGCGCTCTTTTGGATTTCTTGGGTGACAGCCTCCTTGTCTTTGCTGGCAAGTAGGCGCTCGCGGAACATGGTGTTGATCTGGCGTTCGAGCTGGCGCGTGCTCCAGCGAGAGTCGGCGCATTCGTTCATGTACCAGGTGCGAGCTTCGGGGTCAGGAATGCGTATTAACCTGCGGTAATGTGTCCAGCTCAATTCGGGACGCAGTGAGTCCCGAATTGGAAATGCAAGATAGAACTGACGCATTTTGCGCAGCTCTCTTGCTCCAAAACCTTTACCAAAATCCTTGGTAAGTCTGATTGCGAGGGCCTTGAGCAGCGCCTCTCCATACTTGGCGCGCTCCTCTCCGCCCTGCTCATCAACTATGCTCTTGCCGATCTCCCAATACGCCTCAACCATCGCAAAGTTAACGGCGGTATAGGCCTTGTCGCGAGCGGCGTTGAGAATCGAGGAAACCTGCTTGTAAAAACCTTCGGGCACGATTGCCGATTCTCCACGGTTTACCAGTTCGCCCATCACTGTCGCCCCACTTTCCTCTTGTGGAATGCATCTTTATCGCATCTAGTTTAAAGCCTCGCGCGGATACGAATTGCTGTGCTGTCTGGCACCTTCGCATGGGAGCCTTGCGGTGACTAAAATGTGACAATAGAGACAGTTTTAGCGAACCCCACGGGAGTGACGCGTATGGACAACAACACGCTGCTATTCCAGGACAAAGGTTCGGGTAGGTTTAAAGACGTTAAGATCTACCCCAATCGTATCGAGGTGCTCAAGAAGGGCACTTTTGGCGACAGGCACACCGAGATTGTCTACCTTAAGGACATCACGGGGGTCAACAGGATCAAGGGTCGCGACGTTTCCCTGCGTAACAGGCTGTTGACCGCTTGCGTCTTTAGCCTGAGTAGCCGTGCGAAGGCCCAGGAATTTGTGAAAGCTCTGAACATGGTGATGTAGCCGATAGCGGCGTTCGGGCCAAGGTAAAAATCGGGGCGCAGAACGGTATTCTGCGCCCCGATTGAGTTAATGCGCCCAAAAGACTGGCTTGCCTATTCGTTAACGTCCTCGGTATTGTCGCGGTCACTGGCAAGCATTGCTGCACCGGCGACCGTTGTCGCCACGGCGGCGGCAGCGAGCCCGGCGGCAACGCCAGAGCCGTCGCCCGTGTTGGCGAGCTTTCCGCCCGAGCTCTTGCCCTGGCCTCTCTTGTTGCTCTTGCCGTTCTTGTCGGCGCCGCCTGCGTTGGAACCCGTGTCGCTGCCGGTGCCGCCTGCACTGCCCGAGGCCGCTACGGTAAAGCTTGCGGCTCCGTCGCTGGCGAGCGTGTAGTTCTGCGCCGCGTCGCCCAAGAGACCGTTCACGCGCACCCAGTACGTTCCTGCGGCAAATGTTTCGCCCTCGGCCATTGCCGTGCCCGGAGCGCCGTTCGCGTCGTGCACAAACTCGAGCTGGGCCGTGCAGGCATCGGTTTCGAGCTTGCCCTCGAGTGATGCCGCAATCTTGGCGCGCACGTCTTCGCCGGCCTTAAGGCCTTCGAGTCCCTCAAAATGGGGCGTCAGCGCGCGTGGATCGATATCGATGGGCACAGAGCCCTGCAGTCTTGTAACGGTCTCGTTGCCCAGGGCATCAACATCCACGTATTCAATGGCAAACGCATGGCCCGAAGCCGCCACGTTGAGTACGTTGCTGCTGTCGACAAGGCGGAAATGGCCCTCGCCAACGGTCTTGCCATCCTGGAGCGAGGCATCGCTCAGCGAGTCGCCGTACGTCATGCGCATGCGGGTCGGGAGGTAGTACGAAGCTGTCTGCTTGTGCTGTGTATCGTAATCGTAATTGCGCTGGTAGATGCTCCGGGCCAGCGCCGCATCAACAAAGTCGGATGCGATGATGCCAATGTGCTTGAGGTAATCTGACTTTGTATCCTCGGTGCCGCTGGGGTTGATGTACGGGCTCTTATACAGATGCTCGTTGACTACTCGTGCCGAGGTAAAAGGATTGCCTCCGTGCGACAAGCCCGTGCAGCTGGTGTAGTTGATAGACCAGCAGCGCTCCAGGACTTGCTCCTTGGCCCCGTTATCGTCCTCGACATCTACCTCGTTGCGCGTGCGCCCGGTCGTTTCCTTCAGCGCATTATCGACCCAGCTGAGCTTGTCGGTTCCCGTGAGTTTGTACTTGTCCTGGGCGTATACCTTGGTGCAATAGGGCTCTTTGTCGCCTGTTTCTCCCGCGGCTTCAAAGCCCCGCGCGTCTTGGACGAGACACATAGTGGCGCTGTCGGAGTGAGCCTTGATCTTGTCATCCCATTCGGTAAGGTCGAGGCCCCACGTGTGGCCGCTTACACTGTTGCCGGCGAGCCTAAATCGACGCAGCAGAACGATCTTTCCGCGCACCTCGTGTAGCGCGGGGATTCGGCTCGACGTATAGAACAGTTTGGGGTTGTCGTCCAAAACCTTGGCGAAAGCCGTCGTAACACTTTCGTCGGTAGCCTCGTCGTTGCCTCGTGATACAAGCATGATGAGCGCTTCTGTCGGGTTTTCGTTCAAAAACGTTTTGAAGTAGCCTATGACATCGGAAAGATGCATAAAGTACGCGTCTTTTTTGAGCAGGTAGTAATCCCCGTGGTCGATACCGGGGTCGTCGCCCTTTCCGAGCCGGATATCAAAATAGCGAATGCCTTCGAGCAACTGCGTGGGAATGTAATCCTGCTGGCATTTTACTTGCGAGGATTGGGGCTCAGTGTCGTTGTCCACGCTGCAGGTGCCCGAATCGTGCGTACCCGGGATGCTCAGCTCGTCGAGGAACTTGTTGTCGTCGACGTATTTCATCCAACATGGCCCATCGACGTAGCTGCTGTACGTGATCCAGTCGAGGCTGCTAACCGTGGCATCGTTCTTTTTCATGTCGTAACCGATAAGTTCGAGCTCCCACGGAATGCTCTTACTCTTATGGCAGATCTTATTGTTGTCCTGGTCTTCGCCGTTCGATTCTATTGCCAGGTACTTAATGTCTTTTTTCTCGGTTTCTTTCTCGACCGTGCGGTCTCGGATGATATAGGTTCCGTTTGATTGACGCTCGAACGCAAAAGCGCGGCTGGGCTTGTTGTCATACTCGCCGCCCCATACGTGGATGACCTTTCCATCTTTGTCAGAGTCGTCGTCGACCGACCAAATGCTGTAGCCCGTCTTTTTATGCTCTTCGAAATTGAGCAAGGTGCGGATAGCATACCAGTTTGTATCGTCATTCTTGGTCGTTACGTTCTCAAGGATGAGCTTGCTGGACGTGCCGTCGTTAAACAGGTGGCAGACGTTGCCGCGAACGTTGCCGTCTTGGTTGACGCTCGCGGTGCGAAAATAGCCCGCGGGGCGAAGGCGAATGACGAACTTGTCGAGGGTGGCCGCCGGTGTGGGCGTGTCTTCTGCAAATGCCGCGCGCATGGGAAGGCCCAATCCCGCGGTTTCGGGCAGGCTTGCAAGCGGCGACAACGCCGCAAGTCCTAGGCCCAGCGTAAACGCTCGACGACTGATGGCGTGGTGTTCGGTCATAACTCCTCCATTCGCAGGGTGCGGTAATGCGCTCATTTTGGTCACTATACTGCCCGGATGTTTAAAGGTGTCGGCTTAAATTGTGTGCGCGGCGCTATAAATCGGCGGGCGGACGTGTTTGGGTGCTTGCCGTTTTCGTACCGTTGCCACATTTGGGGTGGTTCCGGCGTCCGGCATCCTCGCGTTCGTCAGGTGCCGGCATAAGAAAGGGAGGGTCGGTTTACCGGCCCTCCCTTAGTACGAAACGCTGGGGCACCGTCGCTTGCTTGCGCTGCGCTCGTGTTTCCCATTGCGCTCGCCAGTCGCTTAGCGCTTGATCTCGATATCGTCGAGCTTAACATCCATGGCCTCGGTCTTGGCCTTGGCGATATCATCGGCAAACTCCAGAGACTTCATCATGGTCTCGACGGCATCCTTGTGCTCCTCGACGTTATCGATGCGCACGTAAACGCTGCCGCCGTCAACGTCGGTAAAGTACTCGGTCGTTACGCCGCCCGAGTGCGTAAAGTAAGCACTGCGCCAGGTCTTGCCGTTGTATTTAACGGGGTCGCTCTCGGTCCATCCGGAGTTGGCCTTCCACTTTGCCTCGTAGTCGAACAGCTCGTCGGCGTTCTTGTCGGGGTCGAAGACGGGAATGAAGCGGTCGCTCGCATGCTCGCTCTCGGTGAACTTAAACTGGGCCCTGTCGGCCGTGTCACCGGCAACGTCGGTGATCTCGACGCCCTCGGGGACCTCGACCTTAAACCAAATGAAGTCGGTCCTCATATCCACGGCTGGCTTTTCTGCTCCGCCGCCACCGCCACTGCCGGTAGCGCCGCCGCTGCCACCGCAGCCCACCAGGGCAACCGCGGCAAAGAGACTGATGCAGAGGGTGAGAATCGCTAAGGCCTTCTTTTTCATGGTCGTGTCCTCCTCGATCTGTAACCGCCCATGGATTACCTGCCTTTACTGTACGCGTGGACGGCTCGCTAGGGTGGGCCATGTGTCCCATTCTGAGGGCCGGATTTGCGCCGTTAAGTGGCAATATGCGCGGGCGCAAAAGAGGGGAGGGCCGATGTTGTCGGCCCTCCCCGGGGTTGGGTGCCCGTTGTTTTAATGGGGCGCGCGTACGTGGGCGTGTGCGGGGTCCCGTTACTTGATCTTGATGCTCGAAATCTCAACTTCGCGTGCCTCGGCAACTGCCTTCGCCATGTCATCGGGGAACTCGATGGAGTTGAGGAGCGTCTCGGCTTCTTTCTCGTGCTGATCGAAGTTCGCGATGAGAACGCAGACGCTTCCCGGTTCAACGTCGGTAAAGAGATAGGTATGGGTGCCGCGGTTGTCCTCGCACGTTCCGGTGAGCCATGTCCTGCCGTTGTACTCGACGGGGTCGCCAACTTTCCACTGGAACATGCTGTTCTTTCGACCCTCATCGGCAAGAGCTTCTTCTGCCGTCATCTTCTCTTCCCAAACGGGGATAAAGCGGTCGACTGTGGTGTTCTCGTTCTCGGGGAAGGTGAGCTGGACCCTGTCGGCGTTCTTGCCGGCGGAGTCGCTCACGCCAACGCTCTCGGGCATCTCGACCTTAAACCAGATAAAGTCAGTCTTTTCGGCGACGGGGGCCTTTTCCTTGCCTTCGCTCTTTGAGGTGCTGCTGCCTCCGCCCGATGCGATCCCGCCGCAGCCCACAAGGGCGAGCGCGGCAAAGAGGGCGATGCAAAGGGAAAGGATCGATAGGGTCTTTTTCTTCATGGTGGCGTCCTCCTTGTCTGTTAGGGGCATCGTGTGCAGCGGTTCGCCAATCGGCGGTTGCGCTTGCACATGATGGCTTTATTTGCTGTGTGGTGATTCCTCCGTTCTGTGTCCGGCGCCGTGGCGAGCGTTACCCCAGCATGGGGCTCCTTATCTATATGTATGCCCCAGTTGCCGCCGTCCGAGAGTCCCGAAACGTGGGCCATGTGTCCCATGTTTGCGTCGCTGCCGCCTATCGTGTGTCATAGAAATCCGCGATGGCCAGGTGCGCTGACGCTCATGTGCTTATGGGCTAGACTTAGCACCATTACGTGTTCGATGTGGTTGGTTGGCGGTTGCCGCCCGACCGTGTATATGACTTGAAGGTGCGTGCGCATGAGCCAAGAGATGATGGATAAAACCTGTCGAGAGTTTGCCGAGGCGCTTGCCGCGCGCGAGCCGGTTCCCGGTGGCGGTAGCGCGAGCGCCTTTGTGGGCGCACTGGGCGCCTCGCTGTGCGGAATGGTTGCCCGCTACGGTGCGACTAATCCCGCGCTTGCTGATCGTGCGGATGACCTGACGCGCGCGTTTGCCCAGGCTGATGAGCTGGCCCAGGAGCTTGTCGAGTTGGTTGCCGAGGACGTTCGTGCCTATGGGCGGGTGTCCGCGGCGTACGGTATTCCGCGTGACGATCCGGCTCGAGTGACCGCGATTCAGGATGCGCTGCATGTGGCCGCTATGCCGCCGTATCGCATTATGGATGCCTGCGGGCGTGCACTGGCGCTGCTCGAGGACATGGCCGACAAGGGTTCGCGTCAGCTGCTGTCCGATGTGGCGTGCGGCGCCGTGTTCTGCCGTGCTGCTATGCAGGGCGCGAGCTTGACGCTCTTTGCGAACACCACGTCTATGAAGGATCGTGCACGCGCCGAGGAGCTCGAGGCAGCGTGCGATGAGCTGCTGGATACGTGGCTGCCGCGCGCCGATGCGCTGGCGCGCCGCGCCGCCGACGCCGCAAGGAAGAGGGGATAGCCATGGCTGAGCTACTGAAGGGTGCTCCCGTCGCCCGCGCGTTGACCGAGGAACTTGCTACTCGCTGCGTGGCTTTGCGCGAGCGGGCCGTTGTTCCGACGTTGGCTATCGTGCGTGTAGGTGAACGCGAGGACGACCTATCCTACGAGCGCGGTGCGCTCAAGCGCTGCGAAAAAGTGGGGATTGAGGCTCGTCGCGTTTTGCTTTCTGCCGATGTTTCGCAGGACGAGCTGTTGACGGCCATCGAGGACATCAATACCGATTCGGCTGTTCATGGCTGTTTGATGTTCCGCCCGCTGCCCGCCGGCCTTGACGAGAACGCCGTCGCCGCAGCGCTCGATCCCGCCAAGGACGTTGACTCCATGACGCCGGCTTCGCTGCTCACCACGCTTTCGGGGCGCGGCGAGGGTTTTGCCCCCTGCACAGCCGAAGCCGTGCTTGCTTTGCTGGATCATTACGGCGTTGAACTGGATGGAGCTAAGGTTGCTGTGGTCGGGCGCTCGCTGGTGATTGGCCGTCCTGTTGCCGCCATGCTTACGGCTCGCAATGCCACGGTGACGACATGCCATACACATACGCGCGACTTGGCTGCCGAGTGCCGTGCGGCTGATATTGTGGTTGCGGCCGTTGGACGCGCGCGCACGATTGGCGCGGATGCGGTTCGCGAGGGCCAGACGATCATCGATGTGGGCATTAACTGGGACGAGGCCGCCGGCAAGCTGGTCGGCGACGTCGATTTTGATGCCGCGGAGCCGGTCGTTAACGCCATCACGCCCGTGCCGGGCGGCGTGGGCGCCGTGACGACGGCGATCCTCGCCAAACACGTGATCGAAGCGGCCGAGCGCGCATCGAAATAGGCGTTTTGGGCTGTTTGAGGGGTTAGTTCTATACCCCGTGGACAAAAAATGCCAAATATGAGTACTGTTGCCAAGATACTCACATATATTTTAGGCTAATTTGGCTCTCTAACGATATTTATTATCGATAGAGAGCCTATTTTATTGGACCTATGAGGAATTACATCATCTAATTTTTGAACAAATGTAGACTTTCGACACCTATGCGTAGCAAAATTGCTGTTACTAAATTGGTGACAGTACTCATATTTGGCATTTTTTGACCACAGGGGTTGCCAGTGCCGTGGTTTCGCCCTTTTTACGCCGAAGCGATACACTGTTGCCGTTTGATTTCTTCGCTCAAGGAGGATGCGCATGCCGTGCACAACGATTTTGGTTGGTAAGAATGCGAGCTACGACGGGTCGACCCTGGTCGCGCGTAACGAGGACTCGTCCAACGGGGTGTTTGAGCCCAAGCGTATGCGCGTGGTGCATCCCGACGAGCAGCCGCGCGTCTACACGAGCGTCCTGAGTCACCTAACCGTTGAGCTGTCCGACAATCCCATGCGCTACACGAGCGTCCCCGATGTTGTCCCGGGCCACGGCATCTGGGCCGAGGCCGGTTTCAACGAGCTCAATGTGGGCATGTCCGCAACCGAGACGCTCACCACCAACGAGCGCGTTCGCGGCGCCGACCCGCTCGTCGACTACGTGCCCGCCAAGGGCAACGAGGACGAGGACGGCTATGTTCCGGCGCAGCCCGGCGGTCTGGGCGAGGAGGACATGGTGACCCTGGTGCTGCCATATGCCAAATCCGCCCGCGACGGCGTACGCATTCTGGGTGACCTGCTCGAGCGTTATGGCACCTACGAGAACAACGGCATCGCCTTTAGCGACGTGGACGAGATCTGGTGGCTCGAGACCATCGGCGGCCACCACTGGATCGCCAAGCGCGTGCCCGATGACGCCTATGTGACCATGCCCAACCAGCTGGGTATCGACAGCTTTGACCTGGATGACGCCGAGGGCGCCCAGGCCGACCACATGTGCTCCGCCGACCTGCGTGCCTGGATGGCCGAGTGGCATCTGGACCTGACGCTGGGCGTCGATGGCGACGGCCCGGCTGCGATCTTTAACCCGCGCGAGGCCTTTGGCTCGCACAGCGACAGCGACCATGTCTACAACACGCCGCGCGCCTGGTACATGCAGCGCTGCCTCAACCCCAGCGATGTGTGGGACGGTTCCGAGGCCGACTACACGCCCGAGAGCGACGATATCCCCTGGAGCCGCGTGCCCGAGCGCAAGGTGACCATCGAGGACATCAAGTACGTGCTTTCGAGCCACTACCAGGGCACGGAGTACGACTGCTACGGCAGCAAGGGCACGCCCGCCACGCGCGGTGCCTATCGCCCCATCGGCATCAACCGTAACAGCCAGCTCGCCGTGCTGCAGCTGCGCCCCTATGCGCAGCCGGCCTACCGCGCCGTGCAGTGGATGGCCTTTGGTTCCAACTCGTTTAACGCGCTGGTTCCGCTGTACGCCAACGTCGAGACCATGCCCGAGTACTATGCCGATACGCAGGCTCGCGTGACGTCCGAAAACTTCTACTGGGCCAACCGCCTGATCGGAGCGCTGGCCGACGTCCGCTTCCATGAGTGCGGCCGCGCTGTGGAGGACTACCAGGAGAAGGTCGGTGGCATGGGCCACAAGCAGATCCATGACGTCGACGCTGTCGTAGCCGCGCTGCCCGAGGCCGAGGTGCCTGCCGAGCTTGCACGCGCCAACGAGGCCTTTGCCGAGCGTGTTCGTGTAGAGACCGATGCTCTACTGGGCAAGGTGCTCTACACCACGAGCTGCGCCATGAAGAACTCTTTCGCGATGAACGACAACGTGAGATAGGGATTTCCCGTCGATCGAATAGCGCTAAAACGCTTTGTCGCTTTCACTCAATCTTGGGTACAAGAACGCCAATGCAGTTGTTTGTGATTGGAGACAACCATGGTTATGAAACTCGATCAGCTTGTTAACGGCGCCATCAACGTGGGCTTTGGCGCTGCCGCCGTTGCCGTCGAAGGCGGCAAGAAGGTCCTCGACGACCTTAACACCAAAGGCGAGCAGGTCCGCAAGGACACCGTCACCCCCGATATCGCCCGCAGCGTGTCCGACATGTTCGAGCAGGCCGGCGGTACCATCTCCGATCTGACCGAGCGCTTGGGCATGCAGGGCGAGACCGCGGCCCAACGCGTGCTCGACGAGCTCATTCTGGCTCGCGTCCGCGTTATGACCGCGCCCGAGCGTACGGCCTTCCTGGCCCATGTGCGCGACATCGTCGATTCGGTCGAGGACAACGTGACCTCGGTGCCCGTCGAGTCCGTTGAGCCCGACGATGCGAAGGATACCGAAGAGGCCGAGTAGCAGCGCAGATGGCAGATTCCACCACCGATTACAACAATCTAGATCCCTTGGGTGACGAGGCGGCGGTTGTCGATGAGGTCGACGCCGCCGTCTCGGGCGCTCGCAAGAAGCCGCGCGCTGTCGATATGGTGCCAGAGGAGCCCGACGCGATGGCGCCGGACGAGGAATACCAGCTCACGCCGGCGGGTCGTCGCGAACGCATCGGGCAGATTGTTCGCCTGGTCAAAAAGTACCGTGTGTGGGATAACCTCACGCCGGTTCGTTTGCGCCGCCTGCTCGAGGAACTCGGCCCCATGTTCGTCAAGATGGGGCAGATTCTGGCCAACCGGTCCGAGATTCTGCCGCAACGCTTTTGCGACGAGCTGCGTCGTCTGCGCTCCGACGTGGAGCCGGTGCCGTACGAGGTCGTACTCAGTTGTCTGGAAGAAGAATACGGCCTGCGCCTGGGGGAGATGTTCGATGCGATCGACCCCAATCCGCTTGGTAGCGCATCGCTCGCGCAGGTGCACCGCGCTCGTCTGGTGACGGGCGAGGACGTGGCCGTCAAGGTGCAGCGCCCCGGTGCGCAGCAGGTTATGGCACAGGACATCGATATCATCCGCTCGGTGGTGCGTATCGTTTCCAAGTTCGTCAACACCGATCAATTTGTTGACCTGCACGGCGTAGTCGAGGAGTTGTGGACCTCGTTTCGCGAGGAGACCAACTTTTTGGCCGAGGCCAAAAACCTCAACGACTTCTACGAGTTCCATAAGAGCGTTCATGGCGTGACGTGTCCTAAATCCTATCTGGACCTGTGCACCGAGCACGTGGTGGTTATGGACTACGTCGACGGCATTTCGATCGCCGATCCTGAACGCTTGGTGGCCGAGGGCTATGACTTGGAAAAGATCGGTGCCGCAATCGTCGAGGATTACTCGACGCAGGTGCTCGATGACGGCTTTTTCCATGCCGACCCGCATGCGGGAAACATTATTCTCAAGGACGGCATCGTTTACTTTATCGACTTGGGCATGGTCGGACGCATGTCGAGTCACGATCGCGGTATCGTCAAGGACATGATTTTCGCCGTGGCCGAGGGTGACGTGCCCAAGCTCAAGGATTCGCTCATGCGCTTCGCCGTGACGCGTGGCGACTCGGCTGAGCTCGATCATTCGGCCTTTTTGTCCGATTTGGACTTTATCGTGGCTGACTTTGCGGGGCTCGATCTTAAGGACCTGGATATCGGCGAGTTTTTGACCTCGCTGTTAAATCTGGCGCGCAAAAACGACGTTGAGCTGCCGAGCGTGGTGACGATGTTCGCGCGCGGCATGGTGACGCTCGAGGGTTTGCTGACCGAGTACATGCCCAACGTCAACATGATCCAGATCATCCAAACCCACATTAAAAACGAGAAAAGCACCTATGCGCGCGTGCGTGATATGGGACGCGATCTGGCCGCGAGCAGCTATCGCGCGGCAAAAGGCTCGCTCGAGGCGGCCGAGTATTTGGGCTTGGCTTCGCGTATGCTCACGCGCGGCCAGCTTAAGGTGAACACGCAGATCATGAGCAGCGATAAGGCGCTGCGACAGCTGGGCGGAATTATCGACCGCATGTCGATGGCTATCGTTATCGCCGGTCTGTTTATCGGTTCGTCGGTGGTGTACTACGCACGCATCGAGCCGGTTGTGTTTGGTATCCCGGTCATTGGCTTTATGGGCTACGTGAGCGCGCTGGTGCTGGCGCTTATGCTGGGCCGCAATATCTGGCTCAACAGCCACGGCGGCAAGCACTAGAGGCTGCGGCCGTCACCGCATTTTCCTATCGCAAACAATAGCTTTTACCTTGGGCTTCGCCTGCGTGCGAGGCCCTTTTGCGTGATACCATTTTGACGGTAATAATCGATGGCCTAGATGGTGGTGCGGAGACGCACGAATGCGCGGTTTTCCTGCGCGTTTGGGAGAATCGGGGTGCAAGTCCCCGGCTGTACCAGTAACCGTAATTCCTCTTGGCTCGGGATGTTCGCGTCGCAGATCGGACGACGTGCCCGAGTCGTTAAGGTTAAGTCGGATCGCCTCCCATCTTGCATGCGGCTGCGGCGTGTGCCGCCGGTATGCATAGGGTTCTGGAGGGAAGGGGGACCCCGATGGGGGAACTCGAGCGCAACATGCGCGATGACGTGGGGCAGTCTCAAGGCAACGCTCCAAGTACAGACAATGGGGGACAAATGGATATGTTTGAGGACGAGCGTGAGCGCGCCTCGTTGCATCGCCGTGGTGAGATTGCACTTGGTGTAGCCAAGCGCGGCCTGGTGGCATTCCTGGCCTTCGCGATGGCCTTTGGCACCACGCCGGCTCAGCTGTGGGCCGAGGGCGCCGAGGGCATTGCCGAGGCTGCGGCTCAGGCTGCGACGCCGAGTGAGGGCACGGGGGCCGCGGACGGTGCTGCCGACCAGGGCAAGGCCGAGGTTTCGGATTCCGGGAGCGCGCCTGCAGCTAGTGCAGCCATAACAGAGGCGGCAACTGGCGACGAAGGCTCGGCGACGGGGGAGAGCCCTGCCACGAGCGAGCAGTCTTCGACGGCATCCGCTGGCCAAGCAGGATCTGCCGCCGCGGCTGCCGTTCAGACGGAGAACCCGACAGAAACTGGCGATGTCGCCAAGAAGCAAGTCGAGGTCTCGTTCTCGATTATCGGCACCGATGCCGACGGCAAGGCTCAGACCTGGGTGGCGCCTACGCAGCTCAAGCTCGACGAGGGCGCGACGGCTGCGGATGCCTTCATTAAGCTGCAGGAGAAGACGGGCTTCAAGGCGAAGTACGAACCGAACACGGCATACGGTTTCTACCTCGAAAGCATCACGTCCCCGAGCGATGGCCGCACGCTTGCCTTCGATCCGGCGACTTATGCCTACTGGCAGCTGTTTGTTGACGGCGCGTCTTCCTCGGTTGGCGCGAGCGGCGTCAAGCTCACCCAGGGGCAGAAGATTGAGTTTGCCTATACGGCTGGTAGCTCGTCCCCTGTCGTTAAGGACCAGGTTGCCGCAAATGTGACCGTCATTGGTCGCGATGCCCAGGGCAAGACTCAGACTTGGGTCGATAACGCGCAGTATGTGGTGACGTCCGGCTCGAACGCACTTGACCTTACGAAGGTCGCGCTCGAGGCGAATGACATCGATGCCGTTGTTGCGGGCTCCTTCATTCTGAGCCTTAAGTACAACGGCGTTGAGCTGGGTAAGCCGCTCGATTATTCGACCTATTGGCAGCTGTTCATCAACGGCAAGTCGAGCGACTACACGGCAGACAATGTCACCATTCATGCTGGCGATACCGTTACGTGGTTCTACGGTGGCTGGGGCGACCAGTTGCCGTCCGATTCCGTCCATGCTTCCGTTCAGGTCCTCGGTAAGGACAAGGACGGCAAGCAGCAGGTTTGGGCTTCGACGGGCCAGACGAGTCTCAAGGCGGGTTCTACTGCCAAGGATCTCCTTGAGCAGACCGGCCTTACTCTCGATGCTGGCGAATCGTCTTGGGGCTGGTTCCTCAACGGCATTACTTCGCCGCTTGACGGTAAGACCTATAAGTATGATCCTGCGACCCGCAGTTATTGGCAATTCTATGTAAATGGCAAGTCCGCCACGGTCGGTGCCGGCAACTACGAGCTCCAAGAGGGCGACGCCGTCACCTTTATGTATGGTGCTGACGCCGATGCCCTCCCCGGTCAGGTTCTTGGGTCTGTCGATGTTGTCGGCCCCGATGTCAACGGCAACAATACTTGCTGGGGCTCGGCAAGCAGTGTTTCTTTGCCCGAAGGCTCTACTGCCCAGAACCTTATTGAGACGGTCCTGAAGGCCAAGGGCGTTACGTACAACGGCTCCCAGAGTGGTGAGTACTGGTTCCTCAATTCCATCAACTCGCCGTTCGATCACAAGCCGTATGCCTGGGATGCTGCGACCAATAAATCTTGGCACCTGTATATCAATGGAGAGCCCTCCTTACTCTGCGCCAACCAGATTACGCTCAAGAGCGGCGATAAGGTTACGCTTGCCTATACCACCGACGATTCGCCCATGCCCGATCCCGACAAGATTGTCGTGGACCCGAGTGCGACGACTCCTGATTGGGATGCCGAGTGGGCCGGCTACGGCAACAGCGGCAACGGTACGTCCGTTACGGACGCCAAGACGCCTGCGCAGGCCGCCGGTCTTAAGTGGGCCTTCGATTGGAAGGCCGAGTCTGGTCAGCAGTATGCCAACTGCAGCGAGCCTGTCATTGCTAACGGTTTTGTGTACATCGCGACCGAGAACGAGCTCATTAAGATCGATTCGTCCACGGGCAAAAAGGTTGCCTCTGCGCCGCTTGCCTCCAAGGTGAGCTATACCTCTCGTCCGATCTATACCAATGGCCTTATCATCGTTCCGCTCAACGGCGGTGCGGTCCAGGCGATTACTGCAGACAAGCTGATCTGCAAGTGGCTGACGCCTGGTTTGACGGACTTGACGCAGAGCTCCTGCACCGTCGTTTCGGACGGCGAGTACGTCTATGTAGGCTCGGTCGATATTTCGTATGACGAGAATTACAACGCGACCTACGGCAACGGCTCCCTGAAGCGTATCAAGATTGCCACGGGCGAAGTCTCTTGGCAGAACATTGACCCTTCCGAGGGCTATTATTGGACTGGCGCTGCGCTGACGGATAAGTACACCATTGTTCCTACGAGCGCGGGCACGCTTAAGTGCATTGATAAGACGACGGGCGATGTCGTTTCGGCCATGAAGCTCGGCGCTGTCGCAAATGCCGATTGCATTGCCGATCCGTCCAATGGTTCGACCTTCTATCAGATGACGCACGACGGAAAGCTCCATGTGATTTTGCTTTCGGCAAAGGGCGTGCTGAGTGAACAGAAGACGGTTGATCTGGGCCTTACGAATAATCTGAGCGCCCCTGCGGTGTCTGGTGACAATCTGATTGTCGGCGGACAGACGGCTACGGGCTCTGCTCTGGTTCTCTATAACCTGAAGACGGACAAGACCACGATGGTCGCTGCTGCCGACGGCAAGGCGCTGCCGGCTGGCCTCAACGGTATTGCTGCTACTCCGCTGGTGAGTGTTCAGGGCGGCAAGACCTATGTGTACTTCACCGTGAACAGCGCGGATAGCAAGGATTACGTCAACTACTCTGCTGGTGGTGGCGTGTATCGCTATACTCTCGGCGATGCAGAGGCGACGCAGATCTATGATGCGGCCGGCCATTACCAGTACTGTGACTCTCCGGTCATTGCCGATGCTTCTGGCAACCTGTACTACATCAATGATTCGGGTACTCTGTTCAAGCTGGGGGCTGTTGAGTCTTGGACGGTTGCCTTTAATTCCAACGGCGGGTCTGCTTGCGACACTAAGTTTGTTGCTACGGCCGACGGCAAGCTGGTCAAGCCGGCCGATCCGACGCGCGATGGCTACACTTTCGGTGGTTGGTATACCGATGAGGCTTGCACGCAGGCGTATGACTTCAGTACGCCAGTGACGGCCGATCTGACACTGTATGCCAAGTGGACCAAGAATGCCGTTAACCCTGGCGGCAATGGCGGTTCTGGCACTAATGGTGGCAACGGTGGCGCTGGCAACGGTTCCGGCGCTGGCGCTGGCACTGGCACGGGTTCCGGCTCCGGCTCTAAGGGCCAGCAGGCCGGCGGCGCTATCGCCCCGGGTCATAAGCCGACGACCAAGACGACGGTGTCGACCAAGACCGAGACCAAGGACAACAAGTCCGACAAGAAGGACACCGATAGGTCCGATAAGAAGGACGAGAAGAAGTCTGACAAGAAGGACAGCAAGTCCGACAAGAAGTCCGATTCCAAGTCCGATACGGGTGCTGCTTCCACGACCACTGCTAAGAAGTCCTCTAGTGCCTCCGAGCAGGAGGCTGGCACCAACCCGCTCGCCATTGTTGGCGTTGCCGCCGGCGTCATCGGTCTCGCCATCGTCGGCGTGTTCGTGTTCACCAAACGTCGGTAGGTGAGGGCTGTGTCCAATAAATCCAAGGACGCTGACCCCAAGCAACCAGATTCCTCGTTTATCCAGCTTGACGATGCAAAGCAACAGGGCGCCGCTTCGGCGGCGTCCGCCCTTCGTCGCAAGACGTTCCTCGGCGTCCTGACTGCCGCGTGCACCATTCTGATCGTCGTCTCGCTGGGTTTCGTCCATCCTTCCGAGAGCGGTGCCTGGTCCATCGACTGGATCATTCAGACCGTGACGGGGGAGAGCGTCGTCACCAAGGACACCAAGGTGTCTGGCTCGACTACGACTTCGGGCGAGGCCAGTTCCAAGGATTCCAAGTCATCGAATGACGCAAAAGATGAGTCCAAGCATTCTGATGAGTCCAAGTCCAAGGACGATTCCGAGTCTTCAAACAAGGAATCGGACAAGAACTCGGATAACAAGAAGTCCGAGGACCAGGACGGCAAGAAGTCTGGCGATAAATCCGCTGCCCAAAATACGGGAGCCGGTGATACTTCCAATGCGTCTGGCGGTGGCCAGTCGTCTGATGGAGCCTCATCCTCTAATGGTGGAAACGCCTCCTCGGGCGGCCAGAGCGGCTCGCAGGAGTCCAGCTACGTAACAGTGACGGTTTCGGTCACATCGAGCGCTGTGGGCAATCCTGTGTCTTCTGGTGGCACCTTTACCTTTAACGAAGGCGCTACCGTCTATGATGCCCTGTGCGCGCTGGGCCTTTCCGTTAACGCACATGGCTCGTCGTACGGCACGTATGTCTCCGCGATTGGTGGTTTGGCCGAGAAACAGCACGGTGGCACGAGCGGCTGGATGTACTCCGTCAACGGCACAACGCCCATGACGGCCTGCAGTAACTACGTTCTCTCCAATGGCGACAACGTGGTCTGGTATTACGTTACAGGCTAGGGACCTCGACATAGTGCGCCAGACGGGCGGTTCGGACAAACATCCGGGCCGCCCGTTTTTCATGCGAATGGGACTGGGTCGCCGGGTCTCTCGGCAAACAAAAAAACCGGTTGGAACGGGAATTCCAACCGGTTTTACATTCAAGCAAATAGTGAATCGACTACGACCGTGCGCCCTCGAGGAAGAAGCGGCGGCTGAAGTAGTTGTACCAGGTGACGAGGAACGTGGCGATGGCCTTCATGGCCTGGTAGCCGATGCTCAAAAACGTGACGCCCACAAACATGTACAGGTCGTTGAGGCCCAGGCCGATCACCGACAGGATGGTGAAGATCGTGAACTCGCGCTTGCGGCTCATGCCCTCGCGGTGGTCGAACACGTACTTCATGCTGAGCCAGTAGTTGACCACGACGGACGTGATGAACGAAACCGTGGTGCTCATCAAGAAGTCGAGGTGAAACAGCTCGACGAGCGCAATGAGCATACCCCAGTCGATGCCAAAGGAGACAAGACCCACGACAGCGAACTTGAGGAACTGCTTGGTATGAGGTTGTGCCAGTGCCTTGCGCACGTAATCACATCCAATGCGTTGATGAATCGAGCAGAGGATACTTTAGAGCTTTTGCAAGGGAAACGTAAGGTCCTTGCCAAGAACTATACGAACTCGCCAAATTTTCAAGAGCTAATCCGCAAACGTTGAAAACTTGCCCGTAAACGAGCAATGCCCGCGAACAACACGGCGCTCGACGCGCGTCATCCGTGGGCATTGTAAAGCTGTAAGGTTGCGAGTTACTTGGTCTCGTCGCCTTCCAGGAAGATCTTTCGGGTCACAAAGTTGTAGACCATGACAAGCGCGGTGGCGCAGATCTTGGCGATATTGGCCTCGAGTCCCAGGCCGGCGTTGAGTGTCAACACGATACCGTCGTTGAGTGCCAGGCCGATCACGGACAGCACGACAAAGATAATGAACTCGCGGCGGCGGCTTATGCCTTCCTTGTGCGCAAACACGTATTTCATGCTTGCGAGGTAGTTAAAGATGAGTGAGATGATAAAGCCGCTGGTGTTGGCGATTAGGATGTTAAGGCCCAGACCGTAGTGGAGCAGATTCATAATGCCAAAGTCGATGACCGTGGCAATGACGCCGACGACGCCAAACTTCATGATCTGCGCAAGGAGCTTTTGCATGGTACCTGCCTTATGGTGGCGCCGGGGCGCCGCGGGGATGACAAACTCAGCAAGTTTAGCCAATCCCCGCGGGTGGGGCTAGACGCGCTCCTCGATAGCACCGTTTCTATATGCATCGAGCAGCTGGCGCAGATCCTGGATCTGGCTGCGGATCTTGGCGCCGGTATCGGTGTCGCTCACCATGCGGCGGCGGTCGGCCTCGTCAAAGCGGTTGGTCTCGCTTTCGATGTCCACGTTGCGCGTGAGTGCCTCGGCAACGGTGGTAAAGGCCTGGTGCGACTTGAGGCGGCATCCTCGCGAGCTCGAGATAAGCGTGTAGCCGGCGATGCCCGTCTTGGGATGGTAAGCGCGGCAGAATCCGCCATCGATGACCAGCAGCTTGCCCTCGGCGCGGATGGGCTGCTCGCCCTTGGTGGTTTTAACGGGCGTGTGGCCGTTGATGATGTGACCGGTCGGTGAGCATGCCATGGGCGCGACGCCAAACTCGCGCATGATGTCGTCGCAGACCGAGGGCGACTTGGTAAGCGTAAAGTACGGGTCCATCGGCTCGACCCAGGTGCTCTTGTCGGCGATATAGGCGCGCTCAAAGGTACGCACCAGGCGTCCGCTGGCGGGTGAGTTAAAGCCAATCCACAGGTACCACATCCAGTCGAGAGCGTCGCGGTCGCCCACGCGCCAGGCGCGGCGGGCGATGTGGTCGCAAAAATCGAGATAATCGCGGCCAGCGTGCCAGGTGCCCAGGCAGTTCATGCTGCTAAAGGTGCCGTCTTCGTTGAGCGGCACGCAGCCGTGGAACAGCAGGTTGCCGTTGGCGACCTTGTACATCGAGCCGTGGGAATAGAGGAAATCGATATGGCGATGCAGGTGATCGGCGGTGACAAACTCGGACACGAGCTTGTCGATGATGTGCTGCTCCTGAGACGTGAGCGTATAGGGGTCCGCCGGGTCGACGGTGGGGAAGTCGTTGGTCGTGAGCGGCCACACGCTGCCGTCGGCGAGCGTGACCGTGCCGGTGCCGTGATCGATCTTGTCGAGTAACAGACGGTCGGTCATGTCGAACTCGGGATGGCGCTGGATAATCTGGCCCTCGAGCTTAAAGAGCAGGACGTTGATGGCCTTGATCAGCGGGGTGATGGACTCACCGGCGGTGTAGGTGGCATCGGCAAAGGCGACAAGCTCACGCAGCGAGATGCCGTAGTCGTTCTCCAGGATCTCGTAGTTGTCGTAGCGTAGGTTGTTGCGCAGCACCGTTGCGATGCAGGCGGGCTCACCGGCCGCAGCGCCCATCCACAGCAGGTCGTGGTTGCCCCACTGGATGTCGAGTGAATGGTAGGTGAGCAGGCGGTCCATAATCTTGGCAGCGCCGCCGCCGCGGTCGAAGATGTCGCCCACCAGGTGCAGGTGGTCGACGGCCAGGCGCTTGATGAGCGAGGCGAGCGACTCGATAAAGTCGTCGGCGCTGGCGGTCTCCAGAATGGACTCCACGATGCGCTCGTGATAACGCACGCGATAGTTGTTCTCGTCCGGATGCGTGTGCAGCAGCTCGTCGATGATGTAGGCGTAATCGCGTGGGATGGCCTTACGCACCTTGGAGCGCGTATAGCGGCTCGAAAGCGAGCGGGCGACCATGATGAGCTGGTCAAGCATCGTCCTGTACCAGGTGGGCGAGTCTTCGCGCCGGCTGCGGACCAGGTCGATCTTCTCGCGCGGGTAGTAGATGAGCGTGCACAGCTCGCCCTTTTCGTCAAAGGAAAGCGTGTCGCCAAAAATCTCGTCGACATGCTCGCGCACGACGCCCGAGCAGTTGTTGAGGATGTGCATAAAGGCTTCGTACTCGCCATGCACGTCGCTCATAAAATGCTCGGTGCCTTTGGGTAGGTTGAGGATGGCCGAGAGGTTGATAATTTCGGTAAATGCGGATTGTTCGGTGGGGAACTGTCTCGACAGCAGGCGCAGATACTTGAAGTCTTGCGGATTGCGATCGAATGCGACCATGAAACACCTTCCGATAGGGCTGGTAAAACTGATAAACAGTGTCAAACGTTTATCAGTATGCGCCGCTTTTGTTTCGATTGGGGATGGGCGGCCGAATTGTTAGCCGAACGGTTTGCTAAATCGATTTAGTGGAGGTAGATATGGCGGTTGAGTGGAGACGAAGCGGGTGATTTTGCCCACGTTGGCCCATGGCGGGGGATGGGGATGTTCATGATAAAGATATTGGATGCAAATGGTTCGCATTGGTAAATAGCGGACATTTGTATCGTATTTAGGCTTGCTGTGCGATAATTTGCGCAGCAATACTTAAGGAGCCTCATATGAGTGATTTTGTCCTGACCTGTGAATCTGCCGCCGATCGAACCCGTGAGTTCTTTGAATCGCGCAATATCCCCGTCGTGTGTTTTCATTACGAGATCGACGATGTTGTCTATACGGACGATCTGTATCAGTCGATTACGCCGGACGAGTTTTTTGCCCAGATATCCGCGGGCGCCATGCCCAAGACGTCTCAGGTGAGCGTGGGTGAGTACGAGGAGTTTTGGGAGCCGCTTGTTGCCGAGGGCAAAGACGTGCTGCACCTGACGTTGTCGTCGGGTATTTCGGGCACGTATGGATCGGCCTGCGTTGCGGCGCAGATGCTCGCGGATCGCTATCCCCAGGGCGGCAAGGTGCGCGTCATCGATTCGCTGGCAGCGTCTTCGGGCTTTGGCCTGCTGGCGGAATGTGCCGCCGACGTGCGCGATAGCGTGGCTTCACTCGACGAGACGGCCGCTTGGATCGAGGAGCATAAGCTCAACCTGCACCACTGGTTCTTCTCGACCGATCTGTCGAGCTACCTGCGCGGCGGTCGCATTTCGGCTGCGAGCGCGATCATCGGCACGGCGCTTAAGATTTGCCCACTTATGACGGTCGATTGCGAAGGTAAGCTGTCGCCACGTGAGAAGATTCGCACTAAGAAGCGCGCGATTTCCGAGATGGCTAAGACCATGATGGCACACGTGCAGGACGGTGCGGATTATTCGGGTAAGTGCATCATGTCGCACTCGGCGTGCCGCGAGGATGCCGAGGCAGTTGCGGCGCTGATCGAGGAACAGATTCCGCAGCTTAAAGGCAAGATTGAGATCAATAACATCGGTACTCTGATTGGCTCGCATACCGGACCTGGTACGGTGGCGCTCTTCTTTATGGGCGACAAGCGCGTGGATTAATTTGCCCCATCACATCGCTGCATGATTGCTCAAACGAAAACGGCCCGCCTCACGTTTGTGGGGCGGGCCTTGCTGTTGGGGTTAGCGTTTCTTTCCTCGGAAGAAAAAGCCGTGCAGTGAGGGCTTGAGCCCGCGGTTGGCGCGACGCTCCTCGACGCGCTCGTGGATCGAAGCGACGCGCTCGATGACCTCGTCGGGAATCGGCACGTCGGGATTCATGTTCTCGACCTGGCTGACCTCGGCGGCGGAGACCTGGTCGATAATGGGCACATCGTCGTGCGAGATGACAGGTGTGGCGTCTTCCTTCATCTTGCGATAACGCTGCATCATGTCGGTCTGTAGCTGCTGTGCCGAAGGCGGCGTCCAGATGATGGCGTTGGCGCCGGCAGCGATGGTCTCGCGGATGCTCTCGGGCGTCTTGCCGCCCGGCGCGATGAGCGGCAGGTTGGGATAGTGCTCGCGCAGTTCACGCAGGACCTGCGGCGTGTTTTTGCCAGCGGCGATGTTAAGAATCTTGGCGCCGGCGCGCACCTTTGCGTGAGCATCGTCGTCGCAACGTACGACCGTGGCGATGACGGGGATGTCGGCGATGTTGGTGATGTGCTCGACCATCTCGGCGGTGGCGGGGGAGTTGACCACGCAGCCCGCCGCGCCCTGCATCTCGGAGACGGCTGCCATCTGAACGGAGCGCTTGCCGGTGGTGGTGCCACCGCCCACGCCTACGAAGACCGGGCACTCGGCGACGGTCAGCAGCGCCTGCGTAATGGCGGGCTGCGGCGTGAAGGGGTAAACGGCAAAGACGGCATCGGCGTTGGAGTTGCGGATGACCGCGACGTCGGTGGTGTAGATGAGCGATTTGATACGACGGCCGAAGAGCGTGAAGCCGCTGGCCTCCTCAATCTCGTCAGGCATGCGAAGGGCCGCCTTGCGCAGGCGCCCGTCGATGGGCAGCGGCTCCATGGGAAGCAGTCCGTTGGGGGTCACAGCTACCTGGGGTTCGGTGAACTCGTCTGCGAGCTCGACCTCGGAGAAATCGACCGAGGCGACAATGTCCTCGTGAACCTCGGCGGGCACATCGATGGGGGCTTGGTCGTTTGCCGCGGCAGGCGTGTCGAAAGAGCTGGTGCCGACGAAGGCGTCGACGCGCTCATTTAGATCGTTGAGGGTATCCATGGAAGCTCGATTCTATGTGATGACGGCCGGCGCGATGCAGCCGGAATTGCGAATGCTAAACCGTTTGACGAGTTGATTTTTCCCCGCCGCGTCCTCCGTTAGACCGAAGGGCGGCGAACGTGAAGGAGCTGTGGTGGCGGTGATCGGGGTGCTATCTTGAAAGTCCCGTTTAAAAGAGAGGTGACGCGGTATGGAATTTTCGGCAATGTTGGGCTCGATTGGCCTATGCGTGGGCGCAATCGTAGCCGCCGCGGTCATCTACTTTGTGGTCACGGCCATTAAGGGCAAAAGGGCCGAACGCAAGGAGCGCACGATGCTTAAACAGCATCGCGACCAGCAGGGCAAACGCGCACAGAGATAGCTTGTTGAGTTTTGGATCCGTGCGCTAGCTGCGTTTTCGGATCAGGGCAATGTAGAAGCCCTCAAAGTCGCGGCTAGGCGGAATGGTCAGCGTGCCGGGCATACCGTTGGCGACGGACGAGACGTGGCTGGCGGCGATGGCCTCGGTGAGGGCGTTGCACTCGATGCGTGGCTCTTCGCCAACTTCCTGAGCACGGCGCGTTTCACTTTCGCTCGGCGTGCCGTCGAGGGGGATAAGCTCGCAATCCATGTGCTTGTCGAGGGCCTCTTGCAGGGCGTCCTCGTTTTCCTGCGGCAAGATCGAACAAGTCGAATAGACGAGCGTGCCGCCCGGTTTAAGGGCTCCCATGGCGCGGTCCAGAAGTGCTCGCTGCGAGCGGGCACACTTGCTCAGCAGCTGCTCGGTCAGGCCGCGCAGGCTTTTCTCGTTGCCGCTGATGACGGTGCCCGTGCCGGTGCAGGGGGCGTCGAGCAGGATGCGGTCAAAGCGGAAGAACTCGTCGAGCTCGCGTGCGTCGATGCGCATGACGGGCACGTTTTTTGCGCCTTGGCGGTGGAGGTTGGCTTCGAGCTTCTCGGCGCGGGGAATGCTCATCTCGCAGGCGGTAAGGTGCGCCTGCCCCTGCGTGAGGGCGGCGATCTGCGTCGTCTTGCCACCGGGGGCTGCGCACATGTCCAGGATGTCCTCGCCTGCCTGTGCGCCCAGGACCAGCGGCGGCATCATGGACGACAGGCTCTGCAGGTAGATTTTGCCGTCGCGGTAGATGTCGAGATCCCACAGATCGGAAACCTGGGCCTCGGGCAGGATAAAGGCGTCCGGGTACCAGGCGACAGCGTTGTGGGCGATGCCGGCGGCATCGAGCGCCGCAGCGATGTCCTCGGCGGTTGCCTTGAGCGTGTTGGCGCGCAGCGTGACCGGGCGTGTGGCCGCGGCGCCGAAGCCCTCGATCATGAGCTCGGCATCGGCGGGCGCATAGGCGCCGGCGACCGTGTCGACCATAAAGCGCGGCAGGTCGGCGGCGCAAGGAAGGGCGGCAAGCTGGTCGGAGAGCTCGGTGGCGGCAAACTGCCTGAGCTTGAGCTCGGCCTTGACCTGCTTTTTCTGCTTACGACGACGCGGCTTGGACATCCGTCTTTCCTTCCCATTCCATTACATGTCGAGTGTTTAGTACTGGCTCTCGTGCTTGCTAAAGAAGTCGAAGCGCTGGGGCAGCGGCTTTACGCGGTGCTCGCCGGGCTTCTCGCCCAAGCTCTCCACAAACTCATCCGTGGAGGCGAAGATGTTATCCCAGCTAAAGAAGGCGACCGGGTCGATGTCGAAGTACTCGCAGATGAGCTCGCAGCCGGCAGGGACGATGCCGTGCATGAGCACGGTCACCACGCGCAGCTCGGTAAAGGCGTCGACGAGCGCCTGCGTCATTGCGGCGTTTGCCTCGTTACCCTCGAGCTTGTTGGCGGCCTTGGAAGCGTCGCTCCAGCGCTTGTTGGCGGCGCGCAGGTAGTCGTCGCACACGGCAAGCGCGCGGTGCGTCTCGAACTTGTACATAGCCTGCTCAAAGGCGAGAGCTGCCTGCTCGGCGGCTTCGACCACGGTGTCAGAAGCGGCACCGGCGGGGATGCAGCCGTTGCGGTAGGGGCTCTCGTCGCCTTCCTTGACGGCGACGCCGTAGAAGCAGCTGCGGGCCAGACGGTTGAACACGCCGGTCAGCAGCGCGCTCTCCTTAAGGGCCGGGTCGATAACGCGCTTGTCGTCGCAGGCGCGTACCTCGTTGCCGTCCTTGTCCTTGCCGGTCACACGCGTGTCGTATGCCTTGGGGCTAAAGCTCACCGGCTTTTCGGATAGGCCGAGCGACAGCCAGTGCGCGCGCATCTGCTCGCAGGTATAGTGGTTGAGCAGGTCGTCTGCCGGCGGGGGAGGCGTCTGCGAGGACGAGCTGGCCTTTTTGCCCATGTAGAGCAGGTGGTAGCAGGCGCTGACGGTGCTCTGCGTGAGGTCCCAGCCCAGGGCCTCCCACATGGCGGTCTGCGCGATGCAGTAGAAATAGATGTTGTCCTGACCGATGAACTGGTAAATCTGAGCGTCGTCAGAGCACCACCAGTCGCGCCAGTCGAGCGAGCTGTGCTGGTAGGTGGGTGCGGGCACCTGCGTGGAGTCGGCGGCGGGCTCGCCCATGAGGGCGGCATCCTGGGCGGCGACGCCCTCGGTCACGCCGGCGGCCTTGGCATCGCGCGCGAGCACGGTACGCGTATAGCTGATGGGCGCCCACAGGCTCTCGGGCCAGCACCAGCAGGTGACGTCGGAGACGCCATCGACCTCGGGCACCGGAACGCCCCAGTCGATGTTGCCGGTGATGCGGAAGGGCACGAGTGCCTTGCCGCTGCGGAAGCGCACGCCACCGTTGGCGAGCACCGCGTGGGCGTCGTCGCGCTCCTTCCAGCTGGGGAAGGTGACGGTAAAGCTGCTCTTGTTGCCCTCGGGCTCCAGCACGGTGTGCTCGGGGAGCTGGTCCTCGACGGCATCGAAGGCCTCGCGGAACTTGTTCTGGATGTAGAGCTGAGCCGGCAGCAGCCACTCCTCCATGGTCTTGGAGACCACGGAGCGAACCTGCGGGTTCTGGGCGAGCTTGGCGGTGTAGGTCTTCATAAAGTCGAGGTAGGCCGGCAGGTCAAAGTAGAGATTGTCGACCGGGCGCAGCTCGGGCACCTCGCCGGTGAGCTGGCTCTTGGGCGCGATGAGCTCCTCGGGCTCAAACTGGTGGCCCAGATCGCACTCGTCGGCATAAGCCTTCTCGGACTTGCAGCCCTGGATGGGGCAGCGGCCGATGACCTGGCGGCCGTTGAGGAACGTGCCGGCCTTGGCATCGTAGAACTGCAGCGTGGAGCGCTTGGAGATGGTGCCCTGCTCGTGCAGGCGCTCGATAATCTCGGCAGTCACCTCGTTGTGGATCTGGGCCGCCGGCTCAAGGCCCGAGCCGCCGTAGATGTCGCAGCTGATGTTGTAGTTGTTGAGGGTCGCGGCCTGGCGGGAGTGATTGGACTCGACATACTCGCCGATGGACTTGTCGTAGCCCTCGTTCTCCTTGAGCTTGCGGTAGCTCTCCATGATGGGCGAACCGTAGCAGTCGGTGCCCGAGGTGAAGATGACGTTTTCGCGGCCCAGGCGGTCGCGCAGGAAGCGGGCGAAGAAGTCGGCCGGGACAAAGACGCCGCCGACGTGGCCAAAGTGCAGACCCTTGTTGCCGTAGGGCTCGCCGGCGGTAACGATGGCGCGGCGCGGCCAGCTGGGACGGTCGTTCATGGAGTATTTGGATGCCATGGGACTCCTTCGCATATAGGTAAGAGCGCGGCCGGGCACGGGGTTCGGCGGCGCGGTGGTCAATTCGTGCATATCGTTCGACATTATCGCACATGCGGGCGGGTGCGTGGCAGGGGCGCTATCCTAAGATGCTATGAATGAGATTTCCAACATACATGCGTTTGAGGACGAGGATTTTCTACACGCTTGCTTCGTGTGGGGGATGGCCGTGATCGCGGTGTTTGCCGTGTGCCTGGTGCCGGTGTTTATGCTGTTGGGCGGGCCTGCGGACTTGGACGCGGCTGAGGCGGGCGGCTGGATGGCTGTCGTGGGCTGGATAGTCGGCTTGGCTGCGGTCTCAATGGCATCGTTTGCCGTGCACGAGCTGGTGCATGCGGTGTTTTTTAAGCTGCTGGCGCCTGCGGGCGCGCAGGTGACCTTTGGGGCGAATCGCGAGACGGCGATGATCTATGCCTGCGCCGAGGGCGTTGTGTATTCGCGCCGGCGGTACATGGCGGTTTGCCTGGCGCCGACGGTTGTTGTGACGACAGCATTTGCCCTGGGGTTTGCGTTCTCGGACTATCCGCTGCTGTGCTACCTGGCGGCTGGTCTGCACTTGTCGGGCTGTGTGGGTGATTGGTATTACGTGCGGACCATTCTGCGCGACCGCCGTATCGTCGCCTGCGAGGATACGTCCTTTGGCGTGCGCTTTTTCGCAAAGTAGTCTTTTTGGGACGGGGCTATTTTAGCTGCCATGATGTCGGGGTGAGTTTTCTGGGACGGGGATGTCGATGAAGTCGTTGTTGCTGCATGCGTGCTGTGCACCATGCTCGCTTGAGCCGGTTCGCCTGCTGCGCGAGGAGGGGTTTGAGCCCACGATTTGCTGGACCAATCCCAATATTCAACCGCGCGATGAATGGCGGCGGCGTCTGGACGAGCTGCGCCGGTGGTGTGCCGATGGCGACATCGAGCTCATCGAGGCGGGGGAGGACCGCGAGCGCTGGGAGGCCGGCGTGGCCCCGCTGGGTGCCGATCGGCCCCGTCGCTGTCGCTCGTGCTATGCCTTGCGCTTGGCCGAGGCATGCCGCGTTGCCCAGGAGCGCAGGTTTGAATATGTGGGTACGACGCTCGCCGTCTCGCCGTATCAGCTGTTCGACACCTGCAATGACGTGCTTGAGCGTTTGGCGGCCGCCCATGGGCTCACCCCGGTGATTCGCGATTTTCGCCCGTATTATCCCGAGGCTACGCGCCGTTCGCGCGAACTGGGCATGTATCGACAGAACTACTGCGGCTGCCGCTTTTCTGCTGTCGAGGCGGCCATGGACCGCGCCCGCATCCGCGACGAGCGCAAAGCCGCCAAAAAGTAGTTCGTTTGGGACGTCAGCCTGCTAGGATGTAGAGCGGACTTTAGCTATATAAGGAGTATCCGACGTGTCTATGCGTACCGATGATTTTGACTACAACCTTCCTGAGGAACTGATTGCCCAGGCTCCTGCCGAGCCGCGCGACTCCTGCCGCCTGCTGGTGGTGGATCGCAAAGGCTCCCAGGCGGGGAAGCCGCTGGAGCACGGCGGTACCGTTGAGCACCGCATCTTCCGCGACATCATCGACTATATCGAGCCGGGCGATGTGCTCGTCATCAACAAGACGCGTGTGATGCCGGCCCGCCTGATCGGTCGCAAAGCCGGCTCGGGTGGCGTGGTCGAGACGCTGCTGCTCAAGCGCCGTGAGGATGTTGACCCGCTGGGCCACGTTTGGGAGTGCCTGGTCAAGCCGGGTAAGCGCCTGAAGCCCGGTGCTCAGATTGAGTATCGCGCCGGTGGCGCCCATGCGCCCGAGGGGGCTCCCGTGGTGCTGACGGCCGAGGTCATCGACTTTGTCACTGATAGCCGCGGAGGCCGTCTGGTGCGCTTTGAGCCGGCCGGCTGCAATGCCGCCGGCGAGCCGCGCACGCTCGACGAGGCCATTCATGCTGCCGGTCACGTGCCGCTGCCGCCCTACATTACCGATTACGAGGGCGATCCCGAGAAGTACCAGACCGTCTACGCCATGAAGGAGGAGCACTCGGCTGCCGCTCCTACGGCGGGTCTGCACTTTACCCCCGAGCTCATGGCCGCTATCGAGGCCAAGGGCGCGAAGTTTGCCGCCGTCGAGCTCGAGGTGGGTATTGATACCTTCCGTCTGGTGGAGGAGGACGACCCCACGCAGCACGTCATGCACACCGAGCGCTACCACGTGTCACAGGAGGTTGTCGACGCCGTGCATAAGGCGAAGGCCGAGGGGCACCGCGTGATCGCCGTCGGCACCACCGCAGTACGCTCGCTCGAGAGCGCCTTTGACGCTGAGGCACCGGTGTCTGATCCGGCCGTGACGGCGCGCTATTTTGAGGGCCGCGAGGATGGGGCCGACACGCTCGGCCGCGGCGACATCGTGGTGCGCGAGAACGCGACGACGCAGCTCTACCTCATGCCCGGCTCGACCTATCACGTGGTCGACGCGCTGATCACGAACTTCCACGTGCCGCGCTCCACGCTCATGATGCTCGTGAGCGCACTTGCCACCCGCGACCAGATCATGGATGCCTATGCCGCCGCCATCGAGGAGCGCTACCGCTTCTTCAGCTTTGGCGACGCCATGCTCATTTTGTAGGTTACGGCGTTTTCCAAACGCCGTAACCGGCCGACGCTGCGCGGGCCGCATTTGGACAATCTGACGTTCAACTTCA
>CAUGNQ010000002.1 GCA_959600835.1 uncultured Collinsella sp. | reverse complement strand
GGGTGCCCTACAGGGAGTAGCCCCGACGGTTGACAAAACTATAGGAACACCCAACAACTACTTATAAACGGCAGACTATCCACTCTCATTCTGCGAGCACTCATTTAAGTCTGTCCCCAATGAGTGCCCTGGAGCAGGACAACTCCGCAGGTAGAGGACGGACAGCGAGCGCCGTCCAGAGCGTACAAGTTGGCATGAAAAAGGCAGGGCATTGACCTTCTGGTCATGCCTTGCCTTTTGAATGACAAATTGTCGCTCTGGGCGGCGCGCAGCGTCGAGCCGTTACGCGGGTTGGTAAACCCGCGTAACTAAACACGCTCCGCGATCTCGTGGATCAGATAGTCGGTCTTTTCCCAGCCCAGGCACGGGTCGGTGATCGACTTGCCAAAGACGCCGCCGTCGACCGGCTGGTTGCCATCCTCCAGGTAGGACTCGATCATAAAGCCCTTGACCAGTTTGGAGATGGATTCGTTGCGGCGACAGCTGTCGAGCACTTCCTTGCAGATGCGATACTGCTCCAGCGGGCGCTTGCCCGAGTTGTCATGGTTGCAGTCGATAACCGCCGCCGGGTTGGCGTAGCCGGCGTGCTCGGTATAGCGCTCGGCAAGGCGCTCCAGGTGCTCGTAGTGGTAATTGGGGTAAGTGCGACCGTCGAGACCGATGTAGCCGCGCATGACGGCGTGCGCGAGCGGGTTGCCGTCGCACTCGACCTCCCAGTTGCGGAAGATAAAGCTCTGGTGCGCCTGGGCGGCGTAGATGGAGTTGAGCATGACGGTAGTGGAACCGGCTGTAGGATTTTTCATGCCCACCGGCACCGAAATGCCGCTCGACACCAGACGGTGCTCCTGGTTCTCGACCGAACGCGCACCCACGGCGACGTAGCTCAACAGGTCGACGAGGTACTGGTAGTTGGACGGGTAGAGCATCTCGTCGGCAGTGAAGAAGCCAGTCTCCTCGATGACGCGCAAGTGCATGTGGCGAATGGCCTTAACGCCTTCGAGCAGATCGTCGGGCGCCTCGGGATCGGGGTTGTGCAGCAGGCCCTTGTAACCGGTGCCCTTGGTGCGCGGCTTGTTGGTGTAGACGCGCGGGATGATGATGAGCTTGTCCTTGACCTCCTCGGCGGTTTTGGCCAGGCGGTTCATGTACTCGAGGACCGAGTCCTCGCGGTCGGCAGAGCACGGTCCGATGATGAGCACCTTGCGCGCGTCCTCGCCGGTAAAGACCTTGGCGACCTCGGCGTCGAATGCCTGCTTCTTAGCAGTAAGCTCAGCGGACAGCGGCATTTCCTCGCGGATCTCCATGGGGATCGGCAGCCTGCGTTTAAATTCCATGGCCATGCGGGGCCTCCTCAATCAAAGAAGTCTAAGCTTGAATCGTCGAATGCTCGGCATTATCCGCTGTCGCACGCTAAAGTGCAAGCACGACCAACCAAAAAGGGAATGGATAACGCGCGGGTCGCTTACCACGAGAGTGGATAATCTCCCGTTTTTGGCCCATGTTCGCGCTCAAAGTGGGGGATTATCCACTCTCGTCGGGCAAGCGTCCGAAAATCCTCACTCGTGACCCCTTTTCCTCCGTCCCCGAGGGATCGGGGCTCGCCTGCCGAATGATTGATGCGGCCGCCCTGCGTCCATGTCACACTCAGAGGTGGCCTGACCCAACTTGGAAGGAGCCTTCATGAGCCTTGACAACGTAACCCTGCGCGCCGCCACGCTCGACGACCTGACCGGCATCGCCGCCATCTACAACCAGCTGTGGTGCAACACGCTGCGCAACCGCGGCGACGTCGAAGCTGCCGATTTCTGCGCGCGCTTTAACATCGCTATGCAGCTGCAACGCTCACCTATCGCGCTTGTCGCCGAGGCCGAGGGCCGCATTATCGCCGCCTGCTGCATCGGCATCTTCGAGGACGGCAAGCCGCGCACCAACCCCACGTGGGAGTCCTGCTACAACGAGATGCTCGCCCAGGCAACCGAAATGGCAAAGGCTGCCGACGCCAAGCTCGAGGGCTCGCTCTTCGGCGACAGTCGCGAAAAGGCCACGGCGGATCGCTTTGCCGCCACAGGCAACGAGTATGCCCAGGGCCAGCTCAACCTGATCATCATCGTGCCCGAGTGGCAGGGCAAGGGGCTCGGCCGCGCGCTTATCGACCTTGCGCGCGCCGAGCTCGCCAAGGCAGGCTGCACCAAGTTCTTCCTGATGAGCGACTGCAACTCCGACTGGCAGTTCTACGAGCACCTCAACATGAAGCGCATCCTGGAGGATCACAGTCAAGACACCGGCGACGGTTTTATCGTCTACATGTACGGAGGCGACACGCAGGATTAGCCTGAGTGCCGCCTCATGGGCTTTCTCCAAAACAGCCCAAACCAATCAGCCACGCCAAAAGGGACATGCCAAAAAGGGACAGGTTTATTTTGGCAGGTTTTATCTGGGCAAATGTCAGCCGCCGCGAGGGAGCTGCCTTCCCTCGCGGCGGTCTTCTAGCAGAAAAACCAAGTGAGTAGGCTTTTTGTAGGAGACCAAGCACGCCCCAAAACGCCACAGCTCTGACCTGCGGTTTTATTGAGTATTTGTTGCGATGTGCTCGGCATATCCAAATAAGTCTACTCACTTGCATCTAAGACGCACCAGATAGGCAAAAACCGCCGCAAAAAGGGGGCCGGTTCCCTTCGCGGCTGTTGTTAATGCGCCGAGCTTGTTATCGTAAAAGCCAATCACGCGCCGAAACCACACTACAGTCTTTCGACTCATACGTTGAGTCCACGCGGGCCACAACATAGCGCGCATCTTTTGCAATGTCGATCTCATCGCATACAGTCTGTAGATGGCGGGCGTACTTATCGTGATACGTTCTGGATGATTTTATTTCGATAGCCTTGGGACTCCCTGAGTTTGTGCAGTCGAGCAAATCGATTTCTCGCTTGCCGTCGTCCCTATAGAAATACAACTCGGGATTCTCGCCCACGTTGAGATGGCTCTTCGCCGTTTCGGAAACGATGAGGTTTTCGAAAACTGCCCCCAGATAAGGGCTCTCCAAAAGTTGCTCCAGTGATCCAATTTTGAGCAAGTAGCAGAGCAGCCCCGTGTCGTAAAAATAAAGCTTGGGCGTTTTAGTCAAACGTTTCCTGGCATTTGCATAATAGGGCTGCAGTGAAAACGTCAGGTAGCTCTGCTCCAGGATAGACAACCAGCTTTTAATGGTCGATACGTTCACACCCGTATCTCGAGAAAGCGAAGATATATTAATGAGAGCACCGGCGCTCTGGGCAATTATGGACAGAAACTTATGAAACTCCGCTTTATTGCGCACGTCAAGCAAGCCCACAACATCGCGCTCAACATAGGTATCAATATAGCTGGGGAAATAAACCGAGGACGGCATTCCGGCGGAACGCAGGCGAGGGTATCCCCCTTCGAGCGCAAACAAATCCACTTCCAACTGCCCCTGCTGGCCCCTCTCCGCTTCTCGAAACGAAAATGGCAGCAATTTTAAGATCCCGACTCGCCCGGCAAGAGACTGGCCGATGCTTTTCATCATCAAAAAGTTTTGCGATCCCGTAAGGATGTATTGACCGGCGTCTCCCCGCTCATCCGAAACAACCTGAATCATCGAGAACAAATCCGGGGCGTATTGCGCCTCATCGATGATGAGTCCGCCCTTTCGGTTGCGGATAAAACTCACCGGATCCTCCAAGGCCGCGCGCCTCGTTTGGGGGTCCTCAAGCGTGACATAGGAATAGTCGGGAAAGGCATGCCTAACCAGCGTAGACTTACCGCTCTGCCTAGGCCCCGTCAACGACACAACAGGAAACCAACCCGCCATGCGAATGAGCAACTCATGCAAATCCCTGTTAATGTACTCGGCCATATCAACGCCCCTTATAACGCTGTTACCATAATCGTATAGTATCATTTGCCATAATCTTGCAGTAGCGTTTTCCATAATCTTGTAGTAGTGTTTTCCACAATCTTTTAGTAGCCCAGTTCAAAAACGTTATTTATAGAGCCGAAATCTCAGACCCTAAATAACAATAGCCACCACAATGGGAACTGTCCCCATTGTGGTGGCTTGCAGGCGAGTTGACTTATTCGACTATCGCGGGCTGGCCGTGCCCGAGTCTAGAGCGTGGCAAGTCGCTTGGATTCGCGGACGGCGAGGGCGATGGAGATAAGACCAGTGATGGCGTCAGCCGCCACCAAGGCAAACCAGACACCCTGAACGCCCATCATGTTGCCAAGCAGGTACATAAGCGGCACGGAGCAGATCACGTAGCGGAGCAGACCGGTGAACGTGGCGATACCCACCTTCTCAACCGCCTGGAAGTACATCGACATGGTCATGGCAAGATAGCCCAGGGCCACGGCCAGGATAACGATGCGCGTGGCGTTGGCGGCAACCTCGACGAGCGCCGGGTCGCTACCAGCAAAAAAGGCGCAGACCGGCGTTGCGGCCACCCATAGCACAGCAGACACCGCAGCAAGCGTCACGACCTGGTACTTAAGCGTGCAGGAGAGCGTTTCCTTGAGGCGCGCCCACGCCTTGGCGCCGGCGTTGAAGGCGGCAATGGGCTGCAGGCCGTACGAGAAGCACTGGGCGACCATCATGGTAATGTAGAGGATGTAGCCGTTGATCACACCAAAGGCCGCGATGTAGAGCGAACCCATGTCGCCGCCGAGCTCGCCAAGCAACGAGTTGGCAACGGTGTTGAAGATGAACGTGGCAGCTTGCACCAAAAAGAACGGGAAACCAATCTTGATGATCTGGCCGCAGATGGCCATGTCGAGTTTGAGGTCGGCGGCGCTGATCTGGAGCTGCGACTTCTTACCGCCGATGAACCAGAAGATACCGATGGCCCAGATACCGATGGAAAGACCGTAGTACACGCCAGCTCCCATAACGCCAAGCTTGAGCACAAACGTGGAAAGCGCAAGCCAGCAGATAGCGACGATGGCAGACACGGTCATGAGGTTGGCCTGGATCTGAACCTTCTCGTCCACACGCATGACGGCGGTGACCATCTGACCAATGACCGTGAGCGGCAGCAGCACGGAGAAGGTGCGCACGCCGGCAACGGTATCGGCCATGATGTCGGGCGTGGCGCCGAAGAATGCGCAGATGGGCTCGGTAAACACAGCCATCACCACAGCAAGCAGCACACTCACAATCGTGGTAAGCCAAAAACCCTGGCTAAACGCCTTGCTGGCGCCCTTAATGTCGCCGGCACCCAAAAGGTTGCCCACCACGGCGGGCACGCCGGTGCCAAACAGGTTGCCAAAGGCCAGGTTAATGTACTCGACCGACATGATGATCGAAACACAGGCCAGGCCGTGTGCACCCAGGCCCCAACCCATCACGAGGCCCTCAAGGACCACCATGATAATCTGGGCGAGCATACCCTGGCCGGTGATGATGGTGTACTTGCGCACCAGGCCGGGAATCGGCTGCGAGGCAAGCTCACGCTCCTCCTCAACAGCGGCGGTCGTTTCTTCTGCCATTGTTCTCCCCTTTCCATGAGAGATTGATGAATGGATGCATGAATGGATGGGCGGCACGCACAGGCTGCGGCACCGCCCAGCGATGCAGCAGCCCCGCTAGGCCTCGTAGACCACCTTGCCGGCAATCATCGTGAGATACGCCGTGGCCTCGAGGACCTCAGCCGGTTCGCAGTCAAAGAGGTTACGGTCGAGCACACAGATATCAGCCTGTTTGCCGCATGCGAGCGTACCGATGCGATCCTCGGCATGCATGGCGTAGGCGCTGCCGTAGGTGTAGGCGCGCAGGGCCTCGGCCATGGTGATGCGCTCCTGCGGGAACCACCCTTCTGGGTTGGAGCCGTCCTCGAGCATGCGGAAGACCGCGCCGTACACCTCCTCCATGGGCTCCAAGCCCACAACGGGGAAGTCACTGCCCAGGTGCACCACGGCACCGCTGGCAAGCAGGCTATGCAGGGGCCACGAAAGCGCAGCACGCTCGGGGCCCACGGCATCGTCCTTGGCAAGGTCAGCCATATCGAGCAGCATGTGCCACGGCTGCATACCAGGGCATATACCCAGCTCGGCATAGCGCGGCAGATCCTCGGGCTGAACCGTCTCGTTGTGCTCCATGGAGTGGCGGCAACCCCGCTTACCATGCAAGCGCTCGCCCTCCTCAAAGCAATCAAGCACAAAACGCACCGAGCGATCGCCGATCGTATGGACGCGCGTGTCAACGCCCCATTCCTGCGCCCTGAGGATGGCAGCGCGGATGCGCTCTGGATCCTCCGCGGGCTCACCGCAGGTATCGGGCGCGTTGGAATAGGGTTCAAGCATCCAAGCGGTGTGGTCGGAGCACACGCCATCAAGAAACTGCTTAAAGCCGTGCCACTCGACCTGCGTACCCGAGAAGGCGTATTTCTCCTTGATCTGCTCGAGCGTTAAGGACTCGTTTTCGAACAGATCGGTGTACAGGAACACGCGCAGTGGCAAGTCGCCCTTGGCATTAAGACCTGCCAACACCGCATACGGGTTTTCCATGCTCACAAACGTAGGATTGACCATGCCGACCGTAGTGATTCCCAGGGCATTGGCGCGCCGGGCGGTTTTTGCAAACGACGCGTCAACAACCTCGGGCGCTGGGTCGTAGACCTCGTCCATAAAGAAGACGCCGGCGTTGTTGGAAAAAACGCCCGTCAGATTGCCCTCGGCATCCTTAAGGATCTTGCCGCCTGCGGGATCGGGCGTCTGCGAAGTTACTCCCACCTTGTTGATGGCGCAGGTATTGGCACTAAAGGTATGCAGGTCAACCTGCTGCAGAAAGACCGGGCGGTCCGATATGTACTCATCGATCATCGCGGCTGTGGGCATCTCGGGGACATCCCACTGGAACTGGATAATCTGGCAGCCCAGAATCCACTCGTTATCGGGATGGTCGGCCGCAAACGCCACGACACGTTCCATCGCCATCTCAAAACTGGTGCAGTCGATGAGGTTGACGGCAAAATCGGGGTCGGTCATAAACGCGCCCTGGGCAAAATGCGTGTGCGAGTCGATCAGGCCGGGCATGACGAGCTGGTCGCCAAAGTCGCGCACCTCGGTATCGGGACCGATAAACGGTGTCAGGTGAGCATCGTCACCGCAGGCAACAATCTTATCACCGCGCACGGCAACGCCGCCCTTAAACGGCTCGAGCCCATCGCCGGTAAAGACGGCGTTGCTCTTGATAACTACATCAGCCTTGTCCATGTGAGCCTCCTCAGGCATCTTTGGTTGCAACGCGGACGCACCGCCCGCGTAGGCACTCGGTTGGGAGCGTAGCGCTCCCGCATCGGCGCGTGCCTACAAGCCGTGCTCGGACGTCTGTCCCACGTCCGCGGCTTCGCGCTACACCCATTGATACACAGGGGCAAATCCGTGCCAAGGCCAGGGACCGCAAACGGTCAGTTTAAGCAGGTTTACACGCTTTACCTGCAGGTTTATTGTCTGAGATTATTACCGCGTCATTACGCCCAACGGCGTGCCCGCCCACACGGCAGGACCCGCATGCAAGGAAGAATAGGACTAGGAACGCCAAAAGGCATCTATGAGGTCATCTCGGTTGGAGACACCGCTTTTAACGTAGATGCGATGCAAGTGCGCCTTGACAGTGCCAGGGCTGATGACCAACTCACTGGCGATGTTTTGGGCGTCGTTGCCCTTCAGCACCAGCGTGAGCACCTCCTGCTCGCGCCGCGACAGCTTATGGGCATCGGCATAGATCACAACGCGTGATGCTAGATCGTCCCCAGAGCGTGCGCTCTCGGCCGCTACGTCCTCATCGGCACGCGGATGACGGGCATACACGCGCAGGATATGGCTAAACTGGCAAAAGAGTTGGACCGCGCATACCACGAGCAGCACGTTTTCGGAGATATTGCGCTCGGACAGATACCACAAAAAGAGGCTGATGACGGGGTTTTGAGAGTCGGGGCGGCAGAGCAAAATCATGTAGGTGTCCTCGGCGATTACGCAAAACGCAAGAACGAGTGCCACCTTCCAAAAGAGCTTTGAGCGGTCGAGGTCGAGTTTCTCAACACGCGTGGCCCTGTGCCGGTAATGCCAGGCGGCATAGGCAAGACATCCTACATTGCCCAGGTCACGCGTGAGCCAAAAGAGATACTGCTGCATCTCTCCGGCAGCACCGCTGCGAGGCACCAGCACCAATTGCAAGATTGAAAACGGCACGATAGCAAGTCCGAGCATGCGCGACGTCGGCCTTTTGCGCAAGCGCGCAAACATCCACAGTACCACGCAGGCATAGATGGCAATACCGAGCACGCAGCGCAGCAAGGGGTGCTGCAACGGCTCGCTAAAGGTAACAGCGTAGTCGTATTTGAGCCGATTGTACTCGTCAAAAAAAATGACCGACATATCGAGCATGTAGAGCAAAAAGCCCGCCGCGGCCACCAGGCTGTCGCGACGGCGCGTCATGAGCCAAACCACCAACGCCACGGCACTGGTCACCAGAGCCACACCCATGATAATCGTGGTGTAGATATAGAACGCGAAACTCATGCCCGCCTCCCCTGTCTAGATGCTGTGAGGATGTTGACAGATTCTTTGCCGCAAGATTAGACTCACCGATTAAACGTACTGTATCGTTTAGATAAACAAGCTGTGTCTCACCGATGAAAGGAGATGCCATGACACCGATCGCTCCGCTCAAGATGCTCGTCGCGCCCGCCGCCAAGGCCATCACCCGACTCGGTTCTTCCATGACCTACGACGATGTCCCCTGTGTCGTCGAGGAGCGTTCGGACAGCTGCCCCTATCTGGGCCACGTCCCCTACTTTGCGCCTAAGCTCGCTTCTAATCCCGAGCAGCGTGAGCAGTAATCCAAGATGCATCTAGCACCGCACAACTCGCGGCGCTACTGTTTTGGCGCAAAGCGACCTGTCCCCCTTGCGCCAACGCCGGGATTGTCGATGCTGCGGCCGCGGCGCGATATGAGGCGCGAAACCTCGCCCAGCAACACGCCGATCACCACACCCATGAGGATCGGCAACTTTGACATCTCGGCGGGCGAGCTGTTAAGCGGCACGATTGTCGCAACAATCGAAAGCACGAGCTCTACCACCGGCACCGCAAGCGCTACCGCAAGCACCTTGCCCTCGAAGGGCGCGCGGAACACACGTGGGCGGTCGTCGTATTTACGCAGGCGCCAAAACGCCGGGAACATCGGGATATAGCTCATGAGCAGAAAGACGACGTTCATCGAGAAGAAGACCCAAAAGACGTCGGAACCTTCACCCAGCGGAATCTGAAGTAGCAGCACCAAGCTGGCAAAACAACCGTTAATGAGTGCCGAGCCGTTGGGCATGCCGGTCTTCTTGGACACCAGCGCAAAGGGACGCGGCATGTTGCCATGGCGCGCGGCATAGCTCGCCACGTTGTTGACGCCAAAGCTCCAACAGATCATGTTGGCAAACAGCGTTACCAGAAAGGCCACGCCCACGACCATCGTCAGCGGGTGGGTGCGCCCCACCATGGCGGCAACCGCGTCCACAATGCCCGAATCGAGTGAAAGCTGCTCGGTGGGAACCGCGGCTCCAATACCGATGCCACAGATAATGTAGATCGCCGCGATGGCAACGCCACCGGCGATAACCGCCTTGGGGATATCGCGCGATGGGTTCTTCATCGTGCTGGCAAAGGTCGCGACCACCTCAAAGCCCATAAAGTTGAATAGGATGATTGAAAGATACGTCAGTGAGTTAGTGTCTCCCAGATCGGGGACAAAGGTCTTAAACGACATATCGTTGGCAAAGCCGTTGTTGCAGGCAAACCAGATGCCGATGATTCCCACCACGGCGGTAATGAGCACCTTGATGACGGCGCCGCCATCCATGACCCAATCGGCCTCGGCCACCGGCTGCATTGCCATGACCGTGACGCCCCACACAAAGGTAAGCTCGATGGCAATTCGGACCCCAAGCGAAAATTCGATGCCCCATACCGCATTGATGACACTGGGGAACATGCAGGCGATACTTGCCACCCACAGTGGAAAGTTGACCCAATAGCACCAGGAGCAGCGTGCACCCCAACGGTCTCCCAAGCCCAGGCGAACCCAGTCGTACAGGCCGCCCTCGGAATCGAACGCCGTACCGAGCTCGGCCACCACCAGGCCATAGGGAAGCAAAAACGTAATGATAAGGAAGATCCACCAGAAGAACTGCACGTTACCCATGGCAGATGCCGGAGCAGCCGCCTCGATGGTAAAGACAACGCAGATAACCGAGAGGATGACCTCGAACAGGGAGAACTTTTTACCTGCCATGGCACGCTTCCCCTACAGCAAAAAGGATGGCATCTGTACCGAAGGCGCAGCCCAAGGTAGGGTTGCAGGCCGCGTCACCGGTGCAGGTGCCATCCCAAAGAGAAGAGAGGATGCAATTGTTGGACCAACGCTCGCGGAACAGGCGCGTGTAGATAACGATACGCTGGTACATAGATACTCCGATCAAAACGGCCGCGATTGCGACCGGATTCTTTTGGCAATTGAAGACGCGTCTGAACTGGGTTATTCAAGCGAACAATGGGCCTAACCCGCAATAAATCCCAGATCAGACGCGTACTCAATCAAAGAGGCGGGCACTCCGAAGTGGAGGCAACGGAGTGCCCAAAGAAAAACCCAGCCGACCAAGACATCGAATAAACCGACCATCAATGCCCCGAGATGGTCCGATTCACCGACCGTCCGATTGATCGGCTGGGTTCCCGAAGCATCACGGCTCGGAAAGTCAGACGTTTACTCGGCGTGCTCAGGTGCGCCAGATTGGCGCGAACGAGGAGCGTAGCGTACTGACGCTACGTAAGCGACGAGTGAACGCCAAGGTGGCGTGCCTGAGTTACGCCGAGGGCTCCTGCTGCGTAATGCAGTGGATGTTGCCGCCGCCGAAGACGACCTGCTCGGACTGAACGCCGACGCACTTGTAGACGCCCTCGCCCCAGACCTCGTCGTAGATCTTCTGGAGCGTGTCAACGGCCAGCTGGTCGTTCTCGTCGCCGTACTGCGGGACGATAACGCCGTGGTTGGTGACCAGGTAGTTCATGTAAGAGGCGATCAGCGGCTCGTCGGGGACGCGCGGCTCGGCGTTCTCGTCGGCGTCGATGGTGTCGCAGGAAGCCTGGTCCATGAACAGCGGGTTCACGGGCATGCAGAGCTTGTAGACCTTCATCTTGCGGCCCTTGGCGTCGACGGCGTTGGAGAGGGTCTCGTAGGCAGCGTGGCACTGCTCGTAGAACGGATACTCGGGATCGTCGGTCCAAATGCAGGCCATGACGCCCGGCGCGATGAACGTGGCGACGTCGTCGATGTGGCCGTTGGTCTCCTCGGGGTCGATGCCCTCCTTGACCCAGATGACCTTCTCGACACCCAGGTAATCCTTGAGGTGCTCGTCCATGTAGGCGCGAAGCTCCTCGCTCCAGGGCTCAAACTTCTTCTTGAACTTGGGCCAGATGGACTCGGGATCCTCTTCCTCCTCCAGAACCGCAGAGCAGGTGCGGCCCGGGGAAAGCAGGCACTGGTCGGTCACGACAAGGGTGCCCTCGCCGTCGACGGTGATGGAGCCGCCCTCGAGGATCATGTCGTCGGGACGATAGCGGCGGCAGCCGGAGAGCTCAGCCATCTTGAGGGCGATCTGCTCGTCCTTGTCCCACGGGAAGTACAGGCCGTCGACGAGGCCGCCGTAGGCGTTGAAGTGCCAGTGGTTGGCGCGCTTCTCGCCCTTGCCGTTGATGACGTAGGTGGCGGCAGTGTCGCGGAACCAGGCGTCGTCGGTGGTCATCTCGATGACGGTGACGTTCTCGTCCTCCTCGAAGACGGCCTTGCAGTTGGCATAGTCGACCTGGTTGGCGCACATATAGACCGGGGTGAACTCGGCGATGGCGCGGGCGATGGCGGCATACTGCTTCTGAGCCGGCTTGGCGCCGTGGGCCCAGGTGTCGGTGCGGTGGGGCCAACCCATCCACACGCGATCCTGCGGGGCGAACTCAGCGGGCATAAAGAAGCCGTCGGCCTTGGGGGTGGACTCGGACTCGGTGATCGTACGCATAAGATTTCCTCCAAATCGAACGATCGCTTGCTGCGGGCGGGTTACCCGCAGCCTAAAACCAAGAGATGGTAGGCGCCCGTTCCCCGGCAAAGGTCGGGGCGCCCGGTGCCGGTTTTCACGGAATCGCACCGGCAAGCGACGACGTAACCAAGTGCGCGGAGACAAAACGCACGAAGGATACGGAAGAGAGATTGGGGTGGGCGGTGGTTACCGGAGCTATCGCTCACACCCACCCCGGGGGAATGGTTAGCAAACCTGTCGCTTGGGCACGTCTCCGAAGAGGCTAGAGTGCCCGGAGTCGGGAGCGACAAGCCCGACGAAGCGCACGTTGGTACGCGAGGAGGGTTGGAGCCCCAGAACCGGGTGCCCTAGTTCTCCTCGGCCTCGGCGGCCTCCTCAGCGAGACGCTGAGCTGCCAGCTCGGGAGTGAGGCCCTTGTACTCGGTCTCGCGGCCCTTGGCGCTGACGACGCGGACAACCTCGCCGATGAGCAGAAGCACGATGAAGATAACGATCATCGGGAGCTTGTCGCCAATTTCAGCGGCAGAGAGCGGCACCAGCGTTGCAACGATGGCCAGGATCAGCTCGATGCAAGGGATGGCCAGCATGACCTTCATCATGGCACCCTTAAACGGGAACGTGAAGATGCGCTCGCGGTCGGGGTCGTTCTTACGAAGGTTGAGGAACGCCGGGAACATCGGGATATAGGTGAGCAGCAGGAAGACGACGGAGGTGCCGAAGAGCATCCAGAAGACACCGTTGGAGATGGCGTCGATGGGCACGAGCTGCAGGCACAGCACCAGGGAGGCAACGATGGCGTTGACCAGGTTGGCGCCGTTGGGCATGTCGTCATCCGAGATCATCGAGGCGAAGACCTTGGGCATGTTGCCGTGCTCGGCAGCATAGCGAGCAACAGAGTTGACGCCGAAGGACCAGGCAGCCATGTTGGCGAACAGGGTGATCAGGAAGGCAATGCAGATGACCTTGAAGATCATGGAGTCGCCCACCATGGTCTGGACTGCGACAATCATGCCAAAGTCGGGGTCGATGGAATCGGCCGGCACCGCAGCGCCGATGCCAAAGCCAGCGAACAGGTAGATCACGGCGATGGACAGGCCACCGACGATGATAGCCTTGGGGATATCGCGAGCGGGATCGGCCATGTCGTCGGTCATGGTGCAGATGACCTCGAAGCCCATGAAGTTAAAGATGATGATCGACAGGTAGCCGAGAGCGTTGGTGTTGGTGAGCTCGGGCAGGAAGGTGGCAGCGGACATGTCGTTCGCAAAACCGTTCTCCATGGCATACCAAATGCCCAGAGCGCCAACGATAACGGCGACGGCAACCTTGATGATGGCGCCACCGTTAAGGACCCACTCGGAGTCGGCCGCCTTGGAGCGGCCCATGAGGTAGACGATCCACACAAAGGCAAGATCGATACCCATCTTGGCGATCAAGTTGAACTCAACGCCAAAGACCATGCCCAAAATGTCGGGGAACATGGTAGCCAGCGAGGCGATCCACAGCGGGTAGTTAACCCAGTAGTAGTACGAAATGCGAGCGCCCCACTTGTCGCCCAGACCATCGCGTACCCAGTCGTAAATGCCGCCCTCGCCGTCATAGGTGGTACCGAGCTCGGCAACAACCATGCCGTAGGGAAGCAGGAAGGTCAGGATCAGGAAGATCCACCAGAAGAACTGCTGGTTGCCAATGGCAGCAGCAGGAGCGGCGGCCTCGCAAACGAAGACGACGCAGATGATGGTCGAAATGACCGTCAAGAAGGAAAGCTTTTTCTTTCCGTCGCTCATGATGAGCTCCTTCGCTCAGTCTTGGACAGATCCGAGGCCCTAAGGTATTAAGGCAATTGCTTGGGCCTCGGTGAGCGGGCGACAGGAGACGAGCATCCGCCGCCCGCAAACGTGCTTTTAGAAGCCTTGAGGCTTAGAGCTGCTCGAGAGCCTCGAGAGCGGCGTGGAGCTCAGCCTTGGCGGAGTACTCGACACCCTCGTCGTTGAGCGGGGTGCGCTTGCCCAGGGCGGCAAGGAGAGCACGGATGGAGTGCTTGCGGTTCTCGGCCTCGACCCAGCACAGGGAGCGCTCGGGATCGTCCATGACTTCGTCGACGACCTCCTCGTTGCGGGTGGCCGGCAGGCAGTGCATGAACTTGGAGTTGGGGCCGGCAAAGTTCATCATGTCCATGGTGACCTGATACTTGGGATAGAACACGTCCATGTAGTTCTCGCCCGAGACCTCCTCGTCGTACAGGCCATACCACACGTCGGTGTAGATGAAGTCGGCGCCCTTGATGCACTCGATGTCGTCGGAGATGACGACAGAGCCGCCGGAGACCTTGCAGTTCTCCTCGGCGATGGCCATCATCTGCTTGCCGAACTCGGCGCGCTCCTCGACGGTGCCAACGTGCAGGCCGCCGTCGGGGATCTGGTGGCCCTTAGGTCCAAACTGGACAAACTTCATGCCGACCTTGGAGGCGATGAACATGAGGGAGACGCAGACCTGGGTGGCGTCGCCGATGAAGGCCAGGGTGCAGTCCTCGATCTTCTTGCCCTCGGGGAGGTTCTCGAGCATGGTCATGAGGTCGCCCATCTCCTGCGTGGGATGGTTGAACTCGGACATGCCATTGATGACGGGAACAGCGGAGCCCTCGGCGAGGCCGACGACGTCCTTGTGACGGTCAACGCGAGCCATCATGATGTCGAGCAGCGAGCCCATAACGCGAGCGGTGTCGCCCAGGGACTCGTGACCGCCGAGCTGGATGGTGCCAGGGCCATAGAACTGAGCATGGCCGCCAAGGTCGGTCATAGCGGTCTCGAAGGAAAGACGGGTGCGGGTGGAGACCTGCTGGAAGATCATGCCAAGGCTCTTATTGCGGAGCAGGTGCGGATAATAACCGTCAACCTTGATGGCCTTCTTCATTGCCAGGCCAAGATCCTCGATAGCCAGAATCTGCTCTTTGGTGAAGTCGTTGGTGTCGATGAAATCCTTAGGCAGTGCCATGTCGATTTCCTTTCCGCCGGTCTTGCCGACTATTACTATGAGGCGCTCGTACATCACGCCTCGTGTTGACAAGACCATCATTCACCCGTATGCAATTTTTACCTAGTTTATTCGGGATTAAAGACCGTTCACGGAGTTACACCCCCTCTAAACCAATATAAACCCGCAGGTAGCGGGCTTGCAGGGGGTTTACTATCTAGAACCGCGAACGGTATACGGCTATGCTGTATCTCGGCGCCTAATCCGCAATGAAACGAAGGGTTGAGACGTCTATACCCCACAAGGCATACAGGGCTTTGCCATAGATTAAATGAGATGGGACGGTGACAGATGAACACTCTGATGTTCTTCTATACCCTAGCGATACTCGTGATCTGTATTGTGACGGCAGTGCTTTCGCTTGCCGCCTATGCCTCGTCTCGTCGACGCTTCTTTATCTATGGCAGCGGCGTATTTATCTGCTATGCCATCGAGATGACCGAGATTTTCTTTTTTGAATACACGCTGCAAAACCAGAGTTTTCCAGCCAGCGACTATTACTCAATTACCATGCCTGTGTTGCGGACCTTTGTGGCGACCGCTTCGCAGGCTTTTATTTGGCTCATTGCCATGGATTTGCTCGACAAGCATTCAAAAAAGCAGTTTGTCATTCCCGTCGCAACGTTCTTGCTGAGCGAGCTGCTGATTATCGTCGCTGTCCCCTACGGCCCCATTCATCAATGGCTCTACTACACGATGCGTCAGGTATTCCTTGTTTTCGTGGGGCTATATATCTTTTGGACGGCACGCAAGAGCACACAAGTCGAGCTGAAGGCACGCGTTAACAACCAACGAAAGCACCTGATTATCGGCGCTATTCTGGTCGGTTGCATCGTTGCCGAGGATTTCTACAACATTCTGATTGTCCCCATGAGTCTGGCGCCCTCTTGGCTGCAACTATATCTGTCCGAGCGCAACTTTAGCGAAAACGTCTTTGCCTGCTACTTTGCGATTCTGCTGATCATCTACTCCTACCACGTGCTTTCAATCCGCATGCAGGAGGCGCCCGAGGAAAAGAACGTCAGCGATCTTGATCGACACATCGAAGAGCAGATGCCCTTCTATCGCAACGCCTACAAGCTCTCCAACCGTGAGACCGAAGTTATGCGTCTGGTCGTACTGGGCAAATCGAACCAAGAGATCGCTGACGAGCTATTCCTTGCCGTGGGCACCGTCAAGACCCACATCCACAACATCCTGGTCAAAACCGAACAGCAAAACCGCACGACGCTCATCCTCCACTTTTGGAAGCGATAACCTGCCAAAAAGGGACAGGTTTATTTTGGCAGGTTTTATCTGGGCAAACGCCAAAAACCGCCGCGAGGGAGCTACTTTCCCTCGCGGCGGTTTTCTAGCAGTAAAACCAAGTGAGTAGGCTTTTGGCGGGATGCCGAGCACACCTCAAAACGCCACAGCCCTGACCTGCGATTTTATTGAGCACTTGCCGCGATGTGCTCGGCAGATCCAAAAAAGCCTACTCACTTGCATCTGAGATGCTCTAGATACGCAAAATACCGCCGCGAAGGGAGCTGGACTCCCTTCGCGGCGGTTATTCGCTCTGATTTTGCGACGGTTTTGCCCGCTTGTTACTCGCTGTAGCGGGTGGCGATGGCAGCTTGTACCATGCCGGCGCTCATGAGGTACGTTACCAGGAAGTAGCCACCATAGGCCGCCAGGAAAATCGCGCAGGTGAGGCCCACGGTGCCGGCGATGCTCATATCGCCGAATACGCTCACCAGCTCGATGATCACCTTGAGCGCCACAAAGGAGTGCGCCAAGCCCACTGCCAGCGGGAACAGGAAGAACACCGCTTGCTGCGCCATCACCGAATGCCGGATCTGGCGGTCGTCACAGCCGATCTGTGCCAGCACACGATAGCTGCGGCTGCCGTCGGCCACATTGGAGAGCTGCTGGATCGACAGTATCGCCGCGCACGCAACGACCAGTACAAAGCCAATGTAGATGGCCAGATAGCTAATCATGCCGTTCATCTGCGCCGCCTGCGTATACATCTCGGAGCGCGTGATGAAGACTCCCCACGACCCCGACTCCTTGCCGTCCACGAGCAGATTGTCGAGCAAGGTGTATTTAATGCTCTCGTCTGCCTCGGTCGTATCCATCCCCTGTTTGTAGTTAACGAGCAGATTACTGGAATACGGCTGCAGGTTAAGCTGGGACAGCAGCTCATCGGCTACGACCACGGTACCGGGATTGCTGCCCATCGCCGAGTTGGCGATGGCCGCCGTGTCCTCGTCCGACTTATCGGTTGCGGGCTTGAGCGTATGCCCGCCCAAGGTAAGGGCATGGCCGCCAGCCATATACTTGGTGTACAGGTCGCCCAGCTCACCGCCCATATCACACGTGAGCAGATACTGGTCGCGGCCAATGCTCACCGGCTCCTCGCCCATCATCTGGCGCAGTTTGTTGTACTGGCTCGCCGGCGTCACATACAGACCCATCGCATCGGCGTTGCTTCCCTCGAGCGCCTTGGGAAGCTTTTCGCCCATGGCCTTGCACATCTCACCCGCCACCACCGAGGGGCCCGAGCCGCCAAGCGGATAACTCAGATACGAATCGATCTGCACATGCTCACCGGCAACATCGGCGATATTGACCTTCTTGCCGGTCTCGTCGTTGTTGTCCGCCGACTTGCCCTTAATACCGTCTGCAACGTTATCGGGATCTTTACGATCGCCATGCCATGCAGCGTACAAATCGACCGTTGCATCGGCCAGCACCATGCGATCGGCCTCAGACGGATTGACATACTCCTTGTAGTAGTCGAGCGTTTCGGGCGTGTAATAGACATACGTCTGAGACACGTCAACAGGGTTATAGCGCTCCAGATTCTCGTTCATCACGTTGGCAATCGACATACCGCACGTCACCGAGGTAATGGCAAGGAACAGAATCATCGCGATGACGCCCATCGAAAAGCACACCGTATTGACCTTGGCCGCAAGCTGGCGCACGGTAAACATGTTGAGGCCGCGCCAATACACGCCGCGCAAGCTCTGCAGCAGCTTGATGAGCATGCCCGAGAGTCCCCAGAACAGGGCAAAGGTGCCCACCGTAACCATAGCGGTCGTAATGCCAAACTGGCTCATGGCCCCGTCCAGCTTGTCGCCCGTCTCGGTTAGCGGGAACCCATCACGCAGCAGACGGTAATAGGCCACGCCCACAAGTAGCACGCCCACGGTAAAGATGGCAATCGCGATCCAGGGGTTGCGTGTCTTGATGCTCTCGTTGCGACGCTCGGCACCCATAAGCTCGATGAGTTTGGTACGACGCACGGCGCGCAGGTTCAGCAGTAGCGTGAGCACAAACATTACGAGCATGCAGGCAAGGGTCAGGTTGAACGCATGCACCGAGAAAAAGAAGTGAAAATCGGCGATCTGTGTCTTAAAGAGCGAAGCCGTAAAGAACGTCATGAGCTGGGAGAGCCCCACGCCCAGCACAATGCCGGCGACAAAGGCGCCGACCGAAACGATCACGGTCTCGAGCGCCATGATCGTGGCGACGCGCCCGCGCCCCATGCCAAGCACCTGGTACAGGCCAAACTCCTTCTTACGGCGTTTCATGATGAAGTTATTGGCATACACCATCAAAAAGGCCATGACGCCAGCCAAAAAGTAAGTAAGGTAACCGAGCATGGTGCCCATGAGCTCGGACAGTCCCTGCTCCTTGATGCCGGCAATGTCGACCTGCATCGAGACGGTGTTAAAGGCATAGAAAACGGTGACGCCCAAGGTGAGCGTCAAAAGGTAGACGAGGTAATCGCGGCCGGCGCGGCGGACGTTACCCCAAGCGAGTTTACAGAGCATCGGAGCCCTCACCGCCCATCATGGCAACGACCTCCATAATGCGGTCGAAGAACTCTCGGCGGTCGGTGTCGCCGCGGCGCAGCTCGGTGAAGATCTTGCCGTCGCGGATAAACAGCACGCGGCTCGTGTAACTTGCAGCAAAGCTATCGTGCGTGACCATGAGCACGGTGGCGCGCAGGCGGCGATTCAGGGCCTCCAGGCTCTCGAGCAGCAGGCGGGCGCTCTTGGAATCGAGGGCGCCGGTGGGCTCGTCAGCCATGATCATGGTGGGGTCGGTGACGAGCGCGCGAGCCGCGACAACGCGCTGCTGCTGACCACCGGACATCTGGTAGGGGTACTTGTCGAGTACCTGGCTAATGGACAGGCGCGCGGCCACGTCCTGCACGCGGGTCGAGATCTCTGCCGAGTTTGTGCGGGCAATGGTGAGCGGCAGGGCGATGTTCTCGCGTGCCGTGAGCGTATCGAGCAGGTTGGAATCCTGGAAGATAAAGCCCAGCTCCTCGCGGCGGAACTGCGAGAGCTTGGCCTGCTTCATGCGCGTAACGTCCTGCCCGTTGATGCGAATGGTGCCACTCGTGGCGGCATCGATGGTCGACACGCAGTTGAGCAACGTCGACTTGCCCGAGCCCGAAGCGCCCATGATGCCAACGAATTCGCCGCGGTTGACCGTAAAGCTGACGTCATTGAGCGCGCGGGTCACGTTGCCCAGCGCTCCATATACCTTTTCGAGATGCGCGACCTCCAGTACCGGGGTCGCCATGTGCGTGGTTTGCATACCGAGTCCTTTCTTGCGATTAGTCTACGGCATCTATAGTCGCAAGAAGCCGAGTCGGCTACCATCGATATGGCTTACGCTTGCCTTACCGTTGTGTAAGGTAGTTCATTGACCGATGCTGAGGAAGGACTCCTGTTGAAGACTGTTCATGTTGCCGCTGGGATCATTCGCAAGGATGGATCTGACGAGCTGCTTGCCGTGCAGCGCGGCTATGGCGACATGCAGGGACTTTGGGAGTTCCCAGGCGGCAAACTCATGCGCGGCGAGACACCCGAAGACGCTGTGCGCCGCGAGCTTATGGAAGAGCTGCAGGTAAAAGTCACCAACTTGCGTGATTTCTACACCGTTGAGTATGACTACCCCGATTTTCACCTCTCGATGGAGTGTTACTACTGCTCGCTGGCCAAAGAGTCTGGCGAGCCCCAAAAGCATGACCGTCAGCTCGATATTCGCTGGATTCCACGCACTTCGCTTGCCACGGTGGAATGGATGCCCGCAGACAAGGGGCTCATCGATGCCCTGATTGAGCTGAAGGAAGACCGGCTCGAGGCCAACGGCACTGTCAACGACGCCGAGGCCGCCACGACCGAACACCCCGCTACCAAACCCAAGCGCGCACCTAAACGCCGCAGCAAAAAGCGTCCCAAGCCCGGTCTGCTCGACGGCATCGATACCTCGGACCTCTCCGCTGACGAGCGCGAACTGGTCCGTCGTCGTGCCGCCATCAAAAAGTCCATGAAGGGCAACAAGCGCGCCAACACCAAGCCCGAGCTGCTCGTACGACAGCGTCTGCGCGCAGCGGGCCTTACGGGTTATCGCTTGGAATGGAAGGTTCCCGGCAAGCCCGACATCGCCTTCCCCGGCCGCAAGATCGCCATCTTCGTCAACGGCTGCTTTTGGCACCGCTGCCCCAAGTGCAATCCGAGCCAGCCCAAGCGCAACGTTGAGTTTTGGGAGGCAAAGTTCCGTCGCAACGTCGAGCGCGACCGCGCTGCCGTGGCAGCACTCACTCAAATGGGCTGGACGCCCATAACCATCTGGGAATGCGAACTCAAAAAAGACCGCATCGACGCCACGATGGAAAAGGTCATCGAGCAGGTGCGCACCGCAGAGCCGCAGCGCTAACAGCGAGCATTCACACGCTCCGCACGTCCGCGCCACAACCACGTCACAAACCTTAGAAAGCCCTTAAGCTCAAAACCTTTCAAGAGTGTTACTCGATACCTCTGACCTGCAGTTTCATCGTAACACCAAACCAGGTTAAGCCTTTCTTTAGCGCTTCTTTGCAGCAGCCGCGGCATAATGTAGCCAGCGCACGGGACCTAGCAGCAAACCCCGAGCGCATCCTTTTGGTGGATATCGAGGAGGCCGCAAAAGCATGCATTCTTCCAATGACGCAGCACAGCAGCCATCCCTAAAACATGCAAACCTTTTCTCCTTCCCCCCGACACAGAGAAACGGCCTCCTCGACTCCCCCACCACAAAAACCAAGCGCTCAGCCGATCAGAGCCTCAACTTACGAGCATCCTTCGAAAAGCTCCAAGCATCCCTAGACAAGGCGTTCCCCGAACAGGCAAGAGCAATCTAAGCCCATCGCGCTTTATACTGATGCCATGCGAAACATGGATCACATAGAATTGCACCGCGGAGGACGCGAGGAAGCGTTTCCCGAGACCGCCGAAGACTGGCCCTATATTGCCGAACGCGCAGAATTCGCTCGCTATCCGGGCAATTCCGTCCCCTGGCACTGGCATTCCGAAGTTGAGCTTTTCTACATGGAGCAGGGAGCGATTGACTATCGAACGCACGCGGCTCATGAGCACGTACGCTTTGAGGAAGGGTCCGCCGGCTTTATCAACGGCGGCGTTTTGCACAGCACGCTGCAATCACCCAATTCGGCGCCAGCCATTCAAATGCTGCATATCTTTCAGCCGTCGATGCTCGGCGATCCCGCGGGACGTCTCCAAAAGCGCTACATCAACCCATTGCTTCAATGTCGAGGCGTCGATGTGCTCAAATGGTCGCCCACCAATCCCGACGATATGCCCTTTATCGATTTGCTAAAGAGTTCCTTTAACCACGACCTTCAACGTCCGCAGAACGAGATGGCGCTTCGGAATAGCTTGTCAGAGCTCTGGATTCAGATTTACGCCAAGGCCGAACCGCTCTTTTCCTCCGACGGCGCCTCTTGGATGACCAACCGCGACGTACAGTTCAAGGCAATCCTGGACTATATCCGCGCAAACTATGCAGCCGCTATAGATGTGCCCCAGATGGCATCTGCAGCCGGCGTAAGCGAAAGAGAGTGTTACCGCATTATCGAAGCTTGCGCAGGAACGACCCCGGCGGCATATCTGCGCGCATACCGCGTAAACCGTGCTTGCGAACTTTTGGCACACACCACGCGAACGGTACAGACAGTCGCGCGCCAATGCGGATTTATAACAGCAAGCCATCTTGGCCAGGTATTTAAAGAACAAATGGGGTGCACTCCTTCGAGCTATCGAGCAGCGAGGCAGAATCTCGATAGCACCAGGCAGAAATCCCGCTAGCCCTTCTTCTGTCACTGCATCAAACTTGCAGGCAAACAACAGAGAGGAGCAATCATATGAAGCACTTTGACCATATCGTATTTGACGTTGATGGGACATTGGCAGATACAGAAGAAAGCGTTCTGTCATCGCTTGTCCAGATTGTCCAAGAAGAGACCAGCAAAACGCTTCCCCGACACGAGCTTGACTTTGCCCTCGGCATACCCGGCAAGGATGCCCTTGAGAAACTTGGGATCTACTCGCAGGCAACGTTGGATCGCTGGTGCCAAGTTGCCGCCAGCTTTAAAAGCACCATCAGCGTGTTTCCAGGTTTGCTTGAAGTCATCGCAACACTCGCCGATAGCGGCTGCAAACTTGGCATCGTCTCCTCACGTGCACGCGACGAATACGCAAAAGAAATTGCACCCCTTGGCTTCGATAAGTATTTTGAGCACATCATCCTTGTCGAAGACACAACCGAACATAAACCCGCACCCGCACCCATGCTCGAATATCTCCGACGTGCGGGCGCGAATCCTGGCAACGTCGTCTACGTTGGCGACACCGTCTACGACGAACAATGCGCAACTTCAGCAGGGGTCAGTTTTGCCCGAGCAGCATGGGGATCACACCAAGATATCCCAAACGCCACCTACAACCTCAAAACCCCCAACGACCTACTAACCCTAACAACCAAATAACCCACGCGTCCCACCCTTTCAGCCCCAACACCACAAGGGCGATTGAGCAGAACGGCTTGGGCGGGTCCCCGTACTTAGTTTCCAAAATCATTCCGCAGCGCGAAGGCTTCTTATTATTTTCCGCCCTAACGCCACAAGGGCGACGACCTCGAGTAGGTCAACCTGGGAGGGACGAGGGCTTAGTTCCCCAATCTTTCCGCAGGGGCAAAAAGCAACGTCTTATTTTTCCGACACTAACGCCATTAGGGCGATTGAGCAGAACGGTTTGGCGGGTCCCGTACTTAGTTTCCAAAATCATTCCGCAGCGCGAAGGCCCCCGTTGTCAACGCTTCGAAGAAGCGAGACAACGGGGGCCTTCATGCGCGAGGACGTTTTGGAAACTAAGTACGGGACCCGCCCAAACCGTCCGGTGGGATCAGAGTACCCTTGCTGTTACTCTGCTTTGCCCACAGAGTTGAGGTTGGTCATGCGGATCTTAACCAGCTCGGTGATCTCGCGCATGCCCTCCTTGGCCGGCTTCTTGGGATCGAAGCAGGCGGGGTTCTCGGCCATGTAGGCCATGAAGCCCTTGGTGTAGGCCTGACGCAGCTCGGTGGCGTAGTTAACCTTGCAGATGCCGTTCTTCACAGCCTCGGCAACCTGCTCATCGGGCACACCGGAGGTACCGTGCAGAACCAGCGGCACGTCGACGGCGTCGCGGATGGCCTTGACCACGGACTGCTCGATGTGCGGATCGCTCGTGTACACGCCGTGGCTGGTGCCAACGCCAATAGCGAGGGAGGTGCAGCCAGTGCGCTCGACGAACTCCTTGGCCTCGGCCGGATCGGTGTAGGGGCTCTCGCCCTCAACCGCGGGACCGTCGTCCTCCTTGCCGCCAACCTTGCCGAGCTCGGCCTCGACGGGCACGCCCATGGCGCGGCCAGCGTCGGCGACCGACTTGGTCAGGGCGATGTTGTCCTCGAAGGACTCGTGCGAGCCGTCGATCATGACGGAGGTGTAGCCCGTGCGGAAAGCCTGCATGCAGCGGTCATAGCCATCGCCGTGATCGAGGTGCAGGGCGACGGGCACGGAAGCGCGCTCGGCGGCAGCCTTGACCATGCCGTAGAAGTAATCCAGACCAGCGGTCTTGATGGTGCCCGGGGTGGTCTGCATGATGACGGGGGACTTGGTCTCCTCGGCAGCGGCCAGAACGGCCATAACAAACTCGAGGTTCTCGACGTTGAACGCGCCGACGGCGTAGTGGCCGGCCTGAGCGTCCTTGAGCATCTTTTCGGTGGTAACAAGTGCCATGAGCGTTTGCTCCTCTCCCTCGCCCGCATCTGGACATCGGGCGTAGTTGTTCACAAGGCGTTTTACCTTGCGTTTTGATGCGCTCATTGTATGAAATTCAGCGGCTTTGCACGTGCGAGATATTGAGCCCATGCAGGCCAATACAGTCGTTTTTGAAAAGTAAACGGAAGGGGTCGAACCCGAGCGCGCGTGTTCGAAATTGAGTTTTGAGCCTTGATCATCTTTCTTTTATAGAAAAAGTAAGTAATCGAAAGGCGTTTTCTTACTTAAAAAGAAAATGAACGAAAATAGACTCAACACAATTCCTGCAAATTTCAGACGATGATGGAGCAGCCATGGCCCATGCAACAACCCGAGCTTTCGCCGATGAGCGTCGTGCCGCCATCATGGAGATGCTCGAGCATAACGCCTCGGTGCAGGTAGCAGACATCGCCCAGACCTTTGGCGTGTCCTCCGTTACCGCCCGCGCCGACCTAGACGCGCTCGCCGAGTCCGGCAAGCTGCGCCGCACGCATGGTGGCGCTGTGTCGCTCCAGAAGCGACTGACCGTATCCACCCAGGATCGCCGTATCAACGTCAACGTCGCCGCCAAGCAAGCCATCGCACAAAGCGCTATCGGGCTCGTCAATGACGGCGACACGCTGCTCGTCGACTCGGGCACCACGGCGCTCGAGTTCGTCCGGCTCCTCGATCAACGCAACGGCATCACCGTTATCACGGCCGACATTACCATCGCCGATTACATCGACGAGAGCATGCCCTCGGTCGATGTCGTCATGCCGGGCGGGGCACTGCGCAAAGGTCATCGCTATCTGTACGGCCCACTTACCATGCAGGCGCTCCAAATGGTCCACGCCGACCTTGCCGTCATGTGCCCTGGCGCTTTTGTTCCCGGCTGCGGCTTTACGACCGACTTTCCGCAGATGGCCGAAACCAAAGCGGCTATGGTCGGTGCCGCCCGTCAAAACGTCGCCCTCATGGATGCCAGCAAGGTCAACGGACGCGGCATGTACCGTTTTGCCGAGCTTGTCGACGTCAACACCATCGTGATGGACCGTGATCCCGACGATGCCGTCGCCACCTCAATCGCCGAGACCGTCGACGACGCCCGCCCAAATCTCCTCATCGCCGGCGCTTAAACAAAAACCACCACAAAGGTGCCTGTCCCCTTTGAGATGGTTTGAGCGTTAAACGTGAACGTGTCGCTACTTGGAAAGCTCGTCGGCAAGGGCCTCGATCTGAGCGCGCGAGGCGTCGTTGAGCGAACCCAGGACAGTCACCTTGTTCTGCGTCAGCGTGATGTCCTTCATACCCTCGAGCTCCTTGGTCATAGCCTTAGCGGCGGCAGGTGCCCAAGAACCGGCCTCGACGAGCGCCACGGTGCGGTTCTGGTAGGCGTGCTCAGCGAGCGTGTGGATAAAGGTGCTCATAAACGGGAAAATCTCGCCCTGATAGGTAATGGAGGCGAGCACCAGACGGTCGTAGCGGAACGCATCCTCAACGGCCTCGGCCATGTCGTCGCGAGCCAGGTCAAAGACGGAAACCTTCTGGCCGCGAGCCTCAAGCGCAGATGCAAGCTCCTCGACGGCAGCCTTCAGATGGCCGTACACGCTCGCGTAGGCAATCGTAATGCCCTCGTCCTCGGGCTGATAGCTCGACCAGGTGTTATAGGTGTCGAGGTAATAGCCCAGGTTCTCGGTCAGCACGGGGCCATGAAGCGGGCAGATGATCTGGATGTCCAGATCCGCGGCCTTCTTGAGCACGGCCTGCACGAACTTGCCGAACTTACCGACGATGCCAAAGTAGTAGCGGCGTGCCTCGCAAGCCCAGCCCTCGGGATCCTCGATGTCATTGGCGCCAAACTTGCCAAAGCCGTCGGCACTAAAGAGTACCTTGTCGGTGGCCTCGTAAGAGAACAGCACCTCGGGCCAGTGCACGTTGGGGGCACCGACAAACGTTAGGCTGTGACCGCCCAGGTCGAGCACGTCGCCCTCTTTGACGACCATCTTGCGCTCGGGATAATCGGTGCCAAAGTAGTTGATCATCATGCGGAAGGCGCCCATGCTGGCCACAATCTGCGCCTGGGGATAGCGCTCCATAAAGGCGGCGATGCCAGCGGAGTGATCGGGCTCCATGTGATGGACGACCAGGTAATCGGGCGTGCGACCGTCGAGCACGGCTTCGATGTTACCGAGCCACTCGTCGACAAAACCGCCGTCGACTGAATCGGCGACAGCGATCTTTTCGCCCAAGATAACGTAGCTGTTGTATGCCATACCGTTCTCGGACACATCGTACTGGCCCTCGAACAGGTCAATGTCGTGATCGTCGACGCCAACGTAGCGGATATCCTTGGTGATCTCCATCAGGCAAAGCCTCCTAGATAGACAAAAGAACCCGTCTATCATAGCACTCGGCTGCATCCCAACAGCTATCTGCCGGCATCCTTACCGATTGTTATTGAAATGCGATAAATCGCCGTTTACCAGCACAAACTATGAGCGCGGTATCGCCGTGCTATGTCGAATGATGAGCTGGCCGGGAATACGAATGGCAACGGTTTTGCCCACCGTACCCGCCTCGGGAACCGCATGCTCAAACACCTCGCGCCCACGCTGATGCAAGTCGAATCGAACGGTCGTGAGCTCGTTGTGTGCTACAAAATCATCGAGCGAATCATCGACGCCCACCACGCTCACGTCCTCGGGCACGCGCAAGCCGCTATCGCGCAGCGCGGCGATGGCACCGTTTGCCATTTGGTCGTTTGCCGCGTAAATCGCCGTCATGGTGCGGTCGTGCTCGGCCAGATATCTGCCGGCCTCGTAACCGCTGTTGGCAGACCAATCGCCCTCGAGCGGCGCCTGCGGCTTAATGTGCTTACGCTCGAGTGCATCCTGCCAACCGGCGCGACGAAACTGCTCGTCGACCGAGAACGACGGGCCGCCAATATAGCGAATCTGATCGTGTCCCAGCTCAAACAGGTGATCCATAAGCAATAGCGAGCAGCCGTAATGATCAGAGTCAACTGTGGTCACGCGCGGATGCGCGTACATGGTAACGACGACCGTGCCAATGCCCGGCAGTGGATCAAACGTCTCAAAATCGGGCGCCATGCGACTCATGCCGATGATGATACCGTCCACGGGCAGCGCGGCCATACGACGCGTGGCCTCGGCAAGCGAGAATTCCTCGGTCTTGGACATCTCGACCAGCGTGATGGCGCAATTATGCTCGCGAGCAGCGCTGGCGATGCCGTCGATCATTGAGAGGTTGCCAAACTTGGTGACATCGTTGACGCACAAGCCGACCGAATGGTAACGGCCGTCGCGTAGCGAGCGACCGGCATAACTCGGACGAAAGCCGAGCTCTTGCATAGCGGCCTGCACGCGCTGGCGCGTCTGCTCGTTGACGTTAGGCAAGCCGTTGGCGACGCGCGAAACCGTCTGCTGCGAAACGCCAGCGGCGCGGGCGACGTCGGCCATGGAGACCGGACGCGTACCTGTATCGTTGGACGGGCGCCTTGCCACAGGATCACCTTCGCTCTCGCAAGATCTGAATAGCGTGAATGTCGGCCCGAGCGAAAGCACGCCCCACGCCGAAGCCCGCTATCGTCGGACGCATGTTAACGTACTCTACTTTTTCTATCAGCGGTTCTTTTGCTCCATATGTCCATACAGCCACACCGTTCACGGCCGAAAATCTACCGATTACCAGATTCTCAAAAAAGGAGATACGTTGTGTTATGAGTACGTTAACATACCCATTAACGTGCAGCACCGCAACCGTCTGGTTTGTGGTGCTCATAATTGTTAACGTACTCATAATGACACGGACCAGTCTCTCCGGCGTCAAGGAAAGGACCCGTATGACCGCCCCCGACGAAAAGACCCTCGCCACCCTCACCAAGTTGTTTGAGGAGGAGTTTGACCCCATCGGCGACCGCCAGGTGCTCTACGTGCACGCGCCCGGCCGTTCCGAGGTCAGCGGCAACCACACCGACCACGAGGGTGGCCACGTTATCGCCGGCTCGCTCGATGTCGCTGTCGACGGCATCGCCGTGGCGACCGACACCAACAAGGTTCGCGTCGCCGACGAGGGCTATCCTACGTTTGAGATCACGCTCGACAAGCTGGATATTCAAGAGTCCGAGAAGGGCACGTCCGCCAGCCTCGTCCGCGGTATGGCCCACGAGATTGCAGCGCTTGGTGTTGAGCCCAAGGGCTTCGACTTTGCCTTAACCTGTTCCGTCCCCTCGGGCGGCGGTCTTTCGAGCTCCGCTGCCGTCGAGGCGGCTTACGGCCGCGCCATGGAGACGCTCTGGGGCGCGCCCGCCATTGAGCCCGTCACGCTCGCCCAGATGAGCCAGCGCACCGAGAACAACTACTACGGCAAGCCCTGCGGTCTAATGGATCAGACCGCTGTGTGCCTGGGCGGCCTTGCCTACATGGACTTTGAGGATCAAGCCCAGCCTAAGACCCAGAAGCTCGAACTCAACTTTGAGGATCACGGCTACGCGCTCGTGCTCGTTAAGGTCGGCGCCGACCACGTGGCAGCCACCGATGACTACGCCGCCGTTCCGCGCGAGATGCAAGACGTTGCCGCCGAGTTTGGCAAGGCACGCCTGTGCGAGGTCGACGTTGCCGACTTTGACGCCAAGCTCCCCGAGCTGCGCGCCAAGCTGGGCGACCGCGCCTGCCTGCGCGCCGTTCACTACTGGTACGAGAACGGCCTGGTCGATAAGCGCTGGGCAGCCCTGAACGCCGGCGATATCGATCAGTTCCTGGTCCTGACGCGCGAGTCGGGCGCCAGCTCTGCCATGTACCTGCAGAATGTCGTTGCCAAGCTGGGCTCCGAGCAGCCCTCGATGTATGCGCTGGCGCTGGCCGAGCATGTGCTCGACGGCCGCGGCGCCGTCCGTATCCACGGTGGCGGCTTTGGCGGCACCATCCAGGCCTTTGTGCCACTCGACCTGGTCGACACCTTCATTGCCAAGATGAACAGCTGGCTGGGCGAGGGTTCTGCCCGTCACTACGCAATTTCTGACAAGGGGGCTTACGCGGCATGGCTGTAATGAGTGACGTGCACGAGGCCGCGCAGGGCCTGATCGAGTACGCTATCCACCGATCGATGATCGGTCAGGACGACCGGATCTGGGCATACAACACCATTTTGGAGTGCATCGGCGCCACGGGCCCCGCACTCGACATGGCTTGGGCACTCAAGACCGAGAAGATTTCGCTCTTGCACCCCGATACACTCCCCGACTTTGACCTGGAGGGCACGCTTGCCGCGCTTTCCGAGGCCGCCGTTACCAACGGTGCCGCCGAGGACACGGCGTCAGGCCGCGACCGCATCGCCATGCGCATCATGGGTGCGCTCATGCCGAGGCCTTCGGTTGTAAACGAGGAGTTCAACGGACGTATGGGCGTCAACGAGCCCCGCGCCGCAACCGACTGGTTCTACGGCCTGTGCTGCGACGCCGGCTACGTGCGCCGTGCCGCCATCGCGCGCAACATCAAATGGAGCACCCCCACCAACTGGGGCGATCTTGAGATCACCATCAACCTCTCCAAGCCCGAGAAGGACCCGCGCGATATCGCCGCGGCTGGTGCCGCAAAGAACACGGGCGAGAAGTATCCCGCCTGCCAGCTCTGCATCGAAAACGAGGGCTATCCCGGACGCTCCGCCGCAGCCGACGGCGGCGCTCACCCCGCTCGCCAGAACCTGCGCATTATCCCCATCCAGCTCGACGGCGAGCGCTGGGGTTTCCAGTACAGCCCGTACGCGTACTTTAACGAGCACTGCATTGCCATGAGCTCCGAGCATCGTCCGATGCACGTCGACCGCAAGGGGCTGACCTGCCTGCTCGATTTTGTCGACCTGTTCCCGCACTACTTTATCGGTTCCAACGCCGACCTGCCCATCGTGGGCGGCTCGATTCTGTCGCACGACCACTTCCAGGGCGGTGCGCACGAATTCCCCATGATGCATGCCGCCGAGGTCTCGCAGTTTAGCGTGCCCGGATTTGACCAGGTCACCGGCACCGTGCTGCAGTGGCCGCTCTCGGTGCTGCGCCTGCGCTCGCACGACCGCGGCGCGCTGCTCGATGCTGCCGAGAAGATTATCCTCGCCTGGCGCGAATGGACCGATGAGTCCGTGGGCGTCATCGCGCACACAGCCGACGGCGTAGCGCACAACACCGTGACGCCCGTCATCCGCCGCGTCGACTCCCGCGGCAACGCCGGCGGCGAGATTTACGAGGCCTACCTGGCGCTTCGCTGCAACATCACGACCGACGAGCATCCGCTGGGCGTTTTCCACCCGCATGCCGAGTACCATCACATTAAGAAGGAGAACATCGGCCTGATCGAGGTCATGGGCCTGGCCATTCTGCCGCCGCGCTTGGTTCCCGAGCTCGGCGCTGTCCGCGAGCACCTGCTGGCGGCCAAGGCCGATGCCAGCTACGATCTCGCCGGTGCGCTCGAGGGCGATGATCTTTGCCGCAGCCACGCTGCATGGGCCGAGGACGTTTTTGCCCGCCGCGCCGACGAGCTTACGGCCGACAACGCCATCGATATCCTACACGAGGAGGTCGGCGTGGTGTTTGGCCACGTACTCGACAACGCCGGCGTCTTTAAGTGGGACGAAGCCGGCCGCGCCGCCCAGCAGCGCTTTATCGACTCACTGTAATGATCCCTTAGGGACGGAGGAAAACGGATCATTTCCGCCCACACGACAACGGCGCCCGCCGGCAACATCGCCGACGGGCGCCGTTTTTGAGTGTAGCCATTGGGGACGTTCTTAAACGACTAGTCAAACAAGAACACCCAATGGCTAATGACTCGAGCGTGGAAAATCTCCCACTTTGAGCTCGCATGGGCACCAAAAGCAGGAGATTATCCACGCTCATTCTATTAGGAGTCGCAACCGCTACAACTCTACGACCTCAACGTTGCTGTAGATCTCGTCCCAGCGGTCCATGACCAGATGGCCGGTCTTGGGATCCATGGCGTTGAGCTTACCGCAGGTATTGGCGGTCTTGAGCACCGTGACGTCGTCGGCACCAGCAGCAATGGCATGCGCAAAGCCGGCGATGGTCGAGTCACCGGAACCCGTCGCGTTCACAGCCGCAATCGCGGGCGTCTTGGCGCGGAATGCGCGACCCTCATGGAAGCCCACCGAACCGGCAGCGCCCATCGAAACGACAACCCAGGGAATACCGGCAAAACGACCATCGGCGGCAAGCGCCTCGCGCAGGGCATCGACATCATCGGTCGTAAAAGATGTACCCAGCAGGCCGTTAATCTCGGTCAGGTTGGGCTTTACGAGCTCAGGCTTAGCGTCGGACTCCAGCGCGGCCTCCAGCGATGCACCCGAGGTGTCGAGCAGCACCTTGGCGCCCGCCTCCTCGGCGATCTTGACGAGCTCGGCATAGTAGCCGGCATCGACGCCACGCGGCAGCGAGCCCGAAAGCGTCACAACGTCCGCCTTCGCTGCAAGCTCGGCGAACTTGGCCGTAAAGGCCTCGAGCTCGGCGGGAGCGATCTGCGGGCCGCTCTCCAGCAGCTCGGTCTGATTGCCCTCGTGCAGAATATTCAGGCAAATGCGCGTCTCGCCGGCGATGGGCACAAAGTCGTTCTTGACGCCGTCGGCATCCATAAGCTCGGCCATATAGGCACCCATGTGGCCGCCGAGCAGACCGGTCGCGAGCACATCGTCGCCCAACTGCAGCAGCACACGGCTCACGTTGAGGCCCTTGCCGCCAGCGGTCTTTTCGGGCGTCACACGGTTAACATCGTCGATGATCAGCTTGTCGAGCTGATAGCGCGTATCAATCGACGGGTTCATGGTAACGGTCAGAATCATATTGAACTCCTGTTCCGAGGCGGCATGACCCGCCCCAAACATACGATAGCTCGTTAAAGGATCTCGATCTCAAAGCCGCGGGTGACGGTCTCCCCCGGCTTGGCCACCAGGCAGCCACGCTTGTGCTCCAGAATATCGTCCTCGTCGGAGCAGGTGGACAGACCACCCCACGGCTCAACTGCCACAAAGTCGCCCTCGGGCTTGCTCCACACAATCAGGTACGGCATATCGGGGAACGTCAGGCGCACGCCCTTGTCCTCGGTTTTCTTGGTCAGCGTAACCACGCGGCTCTCGAGCACGTCGAAGATGGTCTCCGCGAAGTCGAAGAGTTCGTGGGTAAGCGGCAGGTTCTGGCCGATCATGGGGTTCTTACTGCAATGCTCAACATCAATCAGGCCCGTCGAGGGAACGGCGGTACAGAGCTCAGTGGCCTCACGCTGCTCAAAACGAAGCTCATAATCGTCATAGGACTCGCCCTCGTCGAGCGGGCACTTAAAGCCGGGATGACCGCCCACAAAGAACGGCATGTCCTCGGTGCCCTCATTGGTCACCTCGTACGACACGGCCACCTTTTCCGAATCGATCGTGTAACGAGCAACGATCTTAAACGGATACGGGTACTGCTCGAGCAGCTCGGCATGGTCGGCAGAGCTTAGGCTCAGCGCAACCATGTTGTCGCTCTGCTCCTCGAGCTTCCACTCCTGTTTGCGCGCAAAGCCGTGGCGGGCGAGCTTAACCTCGCGGCCGCTCATAGTCATCGCGCGACCGTCACGAAGGCCGCCGCAGATCGGGAAGCAAATAGGTGCCTGGCCCGACCAGACCGCCGGGTCACCCTGCCACAGGTACTCACGACCGTTGGCCGCAATAGAAGTGAACGATCCGCCCGCCGTGCTCAGTGCCACGCGAACAGAACCGTTATTAAGAACAAACTCCATAGGAGCCTTCCCTTTCGTACGCCAGCCCGCCAAGTCAATAGGGCTGATAGAAAACCGGCCCGCGCCCCCTCACAGAAACGCGAGCCGTCAATTGATAAGCTGCAGAATGCCGGGTATCGCCAAAACGAAGCACACAAGCTCAGCAAGCAAAAGTGTTATCGAAGCAGTTCGCTTGCCAGAAGACCTCGCAGTTCGCTTCAACGTCAGCGAGAAGCCAGCTGGTGAGGCAAGGTACTGTGAAGCGAGGCGGCATTGACCTTCTGGTCATGCCGCCGAAGCTGAACGGCAGATTGCCCGCCAGATGGCTTCGCAGCGTCGACTGGTCTGGCGTTCGGTAGAACGCCGGAACCTCCTTAGTCGTGGTATTCGCCGCGGTCCCACTTCTCCAGGAACTCGTCAAAGAAGTGCGGGTCGGCCTGAGCCTCGGCGTCGGCCTTATTGCAGGCATCGATCTTGGCGATCAAGGCATCGTGCTCGGGAGTCTTGTCGTAGGGCTCCTCCAGGAAGGCAAGCATGATGTCGGCCATCAGGAACTCGCCGGTGATCTTGCCGCCAAAGCCCACGATGTTGGCGTTGAGCTCGCGACGGGCATACAGGGCAGAGGTCATGTCGCGAACCAGGGCGCAGCGGGCGCCGGGAACCTTGTTGACGGCGTTGGTGATGCCGATGCCGGTGCCGCACAGGGCCACGCCAAAGTCAGCCTTGCCGCTGGCAACAGCCTCGCCCACGGCCTTGCCGTAGATGGGGTAGTGCGTACGGGTGTGGCTGTAGGTGCCGCAGTCGAGCACCTTGTAGCCAGCCTGCTCCAGGCGGTCGGCCAGATAGATCTTCTCGTCCGTAACGATATGGTCGCAACCGATTGCGATGGTCTTCTTCATCAGAACGTCCTTTCGTCTGAATTCACAAGTTGAGGTAGAAGTTCGAGTTCTCGGTGGCTCTCGTTAGGCCATCTTGTTGAGCATGTCGACACGGATCTGGTGACGGCCGCCAGCATACTGGGCGCGCAGGAACTCGCGGGCGATCTTCTTTGCGACCTCGGTGCCCACAACGCCCGGGCCCATGGTGACCATGCGCGAGCCGTTGTGCTCGCGGGTCATGTAAGCGGAACGCTCGTCGGAAATGTTGGCGACGACCATGCCCTTGATCTTGACGGCGGCCATATAGGAGCCGACACCGTACTTATCGAATGCGAAGCCCTGGGAATCCTTGTGCTCCAGCAGGTCCTTGGCAACGGCGGTCGCGGAATCGACAAAGTCCGCGGCAGGGGTCTCGGAATAGTCGACGACCTCGTGACCGTCGGCGATGAGCATCTCCTTGATGGACTCCTTCATCGACATACCGTCGGCATCGGAAGCGATTACAACTCTCATGACATCCTCCTTGAGAGATACGCAGGTGCGTAGTTTCTGTTTGGAAGTGTTGAATCGCGTTCAGGTCCGGGCATCTGAATGTGCGGTTCTTCACTGTTCATGTTTATTTGAACACATTCGAACAGTAACTGCAACAACTATTTGTTTATCTTTGTTCTTTTTTGAACAAATACCGTTCACGGTTGATTGCCCACCGTTTGAGCCCGGCGCGGACGCAGCGACCATGTGTTCAACAAACAAAAGGGCGGCCGAGAACGTGTCTCGGCCGCCCCTTCGGCGGTATGTCCCGGTATATACAACTGTTTTAGCTACTCGAACTGTCCGCCCTTTTTGGCGTGCTTGGACGGAGCGCTCAGAAAGCGGCCCGTCAAATAGTTCGCCGGGCCGGAAATATCAATCCCCAGCAGCACGTGCCCCAGCCACAGAAACGCCGCGAGTACCAGCAATGGGATAACACACGAGGTCACGATCATCACGATGACGCCTTCGATCAGATCGGTCACCTGCTGCACAATTTCATCGGTCATCTGCTTTGCACCGCTGGTCACCGATGTGACGAGACCCGAGGCGCCGTCGGCAAGCTGCTCAAGCACATTCTTGGACTCTGTGGACTCGGCTTTTTTCTTGCTTGCTTTGGAGCCGTCGCTATCTGCCGCACTCGCAGCGTCGGCCGCCTTTTGCTCGGCCGCTTCGATGCTCACTCGATACGTTTCATCGACCTTCTGCGACACCCATACGCTCGCGGGCACAAGCGCCATGCCGATCACGGCAACCACCAACACGCGCGTCGCCACACGGCGCAGGACGGCGCTCGTGCTCCAGCGCCCGTGGAAGCCAAGCGACACCGCAAAAAGCACCAACGCAAACGGGATTAAGATGCCCAAGCCAACCGACCACAAAATCGTGAGCAAATATTTCTCTAGGTAGAGCACGGCAAGCACGATGCCCAAGTTACCCGAAAGCTGCGCGAGCTGCTCGGCAACCGGCGTTCCCGTATCACCCGGCAGCGCGGTAATGCCCGCAGACAGCGCCACGCACGAGGTCGTGAGCGCCAAAACGTTGCCCTTCTTTTGGTCGATAACCTCGATGGTGGAGTCCCATGTTTTGGTATCGGCGAAATGCGGACGAGCTACAAAGCCCGACAGCAGCGCCAGTACCACGAGCGCAACGATAAAGCCAATCTGCAGCTTTTTGTTTGCGCACACGACATCGGACAGGCTAGGCTGCAGCTCAGTTACTGTCGTGTGCTCGGTTATCTGGACAGGCCGCCCATGAGCCATCTCGTGCGCGTCTCTTTTTTGAATCAATCCGTTGTCCGGCATTTGGATACCTCCTCATTCCGGCCTGTATTGCGGATGGAAGTATACCCACCCAGCGAAAAAACGAACGGGAGGGCGTGCAGAAGCTCCATAACGCTGCTAGTCGAATAGTGCCATTTCAAAACTATGCCGGTTTACTACGATAAAACCGATAGGACCGACAACATTTGCTATTAGCAGAAAATGACAAGCTTTCTACCTGCGGCTTTGATAACGCTGTTCTTTCCATAATTGAAAGAATGCGATTCATCGTAGTAAACCGGCATAGTTTTGTAACCGACAGACCGAGTCGGCACCGCAGCAAACCTAATGACCCGGTTTCTTCCGTCCTCAAAGGATCAAATGCATGACAGGAGTGTCCCAAACTGCCGGCAGATAAGGAACGTCCCCAAGTGCCGGGTAAACAGAAAACCCTGCCGCGGGTAGCGACAGGGCTTTTGGAAGGGGACTTGGTTGTGAGGGCTCGTTAGGCGAGCTTGGCCTCGAGCTCGGCGATGCGCTTGTAGGCATCGATGGTAAAGCGGGTCTGCTTCTCCAGGATCATAGTGGTCATGAGAGTATCCTGAGCGTGAGCCATGATGAAGGTCATCTCCATCTCGCCGCCGCCGGCCTCCTGCGAAAGCAGCTTGGTCTGCGTGTCGTGGGCGCCGATGAGCGCATCGCTGGCATCCTTGTGCAGCTGTTCGGCCTTCTCAAAGTCACCCTCGCGAGCAGCATCGAGCGCTGCAAGCAGATCGGTCTGGGCGTCACCCGCGTATGCGACGATCTCGAATCCAACCATCGAGATTTCTTCTTTGGTTGCCATATTGCGTTCCTTTCACATATGAACCAATGGAGAGCATCGCGTCCGGGCATACGCGCTGCGCTGTGTATGACAGAGACAATAACATTCAAACAAAAAAGAACAGCGCAAAACGTAGTTTCAAGCTATGAACGGTCAATTTTCGCCCGTGAACGGTTTTTAAACCAATACGAACAATATCGAACACAGTTAGCGGCAACCCAAACAGGACCGCACCCTAACGCAAATCGCGCACCGTATCGCCCTCTACGAGCATACCGGGGATCAGCATGTGTTCCACGCCAGACGCACCCCCCTCGGCGCCGGCAATCTTGTCGACAGCCCACATGCCGACGCGCTTGTTGTCAAAGCGCACCGTAGTCAGGCGACGATCGGGCACGATATCGCCCAAACTATCGTCAACACCCACCACGCTCACGTCCTCGGGCACGCGCCTTCCGCACGACTCGAGCCCGCGAATGCAGCCGTAGGCCATGGCATCGTTGGAAGCATAAATGGCCGTACAGGTCGGATCGTCCGCCAGAGCCTGACCGGCAGCATACCCGCTCTGTGCCGTCCAATCGCCACGGACGAGTCGCGGCGGCTCAATACCATGCGCACGCAATGTCTCGCGCCAGCCCTCCTCGCGCTGCATGCCCGAAAGCGAGCGCTCGGGACATGAGATAAAGTGCACGGTCTTGTGCCCCTGCTCCAACAAGTACTCGACCACCTGGCGCGAGCAATCGAACTGGTCGTTATCGACCGTTGAACAGAGCGGGTGCTCCAGCATGGTAACGAGCACCGTCTGCATGCCGGGCAGTGGCTCGAAGGTGCCAAAATCCGCCGGCATGCGATTCATGATCACAACCATGCCATCCACCGGCAGTGCGCTCATGCGCGACGATGCGCTCTCGAGGGTATAGGGGTGTCCATCTACTTTAGTGAGGGTAATGGCATAGCCGTGTTTGTCGGCCGCGGCGGCAAAGCCCTCCATGCGGTCGAGGTTGCCGGTGCCGGTAATGTTGAACATGGCGACGCCGACGGTCTTAAACTTGCCGCGGCGCAGCGATCGACCGGCAAAATTGGGACGATACCCCAGCTCGCGCATGGCGGCACGCACGCGCTCCTTGGTCTCGGGGCGCACGCTGGGCGAATCGTGCACGGTGCGCGAGACCGTCTGCTCCGAGACGCCCGCGAGACGCGCCACGTCCTTAACGGAAACCGATTTTTTAACAGCGGCCATAGGTCGATCTTTCTATGTCAACGATGCCATTGGCGGCACCCTACGCAGTCAAATGAACGCCTTCAAGTATATCCAACGCCTCCCCGCAATACGCTTACCACCCAAAACCTACCGTTCACCGACAATCCCGCTTCCCCGAACGGCTTTTGTCGCCCAAATGTTAACGTTGCCATTGCGCAAACACAGAGCCACCGGGCGGCTCAAACGTTCACGCGTAAGGAATCGATGGTTCGCAGGCATAGGAACCACCGGTTCGCGTCTTTTTTTTGTGTCGCAAAATGGCAACGTCAACATTTTGGCAACCGAACGCCAAAAGCTACCATCGTTGCTAACCCACCGACTCTTAGGAGCATTGTATGGAGCAACTCATCGCCATCATCGAAAAGGGCCAGCCCTTTTTCAACGCGATCGCCCGCAACAAGTACCTCAAGGCGATCCGCGACGGCTTTATCTCCGTCATCCCCATCATCATCTTCTCGTCCATCTTCTGTCTGGTAGCCTCGGTCCCCAACATCTGGGGTTTCTACTGGCCCGATGACATCAACAACGCCCTGTGGAAGTGCTACAACTACTCCATGGGCATCCTGGCCATCGCCTGTGCCGCCACCACGGCCAAGCACTTCGCCGACGCCCAGAACCGCGACCTGCCCAAGAACAACCAGATCAACTTTATCTCGTGCATGTGCGCGGCCATCATCGGCTTCCTGCTCCTTTCGAGCGATACCATCGCCACGGACGCCGCCAGCGGCTTCAACACCACCTACCTTGGTTCCAAAGGCCTGCTGACCGCCTTTATCGCTGCGTTTGTAACCGGCATCATCTACAAGTTCTTCATTAAGCGCAACATCACCGTCAAGATGCCCGAGCAGGTTCCGCCCAACATCTCGCAGACCTTTAAGGACATCATCCCCTTCTCCGTCTGCATCACCGTCTTTTGGGTCTTTGACATCGTCTTCCGCGCTGCCTTTGGCTTCTGCTTTGCCCAGGGCGTCATCCAGGTGTTCCAGCCCCTGTTCACCGCTGCCGACGGCTACATCGGCCTCGCTGTAATCTACGGCGCCATGAGCCTCTTCTGGTTCGTGGGCGTCCACGGCCCTTCGATCGTCGAGCCCGCCATCGCCGCCGCTCTCGTTGCCAACATGACCGACAACCTGGCTGCGTTCCAGGCCGGCCAGCACGCTTCCGCTGTCCTGACCCAGGGTGCCCAGTACTTCGTCGTCTGCATGGGCGGCACCGGCGCCACGCTCGTCCTGGTCTTTATGTTCTGCTTCCTGGCCAAGTCTCAGGAGATGCGCGCCGTCGGTAAGGCCGCCATCGTCCCCGTGTGCTTTGCCGTCAACGAGCCGCTGCTGTTCGCCGCACCCATCGTGCTCAACCCCGTCTTCTTTGTCCCGTTTGTCTTTGCTCCGATCGCCAACATCTGGATCCTCAAGATCTTTATCGACTTCTTGGGCATGAACGGCTTTATGTACACCCTGCCTTGGACCGTCCCCGGCCCCATCGGTACCATCATGGGCCTGGGCTTCCAGCCGCTCGCCTTTGTGATGCTCGCCCTTATCCTGGTCGTCGACTTTGTCCTGTACTATCCGTTCTTCCGTGCCTATGACGCCCAGAAGTGCGCCGAGGAGGCCGAGATCTCCCAGGAGGAGCTCGCCGCCAAGAACGCCGAGAAGGCCGCCAAGCTCAACGACGCCTTCCAGGGCAAGGCCGATGCCAAGAGCGTTGCCGCCGGCGCCGCTGCCGAGGCCGTGAAGGCCGACGCCCCTGCCGCTTCCGCAGCACCCGCTGCCGAGGCAACGACCGCCAGCGACCTCAACGGCAAGCGCGTGCTCGTGCTCTGCCAGGGTGGCGGAACCTCGGGTCTGCTCGCCAACGCGCTGGCCAAGGCTGCCAAGGAGCGCGGCATCAATCTGGAGACCGCTGCCGAGGCCTATGGCAACCACGTCGACATGCTCCCCGACTTTGACCTGGTCGTCCTGGCCCCGCAGGCCGCCAGCTACCTGGCCGACCTGCAGAAAGACTGCGAGCGTGTGGGCAACAAGTGCGTCGCCTGCCGCGGTAAGCAGTACATCGAGCTCTCCCAGAACGGCGACAAGTCTCTCGCCTTCGTAAGCGAGCAACTCTCCCTTTAGCCCGCTGTTCTAACGAACAGCGGCCGGCTCGACGCTGCGCGGCGCCCAGCCGGCCAGATTGCCGCTCAACTTCGGCGGCGCGACCACAAGGTCAGCGCCGCCTTGTTTCGGGGCAATCTGACTCGTCTGGACACCGCTCGCTGACTTTGACCAGTTCTGCACCGTTTCCGTTGTCTTAATGATTGGATATTTCATCATGTCCGTTAACCCTGCTAGCGTCACCAACCCGCCCGCGCAGTTTCCCGAGGACTTTGTCTTTGGCGGCGCCACCGCTGCCTACCAGGTAGAGGGCGAGACCCGCACTCACGGTAAGGGCAAGGTTGCCTGGGACGACTTCCTGGAGGCCCAGGGGCGTTTCTCTCCCGATCCCGCTTCGGACTTCTACAACCAGTACCCCGTCGACCTGGAGCTGTGCGAGGAGTTCGGCATCAACGGCATCCGCCTCTCCATTGCCTGGAGCCGCATCTTCCCCGAGGGCACCGGCAAGGTGAACCCCGAGGGCGTGCAGTTCTACCACGACCTCTTTGCCGAGTGCCACAAGCACCACGTTGAGCCGTTTGTCACGCTGCATCACTTCGACACGCCGCTGCCCCTCTTTGAGAAGGGCGACTTCCTCAACCGCGAGACCATCGACGCCTTTGTGGACTTTGCCACCTTCTGCTTTAAGGAGTACGCCGACCAGGTGACCTATTGGTTCACTTTTAACGAGATCTGGGCCGACGCCTCCAACACCTACATCGAGGGCACCTTCCCCGGCGGCGTCAAGGCGCACCTGGCCGAGGCCTTCCAGTGCGAGCACAACATGATGCTCGCCCACGCCAAGGCTGTGCTGGCCTTCCACAACGGCGGCTTTAAGGGCAAGATCGGCGTCATTCAGTCGCTGGAGTTCAAGTACCCGCTCAACGAGAACGACCCCGCCGACATCAAGGCCGCCAACAACGAGCACGTGCTGCAGAACCAGTTTTTGCTCGACGCCACCTTCCGCGGCGACTATGCCCCCGACACCCTCGAGTGCGCCAACCGCCTGGCTGCAGTCTCCGGCGGCACCATCGAGATCCGCGAGGAGGATCTCGAGATCATGCGCGAGGCAGCGCTCTACAACGACTACCTGGGCGTCAACAACTACCAGTGCCGTTTCCTCAAGGCCTACGACGGCGAGAACGACCTGCACCACAACGGCACGGGCGAGAAGGGTACCGGCCGCTGGCGCGTCAAGGGCATTGGCGAGCACGTGAACAAGCCCGGCATCCCCACCACCGACTGGGATTGGATCATCTATCCCGAGGGCCTGTTCGATCTGCTCGTCTACATTAAGCAGCGCTACCCCAACTACAAGCAGATTTTCATTACCGAAAACGGTATGGGCTACAAGGACCCCTACAAGGACGGCTTTGTGGACGACCAGCCGCGCATCGACTACATCGAGCAGCACCTGCGCTGGCTGCTTAAGGCCATGGAGGTGGGCGTCAACGTGGGCGGCTACTTCCTGTGGAGTCTGCAGGACCAGTTCTCCTGGACCAACGGCTACAACAAGCGCTATGGCTTCTTCTACGTAGACTTTGAAACCCAGAAGCGCACGCCCAAGGCGAGCGCCTACTGGTACAAGCACGTGGCGCAGACCCGTCGTCTGGACTAGCGGCCTGCGGCGAGCGGAATTGCGCCGCTCACATAACCTGTCCCCATTTCTCAGCCGGGGGTGGCACGTCACACGGCGCGCCACCCCCGGTCTTTTTGTTTTTGGGCTGGTCAGGAGCCGTTTGTCTCGATCTGTAACATCTAGCCGAGCTTTCCAGTCCTAACTGTTACAGATCGAGATAAACAGGGCGGGCCGGACCGAATTGTCTAAATCTGTAACACTAAAACCGGTTTTGGGCGTCTAGTTGTTACAGATCGAGATGAATGCACGGGGCAGTTCCCTCAATCTAAATCTGTAACAACTAGCGGGTTATTTCGCTCCTACCTGTTACAGATCGAGACAAACGGAATAGGCCGAGCCGAAAAATCTCGATCTGTAACATCTAGCTGAGATTTTCGGCCCTACCTGTTACAGGTTGAGATGAACGAGCCGAGCACGTCTATGCCCGCAGGTCCTTTACGCTGGAACGCTCGACCAACACGCCCGAGACGAGCGTGCGGCTTCTGGAGCTCGGGGCTTCCAGACCTGCGACGACCTCGTTAAGCGCACGGATGCCCAGCTCGCGGTGGCGAAACTTCACCGACGTCAGAATCGAATTGGGTATCGTCTTGTAAAGCTCATCGTCGAAGCCGATCACGGACACGTCTTCGGGCACACTGAGCCCCTTGTCACGTAGAGCCATCATCACGCCGTTTGCCATGCAGTCGTTAGCAGCGAGGACCGCCGTGCAATCGGGTTTATCGGCAAGCACAAGGCCCGCGGCATAGCCACTATCCGCATTCCAATCGCCTTGCAGAGGCTCGGGCGGCTCAATGCCACGCGCCTCGAGTGCCGCACGCCAACCTTTCATACGACACTGGCTCGACAGCGATTCTTTCTTACCAGAGACGAAGTACACGTTCTTGTGCCCGTGATTCAAGAAGTACTCACACGCCATGCGCGCGCCGCCCTCTTGATCGTCACTGACGGTGGAGCAGGTAGGATGCTCCATCGGTGTGATAATCACCGTCTTGAGGTCTTTCGGCGCCTCAAAGGTATCAAAGTCATCGACCATCTGGCGCAGGTTGAAAATCATGCCGTCGACGGGAAGCTGCGACATCCTATGCGCCGCTTCGGCAAGGGTCATCTTCTCCCCCGCCCGCTTTTTGATCACCGTGAGAGCAAAGCCTCGCTCTTCGGCGGCATCGGCGATACCGTCGATCATGTCCACGGCGCCGCCCGACAAGTGGAACACCACCACGCCGATGCACCCGTAACGGCCCAACTTGAGTGAACGCGCGGCAAAGTTCGCCCGGAACCCAAGCTCCTCCATGGCCGCATGGACCCTATCGCGCGTCGACTCTCGCACACTATCGGGCTCGTTGATCACGCGCGACACCGTCTTGAGAGAAACGCCCGCGGCAACTGCCACATCGTTCATCGAGACATTTTTCTTGTCCATCGTTGCCACTACTTCTCCAGTTGGTTTTGCATCGCTTGTTTTTTGTGTTCTAGCATACACTACCTGCCCGACTGACAAATCAGCCGTTTATCGGACAATATCGACCGTTCACCCGTAAATCCTTGTTGCTCTTCCAAAAATGTCTTACGTTGTCATTAACGAAATGACAACGTTGTCATTTCGCAATGCCTTCCTTAAGCAGGAAGGTTTCCGGGCAGTCCTGACCATCCATCGACGACCAGTTCCATCCACATGCATCGCGCATCAAGCAGCAAAGGAGCTCTATGGACGCCATCGTAAAGATGCTCGAAAAGCATCAACCGTTCTTTGAGAAGATCTCGAGGAACATCTACCTCCAGGCCATCAAGGACGGATTCCTTGGGTGCATGCCCATTGTCCTCACCTCTTCGATCTTCCTGCTGATCGCCACGCTTCCCGGCGTGGTCGGCATCACGCTGCCCCAGCCGCTCCTCGACTGGTGCAACAAGCTGTACAACTTCACCATGGGCGTCATGGGCATCATGGTTGCCGGCACCACCGCCAAGAACTTCACGGCATCCATGAACCGTCGCATGCCCGCCGGCAAAGTGCTCAACGACGGTTCCACCATGGTGGCCGCCCAATGCAGTATGCTGCTGCTCGCAGTCACGCAGTTCACCACCAAGCTCGACGGCTCCGAGCTTTCGGTCTTCGATTGCACCAGCATGGGTACGCGCGGTCTGTTCTCGGCCTATATCGCCGCGTTCATTACCGTGTGGGTCTATAAGTTCTGCGTCTCGCGCGATCTGACCATCAAGCTGCCCAAGGAGGTCCCAGGCGCCATCGCTCAGAACTTCCGCGACATCATCCCCTTTGGCGGCGCCGTCATCATCTGCGGCATCATCGATGTCATCGTGCGCAACCTCATGGGCGTTCCGTTCTCCGAGCTGCTTATCAAACTGCTCTCCCCGCTCTTTACCGCTGCAGAAACCTATCCTGGCCTTATCCTTATCCAGGCAGCCACCGCGTTCTTCTGGTTCATCGGTGTCCACGGCCCCTCGATCGTCCAGCCGGGCATCGACCCCATCCGTCTTGCCAACCAGGCCGAGAACCTGCAGGTTCTGCTGGCAGGCGGCCACCCCGCCCACTCCCTCACCTTTAACATGTCGCTCGTGGGTGAGTTCGGAGGCACCGGCGCCACGTTCATCGTGCCGCTTCTGCTGATTCTCTTTATGAAGTCCAAGCAGCTCAAGGCCGTCGGTAAGGCCTCGATTGTTCCTGTTGCCTTCGCCGTCAACGAACCGCTGCTCTTTGGCGCGCCGATGATCCTTAACCCCTACATGCTCATCCCCTTTGTTACCGCCGGCTGCGTCAACGTGAGTGTTGCCAAGTTCTTTATCGATAACGTGGGCATGAACGGCTTCTCCTTCGTGGTGCCTTGGGCCACCCCCGCCCCCATCGGCATTTTCATCACCACGAACTTCCAGCTTATTGCCCTGGTATTTGTCGCGATCATCATTTTGCTGGACGCCATCATCTACCTGCCGTTCTTGAAGGCATACGATAAGCTGCTCTGCGACCAGGAGGCCGAGCGCGCCGCCGAGCTGGGTCTTGAGCCCAACGGTACCGCTGCCATCGCCGCCAAGCCCTCTGCGCCCGCTGTCGAGCAGGCTACCGCTTCCGTCGAGACGACTGTTGCCGCCGCTGACAGCAAGCCTGTCGCCGATCAGCCCAAGCCCGCTGCCGATGCATCCGCCAAGAAGGATGTCGATGGCCTGAAGGTCCTCGTCCTGTGCGCCGGCGCCGGCACCTCCGCCATGCTCGCCAACGCCATCAAGGAAGGTGCCGCACAGACCGGAGAGAACATCGCTTCCTCCGCCGGTGCCTATGGTCAGCACACTGCCATCATGGATCAGTACGACGTTATCGTGCTTGCCCCGCAGGTTCGTAGCTACTACAACGACATGAAGGCCGACACCGATCGTCTGGGCATTAAGCTGCTCGCTCCCCGCGGTAAGGAATATATCGACCTTACTCGCGACCCCGCTGGCGCCATCAAGTGGCTCCGCGAGAACCTCGACTAGTTCCTTCCTCTGTTGGTGCCCGGACCCCCAGTTTGGGCACCTCTCCCTATTCATATCCCACAGAAAGGATGACTCATGACCAACCCCATGCAGTTCCCCGACGGCTTTGTGTTTGGCGGCGCCACCGCCGCTTACCAGGTTGAGGGCGAGACCCGCACGCACGGCAAGGGCAAAGTGCCCTGGGACGATTTCCTGGCCGCACAGGGTCGCTTCTCCCCCGATCCTGCAAGCGACTTCTACAACAAGTATCCGGTCGATATCGACCTGTGCCAGCGCTTCGGCATCAACGGTATTCGCGTCTCCATCGCTTGGAGCCGTATCTTCCCCAGTGGCACCGGCGAGATTAACCCCGAGGGCGTCGCCTTCTATCACGAGCTTTTCGCCACCTGCAACAAAGCTGGTGTTATCCCCTATGTCACGCTCGATCACTTCGATACGCCGGAGGCCTTCTATCAGGACGGCGGCGAGGGATTCCTGACGCGCACGACCATCGACGCCTTTGTCGAGTACGCCAAGTTCTGCTTTGCCGAGTTCACCGAGGTCAAGCACTGGTTCACCTTTAACGAGATTCCCGCGACCGCCGAGGGCAGCTTTATCGTTGGCAACTGGCCGCACGGCGAGAAGTATCGCCTGGACAAGGCCTTCCAGCTTATGCACAACATGATGGTGGCCCATGCCAAGGCCGTCGTCGCCTTCCACGAGGGCGACTTTGAGGGCGAGATCGGCATTGTCCAGAACCTGGAGCCCAAGTATCCCCTCGACCCCAACAACGCCGCCGACTGCGAGGCAGCTCGCATGGCCGACGTCATCAACAACCGCTGGGTACTCGACGCCACCTTCCGCGGCCACTATGCAGCCGACACCATGGAGGCTGCGACCAAGCTGGCCCATATCGCCGGCGGCGAGCTCGACGTCCGCGACGAGGACATCGCCGCGCTGACTGCCGCGCTCCCCTACAACGATTGCCTGGGCGTCAACACCTACAAGTGCCAGTTCCTGCGTGCCGCCGAGGGCGAAAACGACATCAACCACAATGGCACCGGCGACAAGGGCTCCTCGCGCTGGTTCCTCAAGGGCGTGGGCGAGTCATGCGTGCGCGAAGGCGTACCCACCACCGATTGGGACTGGATCATCTATCCCGAGGGCCTCTACGACCTGCTGCTCCGCATTAAGAACGATTACCCCAACTACAAGAAGATCTACATCACCGAGAACGGCATGGGCTATAAGGATGACTTCGAGGACGGCTTTATCGACGACGCCCCTCGCATCGACTACATGCGCCAGCATCTCGCATGGATCCTCAAGGCAATCGACGGCGGCGTAAACGTCGACGGTTACTTTGTGTGGTCGCTGCAGGACCAGTTCTCCTGGACCAACGGCTACAACAAGCGCTACGGCCTGTTCTACATCGACTTCGAGACCCAGAAGCGCTATCCCAAGGCGAGCGCGTACTGGTACAAGAACGTCGCGGAGACCGGCCTGCTCATGGCCTAATTCAAGCCGCATACCCCCTGTCGGCCGCATGCGAATCCCTCCACGGGTTCGCATGCGGCTTTTTTGTTTTGGCTCGACCCGAGCAGGCCGTTTGTCTCGATTTGTAACATCTAGCAGGGATTTTCAATCCTAACTGTTATAGATTTAGACGAACGGGCGACCAGGGCTGAAAGATCTCAATCTGTAACACGTAGCCCACTTTCGACCGTCTAACTGTTACAGATCGAGACAAACGAACGGTCCGAACTTGAAGATCTCAATCTGTAACACGTAGCCGAGTTTTTCGATCCCAACTGTTACAGATTGAGACGATTCGACGGTACCGGTCGCTTGGACACGCCGTGGTACAATTATGCCACGACGCAAAGGAGGTACCCATGTCCGCTTGTGTGCCCGTCCGAGACATGAAGGACACTGCCACATTCACCGCACTTGTTGAGTCTGAGCGCGACGTCACCGTAACTAAGAACGGCTACGAGGCCATGCACTGCATCAGCAGCGACCAGTATCGCCTCATGCAAGAAGAAATCGCCAAGGCAAAACTGCTGTCTCGTATGATGTTGGCAGAAGACGAAATATCGCAAGGCGACTACAGCGACTACGACTCCTTCGCGACCGCGATACGAGACAAATATGACCTATAACGTCGTTATACTCAAAAGCGCGCGATATGAGTACGAGAGTATCGTCGGGTACCTTGCTCAAATCCTCAAGAATCCGCGTGCAGCAGGCAATTTTGTCGCTGAGTTTGAATATCAGCTTGATCTGCTTCGCGAGCAGCCGCTCCTACGTCCCCTCTCGCATATGCAAGAGCTGGCGGCACGTAATTACCGATCGTTTCCCGTCAACAACTACGTGTGCCTTTATAAGTTTGAGCACGAAACAATCTATATCGCTCACATCTTTCATCAGTCACAGGACTACGCCCGCCTGGTCTAACCCACAAGCTGAATACTTGGCCCGAGCACATTTGCGCGTCAACGTGAAGCGGTAATCCCCGCGCCGACAGGGGGCAGAAGTATCGCCTGCAGCGTTAGTTAGCAGATGACCTGCGTATGCTCCTCGATGGCGGCGCGATCCTCGGCGGCGATACTCGGCTCGCACACCACGGCGTCCAAATTATCCAGACGACAGAAGGTGTAGAAGTCGCGCTTGCCGATCTTGCTGGAGTCGGCGATCAAGTAGCGCGAGTCGGCCTTGCTAAAGGCGAGCTGCTGGATACGACCCTCATCCATATTAGACGTAGACACGTCGCCATCCAGAATGCCGTTGGCGCCGATAAACGCCGCATCGATACCCAGCGCACGCAGAGTATCCTCGGCCGTTGGCCCCACAAAAGCGGCGGTGCGGCGACGGTACATACCGCCCACGAGGCACAGGTCGCAGTCTTCGCGCGCCTCAAGCAAGTTAAACACCGAAAGCGAATTGGTCACGATGCGCAGGCGAAACGCCGGCAGCATCGAGGCCATCTGCTCAACCGTGGTGCCCGTACCCAAAAAGATGGTCGAGCCCTCCTCGATGAGCTCAACGGCGCGGCGCGCGATCTGCAGCTTTTCCTCGGCATGCTTAGTGCGCTTTTCGCTGTGCGAATACTCATGGCGCAACATAGCGTGGGGACGTCCCTGTGCACTACGGGCGCCGCCGTGCACGCGCTCGATCTCGCCCAGGCTCGCAAGTTCCTCAAGGTCGCGGCGAATCGTCATATCCGAAACGCCCAGCGCATCCGAAATCTCCTTGACCGAGACCGTGCCCTGCTCTTCGAGCAGCTGACGAACCTTATCCTGTCGCTCTGCCTTAATCACGATGAATCCTCGCCGTTCTTTGCGCGCATATCATTCAAACAGTAACGAACAAATTGTATCAGACTCGTGCGGGTCAAAAATGAACACCCGCACAGCTCCAATCATCACTTTTTTGAGAAAAATACCCCCTGCTTTAGTGGGGTGTAGTGATAATCTCGCCTGTTCGCGCTACAGTTTGTCCGAATTATCTCGATGTTAGGAACCAAATGATCACTTCCGAGCTTTTCGGCACCGCGCCCTGCGGTACCCCCGTTCATCGTTACACCCTCAACGGGCCCGAGATCTGCGTTCGCATTATGGACTATGGCGCCACCGTGCTGGGTATCGATGTGCCCGATATTCCCGGCAACGTGCGCGATGTTGTGCTGGGCTTCGATAAGCTCGAGGATTACTTTGACAACCCCGCCTGCTTTGGCGCGACCATCGGCCCCGTGGCAAACCGCACCGCGGGCGCCACGATCACCATCGACGGCACGGACTGGCATATGCCCGCCAACGAGGGCGCCAACAACCTACACAGCGATCTTGAGCACGGCCTGCATAAACGCGTGTGGGATGTTGAGCTCGACGAGGTCCATAACGCCGTGCGCATGACCACCTCGCTTGAGGATGGTGAGCTGGGCCTGCCCGGCAACCGCACCTTTACGGCCGTGTTTACCGTTACACGCACCGGTGTCTTCCGTATCGAGTATGGTTGCGAGAGCGACCGTGCCACCTACGTGTCCATGACCAACCACACGTACTTTAACCTTGCCGGCCATAACGCCGGCATGGACTGCGAACATTTCTTTGTCGCCAACGCCGCCCACTACCTGCCCATTAACGAGCAGAATATCCCCACCGGCGAAATCGCTCCGGTCGAGGGAACACCGTTTGACTTTCGCGAGCTGCGCCCCGTCGCACCCGGCATGGAGGCCGACGACCCGCAGATTAAGCAGGCCCGTGGCTACGATCACTGCCTGTGCATCGATGGCTATCAGTACGGCCGCAACCTGCGTCGCGCCCTACATGTCGAGGAGATGTGGACCGGTCGTGAGCTGGACTACTACACCACCGCCCCGGGCGTGCAACTCTACACCGGCAACTGGCTGGGCGACGAGCACGCCAAGGACGATGCCAACTATGGCTGGGGCGCCGGCTTTGCCCTCGAGGCCGAGATGTACCCCGACACGCCGCACCAGCCGCTGTTCCCGCAGGGCATTGTGGGTCCGGGTCACCCCTACAGCAATATGATCGAATACCACTTTATGAGGCACTAGGCCCACAACGCGACATCTCGCACAGCAACGCCCGCCGGCACCACCGCCAACGGGCGCTGCTTCATGCCTAAATCCTTCTTTTCGATGCCACCGAATTGGTGACATAACAAAACTATGCCGAATTACTACGATGAACCCACTATGTCCGACCACGCGCTGGTTTATAAAAAATTAGCAACTCGTCTACCTGCGGTTTTATTCTCTGCAAATTTGGCATGCTCGGCGATAAGCAATTCATCGTAGTAAACCGGCATAGTTTTGGCGGACAGCGCCACACAGATCCCCTACGAAGGCAAAATGATCCGTTTTCCTCCGTCCCCAAGGGATCAGTTGAACAGATTGCCGATGGGGTCGGGGGCGGAACTGGGGAGATAGCGGATTTCTAGTTCTATGCCGAGCTTTTGCAGCTCTCTGAGAACAGCGACGTCTGTGTCGTCTACGGCAACTGCGGGCGTTGCGGGACGCTTGCCCTCCCCTGCCTGCATATGACCAATGCTGATCTTGGTGATCGGCACACCGCCCTTAACCAGCGCGAGCGCATCGGAGGGTGAGGCCACCATGATCAGAATCAATTGGCGAGGCGTTGCGGTATGAATGACGTCGATGGTCCTTTGCACCGAGAAAAACCGCGTCCAAACGCCTTCTGGCGCCGCCACCCTCATGGGTGCCCATTGGCGCGAATCTGCCGCGATCTCATCGTTGACGATTAGGACAAGGTTGGAACCCACGGCTTCGTTCCACAGCTCAACGTCTTGTCCGTAAATGAAACGGTCGTCGATGCGTGCGAGAAGAATCTTGGGTTGAGTCATCGCTGCCCCATTCTGTTTGAGACCCGTAAGAGCAAGACATCGCGTCTCCAATATTAGTGCATTTAAAGTGAGAAAAGCCGTCAGAACACTTGCGCGGATTTGCGATGTCCCGTATCATAGACAGCCGTTGACGCCTCAGTTGCGTCACCATATGGCCGCCAGCGTAGCTCAGTTGGTAGAGCACCGCTCTCGTAAAGCGGGGGTCACCGGTTCGAGCCCGGTCGCTGGCTCCATTGCACAAGATAGCCGCCTTCGGGCGGCTTTTTTGTTGCCAATTTCGGGCGCATATCCGCCAATCCAAGCACAACGCCGCCGGCAACTCCCCTACTCAACAAAAAGCCCCGCCAACCGCAATCCCCAAGGGAACCGCGATTAACGGGGCTCAAGCGCGCCCCTCAATGGAATCACGCCAGCATACGAACAACTCAGCCGAGTAGCTCGCTACTCCTCCCAGTAAGCATCTGCAAGCAGCTTAAAGCAAATCTTTTTGACCGGCTGTGCGCCATCGCCCGGAAACTCGAGCGTGGGCATGTGAGGCTCGCCGGCAACAAACAGCGCGAACTTGTCGTCGGCAAGATCGCCGGCGATCGAAGCGTCGGAATCGACCAGATCGTAGTCGTCCTTCTCGTCAAACTCCTGAACCAGCGTCAGGCTGCCCGTGGCAACCTTAAAGGCCTCGCGACCCTCGACGTCGATCTGCAGGTCGTGATAGCGCTGATGCGTCTCATAGTGAGCCTCGCCTTCGGGACGCGTCGTGGGAGCCATGACGTTCGCAAAGACCTTGTCGCCCAGAATCGGATGGCTGCCGACCTCGAGCTTCGCCGGATCGTTCTCCTCGAACCAGTCAATCAGCACATCGAGGCCCTTGAGCATTCCGCGGTATTCCTCGATATCGCCCAATGCACCGTAAATCATCTAAATCCCCTCTCGGATCGTTTCTTTGGCGGCTACTCGATAAACGCGTTACCGACGCTGTTGCCGCCCACATACGTCTCGACCAGGGTAAGGTCGGGATTGAACACGACAACGTCGGCGTCGCGCCCCGACATAATGCTATCGCACTTGTCGTCGACATGAGCTAGCAAGCGATGCCGGGGCCGACGCCCAAGCCCTTACAGCTCGGTCACGACAACGCCGTTGTAGACCTCGTCCCAACGGTCCATGACCAGATGGCCGGTCATGGGATCCATGGCATTGAGCTTGCCGCAGGTGTTGGCGGTACGCAGCACCGTCTCGTCGTCCGCGCCAGCAGCAATGGCATGCGCGAAGCCAGCGATAGTGGAGTCACCAGAGCCCGTGGCGTTAACGGCAGGGATATCGGGCGTCTTTGCGCGGAACGCACGGCCATTGTGGAAGCCAACGGAGCCGGCAGCGCCCATGGACACGACGACCCAGGGGATATCGGAGAAGCGGGCATCAGAGGCGAGCGCGGCGCGGAGCTCGTCCACATCGTCGGTGGTAAAGCTCGTACCCAAAAGGCCGTTGATCTCGGTCAGGTTAGGCTTGACCAGCTCGGGCTTAATTTCGGACTTAAGGGCGGCCTCGAGCGAAGCACCCGAGGTATCGAGCAGCACCTTGGCGCCGGCGTTCTCGGCAATGCCCGTGATCTTGGCATAGTAGTCTGCCTCGACACCGCGGGGCAACGAACCCGAGATGGTGACGACGTCGGCCTTGCTCGCAAGCTCGGCGAACTTTGCGGTAAAGGCATCGAGCTCCTCGGGGGCAATCGTCGGGCCGCTCTCGAGCAGCTCGGTCTGGTTGCCGGCGTGGAGGATGTTGAGGCAAATGCGAGTCTCGCCCTTGATGGGCACAAAATCATTCTTAATGCCGTTAGCGTCCATGAGCTCGGCCATATAGGCGCCCATATGGCCACCAAGCAGGCCGGTTGCCACAACATCGTCGCCCAACTGACCAAGGACGCGGGCTACGTTAAGGCCCTTGCCGCCGGCGGTCTTTTCGGGCGTCACACGGTTGACGTCGTCGATGACGAGCTCATCGAGCTGATAGCGCGTATCGACAGACGGGTTCATCGTAACGGTGAGGATCATTTTTAGCTCCTTATCTCGCAGGCTCCTTGTGCCTCGCGATACGAGTCGACAAAACGGAATTACAGAATCTCAATCGTGAACGAGCGAACGACGGTCTCCTTGGGCTTGGCGATAAGGCAGCCGCGCTTGTGCTCAAGCACGTCGTCCTCATCGGAGCAGGTCGAAAGGCCGCCCCAGGGTTCAACTGCCACAAAATCGCCCTCGGGCTTGCTCCACACAATGAGATATGGGAAGCCCTCAAAGCTCAGGCGAACACCCTTGTCCTCGCCCTTTTTGGAAAGCGTGACCTGACGGCTCTCGAGCACGTCAAAGATGGTCTCCGCAAAATCGAAGAGCTCATGTGACAGAGGCAGCGTCTTTCCCACCATGGGGTTCTTGGAGCGGTTGGTCACGTCAATCAAGCCAGTCGAGGGGACGGCAGCGCAAAGCTCAGCAGCCTCGTCTTTCTCAAAACGCAACTCGTAGTCCGTATAGGCCTCGCCCTCATCGAGCGGGCACCTAAAGCCGGGGTGTCCACCGATAAAGAAAGGCATGTCCTCGGTGCCCTCGTTGGTAACCTCATAGGAGACGCGCACGGCGGCGCCCTCGAGCGTATAGCGGGCGACAAGCTTAAACGGATACGGATAATCGCTCAGCAGCGCGGCGTTATCCTCCGAAGCCAGGCACATCGCCAGCTCGTTCTCGCTCTGGCTCAGCAGCTTCCACTCCTGTTTGCGCGCAAACCCATGGCGGGCGAGCTTCACATGATGTCCGGCAAACGTCATGGCGCTGTTATCGCGCAAACCTCCGCAAATCGGGAAGCAAATCGGTGCCTGGCCGGACCACACGGCGGGATCGCCCTGCCACAAGTACTCGCGACCTCCAGCCTCAATCGAGGTAAACGAACCACCGGCCGTGGAGACCTTGATAGAAATCGAATCGTTGGAGAGAGCGTATTCCATTGTCCATCCTTTCGAACAACTGCTTTTTGCTCGCAAGAACCAGTCTCGGCCCTGACCAAAGGACAAACCCGCACGTTCATCGATGCGTCCGGTTTCCCAGCCATGCAACGGGGTACCATACAGACATTGATGCAATTACAGCTGAAAGGCCTTCTTATGCGAACCATCATCCTTTATGCCTCACACCACCACGGCAATACGAAAAAGCTCGTGGACGCCATCGTCGAGGCGCACCCCGAGATCGATACCCTCGACGTGAAGTCACTCGGTAAAAACGAGTACCCCGACCTGCACGAATACCATCTGATCGGTGTCGCCACGGGCATCTATTACTCCGAGATCGACAAGGACATGGCACGCGTGCTCACGAACGTGCTGCAGCCGCAGGACAAGGTGTTTGGCCTTATGACCTACGGTGGCAAAAACAAGTGGTACGGCAAGGATATCGATGGCATCTGCCGCATGAGGCAGGCCATCTTTATGGGCGTCTACGGCTGTCCCGGCTTTGATACGTGGGGGCCGTTCAAACTCAACGGCGGCGTCCAGAAGGGACACCCGACCGCTGAGGAAATTAAGGGCGCCGTCGACTTCTTCGACAAGATCGAAGACGAGTATGGCGACATCATCGTCGAAGAGTACGCCAAGCGCGAGAAGCGTCTAGCATACGAAAAGGAGCATCCCGCGGGGGGTCTTGTGGCCGGCGTCAAGCGCACGGCAAAGAAGATCGTTAACAAGCTGTAACTGTTAAGGTGCTTTTGAGCGTTTAACCCATACGGCGGGTCCGAGCAGATTCGGGCCCGCCGTCTTTTTCTATCGTTAATCGGTAAAGGCGTTGCCGACGCTCTGGCCGCCAACATACGTCTCGACGAGGGTGAGCTCATGGTCGAACACGACAAAGTCGGCGTCGCGACCCGGCATGATGCTGCCGCACTTATCCTCGATGTGCGCAGAGCGAGCCGGCACCTCGGTTGCCATGCGAATGGCGATATCAGCGCTGGCGATGCCCCAATCGACAATGTTCTTGACGCCCTGGGCAAGCGTGAGCACCGAGCCGGCAATGCTTTTGCCGTCGGCGAGCCAGCACAGGTTGTCCTTCATGATGACGTCCATGCCACCACTGGTGTAGCTGCCCTCGGGCATGCCGCCGCAGCCCAGGCAGTCGGTGATGAGCACCGTGTGCTGCCAGCCCTTTGCCTGCAGCAGTGCCTTGATGGCGGCAGGGTTTACGTGCTTGCCGTCACAGATGATCTCGGCGTAGGTCTCGGGCGTGGACATGGCAGCACCCACGACACCGGGCTCACGGTGATGCAGACCGCGCTGGCCGTTATAGGTATGCGTAAAGCAGCTGGCACCGGCATTGATAGCGGCGATGCACTCATCGTAGGTGGCGTCGGAGTGACCGATGCTGGTCACCACGCCCTTGGCGTTCAGAGCAGCCGCATAAGCAGCGGCACCGTCGCGCTCGGCGGCCATGGCGCTCTTAACGATGCGACCGCCCGCAGCCTCCTGCCACTGGTCGAAAACCTCCTCGGAGGGGTCAATCAGGTAAGCGGGGTTCTGCGCGCCCACGTGCTTCATGGTAAAGAAGGGGCCCTCCAGGTAGATGCCCTGAATGCGGGCACCGCAGAAGTCGGGGCCGCGGCCCTCGTCCGCCTTGGCGATAGCAGCGCAGGCGTCCTTGATCTGTTCGACGCCATCGGTGAACGTCGTGGGCAGCCAGCTGGTGGTACCGCGACGGGCGAGCTCGGTTGAGCTGATATCGATGCCCTCGGGATCGTTATCGGTAGTTGAGTGGTTGTAGAAGCCATGGATGTGAGTATCGACCATACCCGGTGCGATCCACGATCCCGTGTAGTCCTTAATCTCGCAAGAGGGCTCGTCGGCCTGCCAGGCGCCAAAAACGCCATCCTCGACCATAAGATAGCCGCCCAGTTGCGGGCCTGCCGGCAAGAAGAACTTGCCAGCCTTAATTGCGTACGTGCTCATATGCACTCCTCGCTTCTAAAGCAGTTGACTGTGGTAATGCTTATACCCAGCTCACGTAAAACAAAAAGCGCCCGCCCGCCGTTATGAGCGGACGGGCGCCCTTACAGGGGGACGCGATTAAGCGGTGAAGGGGTGAATCGTCACGCCCTTAACCACGCGGTTGACCGTGCCGGTGGGGCTCGGCGTATCGGGCGTGTTGCCCACGCGGACGGAGTTGAGCAGGCTGATAGCCTGGGCAAACATCACGAACGGCAGAGCAAGGTAACCCTCGGGAAGTGCCTCGTAGCCCTTAAAGGTGAAGGACTCACCCTCATAGACGGTGGCACCTTCCTGCTGAACGGCGATGGTGTGCTGAGCGATCTCGTCGCCACCGATCTCGTTTAGGATGTCGATGTCGTACTGACGGGTGTAGGCGTCGTTGTTGACGAACACGAAGACGAGCGTCTTATCGTCGACGAAGGACTTAGGTCCGTGACGATAGCCCATGGAGGTGTCGTAGGAAGTAGCGACCAGACCGTGAGCGAGCTCGAGGATCTTGAGCTGGCTCTCCTGAGCAAGGCCACCGAAGGAGCCAGAACCCAAGTAGGTCACGCGGTTGAAATCGCCAGCCAGGTAATCGGCGATCTCGGGCTCACGGGAGATGACCTCCTCGCCCATCTTGGCAATCGTCTCGACCCACTCGGCCTTCTGCTCGTCAGAGGCAGTGTCGAAAATAAGGGTGGAGAGCAGGGTCATGCAGGAATAAGAACCGGTCATGGCGAAGCCCTTGTCGTTGGCGCGCGGAATGAGCAGCGTCAGCGCATTGGGATCATCGGCAGACTCGACGGCAAGCTTGCCCTCGGGAGCGCAGGTGATGTTGAGGAACTTGACGTTGTGGACGAGCTCCTTGGCAACGGCAACGGCGGCAAGGCTCTCGGGGCTGTTGCCAGAGCGGGCAAAGGAAACCACGAGCGTGGGATCCTCGGCGCGCAGGAAGTCGCGCGGGGCGCTCACGATGTCGGTCGTGGCGATGGGCTTAAAGTCGTAGAGATCAGTGTTGCCAGCGTGACGCAGGTACGGGGCGCAGGTATCGCCAACGTAGTCGGACGTACCGGCACCGGTGAAGACAACGGACAGACGACCCTCGCCCATAGCGCGAGCCTCGGCCAGGAAGGCCTCGATGGCCTCCTTGTTCTCGCGATAGATGTTGAGCGTATCACGCCAAAGCTCGGGCTGCTGAGCAATCTCGGCCGTGGTGATCTGGGCGCCGAGCTCGGTGAGCTCCTCGACACTCTTCTCGAACATTTCTAATACCTCTCTCTAGAAGTAATCCTCTGACGTGCAATTATACACTTCGGTTGGTTATCTGGTAGTAACCAGTTAAATGCAAAGAATCACCATATGGAAACGATGCGAGCACTAGTTACTGCGCTGGTGGTAAACCTTGTATTTAAACTGATCGGCACGAGCAACCGAGAGTGTGTACTCCACTACCTCGTTTGACTCGTTATACGTAGTCCTGACCAAATCGAGCACAGGCGAGCCCTCGACAATTCCCAAAAGGTGGGCATCGGTGGGACGGGCTATGCTCGCATAGAACTCCTCTTCGGCCACGCGAATCTTTTGCTGAAAGTCCTGCTCAATCACATCGTAAAGCGGCTTACGCTCCAGCAGCGGTCGCTTTAGGGACAGAAATTGACGAACCGGTAGATAGCTGCGTTCGACCATCATGGGCATGTTGTCGGCAGAGCGAAGACGCTTGAGCTTAAAAATGCGATCACCGATGCGCAATCCCATATGCTCGGCCAGATTCTTATCGGCCTCCATCTCGCAAAACTCGAGAATCGTGGTCTCGGGTTCTCGACCCATCGCGCGCATCTGCTCGGTAAAGCTGTAGGACTGCATAAGATTGGTTGCTTTTGCCGAACGGTCGGTCACAAAGGTACCGCGACCGTGCTGCCGAACCACCAGTCCTAAACGCTCCAGTTCCTGCAGAGCCAGGCGTACCGTAGTGCGCGAGAGACCATAGCGCTCCGAAAGTTCGCGCTCGGAAGGAATCATGTCACCGGCGCGATATTCATGGTCAATCTTTTCGGTCAGAATATCGACCAGCTGATCGTACAGCGGTTGCTTACGCGCTCCGATCGCCATCCTATCCTCCCTTTTGCTCGAATTCGGCTAACTACCTAGGGTGTTATGCATTATCTGTCTGCCACACCCGAATCATTAAGAAAACAAAAGCCGCGCGCTCTTTCGAGCACGCGGCTTTTAACATACACATGGCTTAAGGGGTCGGGGTGTGAGCCGCGTAGGGACACACCCCTCAAGCTAGAGCCTTACCAGATGCTCGGCCAGAGACCAAGCGGGCCCGCGCCCAGGATGCCAAGGACGAAGAGCAGGAGAATGCCCTTGGTCGGGGTCCAGCTGTGCTTAGCGAACATGTAGTAAAGCAGCAGCGTAAGCATAAGCGGGACGAGCTTCGGGACGATGGTGTTGAGGGTGTCGGCAACAGAGAAGTTGACCGGATCCTCGGTAACGGTGCCGTAGGTCACGGACTCCATGCCGTTACCCAGATCGGTGACGCCGCACTCGACAGCGTTGCCGTCGGCATCGGAAGCGGTAAGGGCGTTGCCGTCCTTATCGGTCATGGCGATGGTACCGGCCTCAGCGGTCTCGGTATCGATGCCCTCCATACCGGTGAAGTTCTCGGCCTCCTTCTCGGAGACGATCACGGTAGTAGCGGAGAGACCACGGGTGGTGCCGTTGGGGATCTGGAGGTTGATCTGGGTGCCACCCATGGTGACGACCAGGCAACCGACGACGAAGACGCCCATGATGGAAGCGGCACGCGTGAAGGCCTGCATGTTGGCGGTCAGAGCGTCAATAGCGCTGGTGCCAAGCTTGTAGGACCAGTTCATGAGCCAGAAGCGCAGAGCGAACTGGACGACGTTGAAGATCACCAGGAAGATGATCGGTGCAGCGGCGTTGCCGTTGATGGCCATGTTGGAGGTGATGCCGGCCGTGATAGGCACGAGCGTCAGCCAGAACAGGGCGTCACCGATACCACCGAGCGGGCCCATTGCGGCGACGCGGACGGCGCGGATCGTGGGGATGTCAACCTTGTTCTGCTCGAGCGAAAGCACGATGCCCATAACAAAGGTGACAAGGAACGGGTGGGTGTTGAAGAACTCCAGGTTGTGGCTCATGGAAGCCGCGAGGTCGTTCTTGTTGGTGTGGATCTTCTCCAGACCGGGGATGATGGAGTAAAGCCAGCCAGCGGCCTGCATGCGCTCGTAGTTGAACGATGCCTGCAGGAAGCAGGAGCGCCAAGCCATCTTGTTGAGGGTCTTCTGGTCGAGCTGCGGAGCAGGAGTGAGATCCTCGTAGTGCTCCGGGATCACATACTCATTAGATGCCATCTTCGAAGTCACCTCCGTCAGAAACAGCTGCACCCTTCAGCTCGGTCTGCTGCTGGAAGTCCCAGAAAGCGATGCCGAAGCCGATGAGAGCGAGGATGAGCAGAGCAGGGGTTGCCAGCGAATCGTTGGCAACGGTGATGAGCGCGAGGCCAAAGCCCATGAGGAAGAAGCCCCACATATCGCGGTTCATCATAACCTTGAGCAGGACGGCGAAGCCGACGAAGCGCATCATGCCGCCTGCAGCGGAGAGACCGGTCTGCAGCCAAGTCGGGATGGCAGAAGCGATGGTCTGACCGATGGTAGCGCCAGCGATGAAGAACAGGGTGACGACGACAGCGAAGATCAGGCCGAGCAGAGCCATGGCGAAGTAGTTCAGGCGCTCGATGCCCTTGGTGTCCGCGTTGTGAGCCATGTTATCGGCCGTGGACATAAGCGGGGACATAAGCGTGAAGACCAGGGTAACGCCAAGCTGGCCAAGCAGAGCGAACGGAATGGCGAGGCCGACTGCCGCGTTGGGCTCGAGGCCCGTGGCGATAGCGAGAATGGCTGCCATGATGCCGCCGATGACGGCGTTAGGCGGCTGAGCGCCTCCGATCGGCATGTTGCCGATCGTCATGAGCTGATAGGTACCACCCACGAGAAGACCGGTGTTAAGGTCGCCAAGGATAAGACCGATGACGGCGCCGGTGACGATGGGCTGATAGAGAGACTCGAGGAAGTCAAACTGGTCGATTGCCGCGATGAACGTGACGACGAAGACCAGAGCGATCTGGATGATCGAGTATTCCATCTTGCTCCTCCTTTCAAAATGTATGTACGCACTTTGGATTTCACGTACAGAACGTCAGGGTTTCACTCCTGACAACGTGGATCACGAGGATTACGAGAAGAGCTTGCTCGTGTCCTCAACAGGCGTGCTCGGAACGCGCCTGATCTCCAACTCCACCCCCAATTCCTGCAGCTCTTTAAACGCAGCGACATCCTCGTCGTTAACTGCGACGGAGGTGGCGACTTGGCGCTTTCCTTCCGACATGTGCATGTTGCCGATGTTTACCTTCTTTATAGGCACACCGCCCTTGACGAGCGTAAGCACGTCTTCCGGTGTTTCGGCCACGATGAAGATCTTCTGGCGCGGGCTCGCCTTGCCAATGACGTCGATGGTCTTCTGCAGAGAGAAGAAACGCGTAGCGACGCCGGCGGGAGCGGCCATCTTCATGAGGTTCTGGCGCATGGTGTTGGACGCCACGTCGTCGTTGGCGACGAGGATGAGGTTGGAGCCCAGGGTGGAGTTCCACTGGGTGGCAACCTGACCATGAACCAGTCGGTTATCGATGCGGGTAAGAAGAATGTTGGGTTCTGCCATGTTGATCAGCTTCCTTTCGTTATTTGCTGACGACAGTTACTTGATCTCCTGAATCGCGTAACGCGAAACATCTACGACGGCTCCGGATCGGACTTTGATCTGGACCTTCTCGCCTTCGATGCCTTTGACGGTTCCGTAGATACCGCCGGCGAAAAGAACCTCTTGACCCGGCTTGAGCTCGGTGTGCAGCTCCTTGAAGTACTTCTGCTTCTTCTTCATGTTGATTTGCGACCAGATGGTGTAAATCAAGCCCATGATGACAAGCAGGCCTAAAAGGGCGACCGAGGAGCTCAGGACGTTGGCTCCGAAATCGGCCATTAGATGCCGTCCTCGTCGCCGAAGATATCCTCTTCCTCGGAGCCGGCAACGGATGCGACCGTCTGGGCGGTGACGCCCGTCTGTCCAACGGTCACGGCCTGCTCGCCAAGCTCGGCGAGCGTGGCATTGCCTCGGAGGAACAGAAGCTCAATAACCATGGGAAGGTTGGTGCCAGTCAGAACCTCGACGTTGTCGACATCCTGGGCAATCATCATCGACTGGTTGAACGGGGTGCCGCCAAGCAGGTCGGTAAAGACGAGCACGCCATCGCACTCCTCGCGCATGGCGGTAATAGCGGCGCGGAGATCCTCACCGTAGGATGCGGCCTGGTCGCCCTCAAAAGGAACGACGGTAAAAGCAGGCTGGTCGCCGGCAACCATCGCGATAGCGCTTGCAAGGCCGGGTGCGAACTGTCCATGACCGGTAAGAATAAAGCCAACCATTCAAATTTCCCTTCCGAAGGTGTGTACAATCTGAGTCCGATGATTTTCGGAAGCCAGCGGGCGCTCGCCCTTAAAGCTTCTTGGAAAGCGTTCTTTGAAGACCAGTGGTTTCTAAACTGGTAGTAACCACGTGACGTGTTGTTGTCACTATATCACCCCAGAAGAGGTCGCTTTCCTTGATTCATACGGTAAAACGTTTTTGCACCGCTCACGGTGATAAATCGACCGTTTACCGGTCGTTAACACTTCTACCTGCGGTTTTGAAACCGTTTCGAAATGCTTTGGCAAAAGATCGGATCTTTTCCTGTGTCTAAACAACGCAGGGCGGCTAAAAATAGCGTGAAGAAAAATTGCAGGTCATTGTGAAGATATGTGAATTGGTCTTTTTGACTTAATACCAGTTAGAACCAGTTTTGAGATTATCGGTGAACGGTAGTTTTCGACCGTTCACCGGTTACTTGCAATCGTTTGCAGTTGTTTTCCCAGATGAATTAGGGAAGCGCGATGGAGCGCTTGCGCGATCACGGGAAGTTTTTGGCATTTGTCCTCATCCCCCGAACGCCAAACTCCGGCATCCAAAATGAGCTAATAGCTCACGCTAATCGTTTTCAATCATTACTTACTCAGTATACGTAATTATTTATCGTTTATCGTTAATTTTGATATGATACAAGTATCATCCAAAACGCCGATTGGAGAGGTTATGGTCCACCGAAACGCATCTATATCGAATGAAACCATCAGCCGCGAACAGACGATAGCCAAACTGAGGAAGCTCGCTCGCATCTGCAAATGGGCCACAATCTGCATTACCACAGCGCTCGCTCTGGGACTCCTCGCAGTCATTGCGATTGACCTTCTACTTATATTGCCCGGCCTCTCCCAAGGGTCGTGCCTCCAATCCGTAGAACTTCAAGCCGGCGAAGGGCCGTGCCTGGCTATTGTCGGTACCGATGCGCAGGCCCCACTTATGCTCGTCGCACACGATGGCCACACTGCCATAGGGAGCCTCTTGATGACATGCCTCGCGCTTACCATCGCGATAAGCGTGCGCAGGCTTTTCTTCAACATTGAAAAGGAAGGCAGGCCCTTTGACCTTGAATGTAACCAGACACTTCGTCGAGTAGGACATTTATTCCTTATCGGCGGCGTTGCCGTGAGGCTTCTTGGTGCCGTAATCACGGGAATGATACTCTTAGGATTTGGCGGCAGCTTTACGGATTCGTTCGCCGGCCAGTTATTCGAGCCCTCCATGCTCTTTGCAGGCCTGATTATTTGCCTGATTGCCAGCGTCTTCCAGTACGGGTGTATCCTGCAAAAACAAGATGACGAGTTGCTCTAGGGGGAATCCATGATTATTCTGCGGCTTGACCGCATGCTCGCCGAACGCAAGATCTCATCCAAAGAGCTTGCGGAACGCGTGGGCATCTCCCAGGTCAATATGTCACGCATTAAGACAGGCAAGGTTTCTGCCATACGTTTTTCAACTCTTGACGCGATATGCCGGGCACTCGACTGCCAACCGGGCGATGTTCTGGAATACATACCTGACGATGAAGCCGATAGCCTCTTTGGGCTTAAAGATTGATGGAAATTATTAAGCCTTCAGTACCTCCGACGCAAAAAGCCCGCTAGAACGGACGTTCTAGCGGGCTCAATCAGATATTTCGACTTCGTGCTCGAAAGCTCAGGCAATCTTTACGCAAACAGGCCGTAGATGCTGATGTTGGCCTTGGCGTAGAGGCCGTTAGCATACTCGGTCCACTTGGAGCTGGCGCTCGAAGCCTGCGAGGAGTACTGCTGATAGGCGGTGTAATAGGCGGTCATGGCCTGCTTATAGGTAGCGCTATCGGCAGTAAAGGCATCGTCGGCAAAGGCCTTAGCGTAGGTGCCATCGGCGTCCTTCCAGGTGCCCTTCTCGCTATCCCACTCGTCGCCGGCAAGGTTGATGATGTAGTCGGCGTAGTCCTTACTCGCGGTCTCCTCGTTGCCGTCAGAAGGCTCGGTCGGGGCGGTTGGCATGCTTGCGGAGCTATCGCCCACCTTCTTCTTGTAGAGCTTCTGCAGCGTCGCGGACTGACGGACGATCTGCTTGGCCTGGTCCTTGGACACGCCGTACTGCGTGGCCATGGTCTTGTAGTCGGAGGTGCCGATGGACTCCTCGGCGTACTGCTTCATCTCCTTGGAAGAGACGGTAATGCCCTCGTCCTCGGCAGCATCGAGCAGGATCTTGTTGCGCACGTAGGACAGGATGACATCGGCAGAAGGAGCGGTGTAGTTGCCATCACTATCCTTGACGGTATCAAGGATGTACTGGCTTTCGATGGCCTCGCGCGCAGTGATGTCGCTCTTCTTGCCGTTATAGCTATAGCTTGCCACGGTCGAATCGAGCTGATCCTCGGTCAGGGTCGACGAACCGACGCCCTTGCCACCAAAGCCACCATTGCCAATAAAGAAGCCGACCACGGCAGCGATCACGACTGCGACCACAAAGGCGGCAATCATCGTCTTCTTGTGCTTGGATGCGCAACCGCCCTCATTAGATGCCGGGATATCGTCGTCCTCATCCTGGGCCTCGGGCATGAGGTTCTCGTCGGCGGCGTCCGCGGCGATCTGAGCCTCCAGACGGGCGTCCTCCTCCTCGGCCGTCGTGCCGGCGGCAATGTGCTCGGCAGACGTACCGGCGACCAGATCGATCTTCTCGTCCTCGTCACCGTTGGGGCCTTCGCCGCGCTCGATGATCTGGATGCCGTCGATCTCGTCCTTTTCGTCCTTCTTCTGAATCAGACCCATATCAATTACTCCTTGTTAGGAAACATAGTCCCCAATAGAATACGCCCGACGAGGCGCCGGGCGTATTGATTCTTAGGTTATACGCAAACACTTAAGTACTATTTAGGCGTTTGCAGCGCGCATACCTTAGGCCAGGTGCGCGATAACGGCATCGGCAAAGGCCTGCGTGCCCACGGCCCCCTCGACGGAGCCGGTCTGGGCACGCCGCACGTCGCCGGTAACCTGCTTGCCCTCGTCGAGCGTGGCGGACACGGCGGCACGAATGCGATTGGCAGCGTCGTTCTCGCCCAGATGATCGAGCATCATCGCAGCAGAGAGAATCTCGGCCGTGGGGTTGGCGATATCCTGGCCAGCGATATCGGGCGCGGAGCCGTGCGTAGCCTCGAAGATGGCGCAGTCGGCACCGATGTTGGAGCCGGGGGCCATTCCTAAGCCGCCCACCAGGCCGGCACACAGGTCGCTCACGATGTCGCCGTACAGGTTGGGCAGCACCAGGACATCGAAGTCGTTGGGGTTCTGGACCAGACCCATGCAGGTGGCGTCGACGATCTTGTCGTTGAACTCGATATCAGGATAGTTGGCTGCCACCTCGCGCGCCACGCGCAGGAACAGGCCGTCGGTCGCCTTCATGATGTTGGCCTTGTGCACGGC
>CAUGNQ010000001.1 GCA_959600835.1 uncultured Collinsella sp. | reverse complement strand
GTTTCAAACCGGGCTCGAACGAACATGCCTATTGACAATGGCTTTCTCATATTAGGGAAAAGGGCGTGATGACGATAAGGAAGAGCATCACGATGGGTATGGCGAGAATGGCGATGACGTTGCGACCGGTGGAATGAGGCGGCTTCATATGCGCTCCTCGAGACAAAGATCTGTTGAGGATAGGCAGAAATGGATATGTTCAGAGAGCAATTCAAGTTTAATCTCATTGCGCGAGATGGTCGACCGTTAGCGTCGAAAACCACCACAAAGGTGCCTGTCCCCTTTGTGGTGGTGAGGAGCGCGCGGCTTCTTTTGGTAATAGTGTTAGCTGGCGGTATCATTAGTGCAGGTGGCGAAGGTTTGCATTGTGGGGTGTTTTGCCGTGAGCCGTTCTGCCCGTATTGGATTGATTGTCTTGGCGCTTGCGATCGCTGTGGTTGGCGCGGGCGCTGTCGGTATGGCATTTCTACCTGCTGCGGTGACGGAGCCGGTGGTCAAGCCTGTGACTCAATCTGTCGAACTTCTGACCGGCGACGACAAGCCCGAGACCATTACCGTTGATTTTGATGAGCAGCCGGCTGTGCTGGGTATTAGCAATTATCCGCGTATTCAGCTTGGGGCCATGCGCTATACCACGGATACAAGCCTGATCGATAGGGCGTCCGAGCTACTCAAGGGCAAAACATTTAAGCGTTGGTACGGATATGCGTCCTATCGGGCAAAAGCGAACGACATGGTTGGCGGATGCCACTCTTCCATCGAGCTGGACACTGCAAACGGCGCAAAGTTATGTGATGTCTCGTACGATCCGGGCTACGAGGGCAATGAGGGGCCGGGCATCTACATCATGGACGGCGATGTCGCCTATGTCATGGAGGGCGACCAGACCGAGCTCAACGATTTTATGGGTCAGTGTATCCAAGATGCCTATAAACAGACCTGCTTGCCTGACCCGCAGACTGCACGCGATAGTGGGTCTGCCCGTACATGGCTGTTCGAGGATGAGATGCCCTGGACCGTCGAATCGGGAAGTACGGGTTCGGCGAAGGAGTAGAGACCGCGACCACCACAAAGGTGCCTGTCCTCTTTGTGGTGGTTTTCGGTCTGTCTCGATCTGTAACATCTTGGCCGCTAAAAGTGGGCCCGGTGTTACAGATTTAGATTTTTGATCCGGGTGTTTTCTGTTCGTCTCGATTTGTAACAGATAGAGCTCTATTTGCTGACTAGATGTTACAGATTTAGATAAACGGGTGCGCTGGTCATTTCATCTCGATCTGTAACATCTAGAGCCATAAACAGCCGCTAGATGTTACAGATTGAGATAGTAAGGGGACGAGGCCGTAGCGGGTGAGCGCACCTGCTCCCTATCTTTCAATCACTCAGAAAATCTTATATATAGAGACTTAGATTTATGTATAAGATCGCGCAAAGCTGGCAACAATACTTCTCGAACAACGTGAAGCCGCCCCGTAGGGCGGCCGCCCCAAGAGAGGTGATTCCATGAGAATCGATAAGCTAGCAATGACGTCGCGCGAGGCGCTGCAGACCGCCATGAGCACGGCTGCCGACGCGCAGGCCGGCGCGGTGGAGCCGATTCACTTGCTGTCCGCCCTGCTCGGTGCCGGCGAGCGCAATATCTCCGTGATCATCGAGCGCATCGGTGCCGACCCGGCCCAGCTTGCACGCTCCACACAAGATGCCATCGACCATGCGCCCAAGGTGTCGGGCGAGGGTCAGCAGATGGGCCTGTCCAACGAGCTCGTCCGCGTCATCGAAAAGGCCGAGAAGAAGGCCACCAAGATGGGCGACAGCTTTGTGGTGACCGAGCATCTGCTGATGGCACTTGCCGAGGACAAGGGTGAGGCGGGTCGCGTGCTGCGCGACGCCGGCGTCACCAAGGAGCGCATCGAGCAAGTCTACGAGGAACTGCGCGGCGATGACCGCGTGACGTCTGCCGAGGACAAGACGCAGTTTGAGGCGCTGGAGCAGTACGGCCGCAATATCTGCGACCTTGCCCGTGCCGGCAAGCTCGACCCGGTCATCGGCCGTACCGACGAGATTCGCCGTACTATTCAGGTCCTGTCCCGTCGTACCAAGAACAACCCCGTGCTCATCGGCGAGCCGGGCGTCGGTAAAACTGCTATCGTCGAGGGCATCGCCCAGCGTATCGTGGCCGGCGACGTGCCGAGCACCCTGCGCGACCGCGACCTTATCGAGCTCGACATGAGCGCGCTGGTCGCCGGCGCCAAGTATCGCGGCGAGTTCGAGGACCGCTTGAAGGCCGTGCTCAAGGAAGTGCAAAAATCGGAAGGTAAGGTCATCCTGTTCATCGATGAGCTCCACACCATCGTGGGCGCGGGTGCCACCGAGGGCTCCATGGACGCCGGCAACATCCTCAAGCCTGCGCTCGCCCGTGGCGACCTGCATGCGATCGGCGCGACCACGCTCGACGAGTACCGTAAGTACATCGAGAAGGACGCGGCGCTCGCCCGTCGTTTCCAGACCGTTATGGTGAGCGAGCCTACCGTCGAGGACACCATCTCGATCCTGCGTGGCCTCAAGGAGAAGTACGAGATCTTCCACGGCGTGCACATCACCGATAGCGCACTCGTGGCCGCCGCCGATCTCTCCGATCGTTACATCGCCGATCGCTTCCTGCCCGACAAGGCCATCGACCTGGTCGATGAGGCGGCAAGCCGCCTGCGCATGGAGCTCGACAGCATGCCGGTCGAGATCGATGCCACCACGCGTCAGCTCACCCAGCTGCAGATCGAGGAGCAGGCGCTCATGAAGGAGACCGACGACGCCTCCAAGGAGCGTCTGGAGGCCCTGCGCCAAGAGATTGCCGAGGTCCAAGAAAAGCTCAACGTGCAAAAGGCCGGCTGGCTCAACCAAAAGAACGCCATCGACCACGTGCAGGAGCTTAAGGGCCAGCTTGACGCGGCCAAGAGCGAAGAGGAGCGCGCGACGCGCAACGGCGATCTGGGCCGTGCGTCCGAGCTTCGCTATTCTGTGATCCCGGGTCTGCAGCAGCAGATTCAGGATTCCGAGGCTGCGCTCGAGGCGCAAAAGCAGCAGGACGGCGAGGGCCTCAACGAACAGGTGACCTCCGACGAGATCGCCGAGGTCGTGAGCGCCTGGACCGGTGTGCCCGTGTCCAAGATGATGCAGGGCGAGCTCGACAAGTTGAAGGGCTTGGAGGGCGAGCTGCATAAGCGCGTTATCGGTCAGGACGAGGCCGTCTCCGCTGTAGCCGCGGCCGTGCGTCGCAGCCGTGCGGGTCTCTCCGACCCAGACAAGCCCATCGGCAGCTTCTTCTTCCTGGGCCCCACCGGCGTAGGCAAGACCGAGCTCGCCAAGGCGCTGGCCGAGTGCCTGTTCGATGACGAGCGCGCGCTCGTGCGTATCGACATGTCCGAGTATATGGAGAAGTTCAGCGTCCAGCGTCTGATCGGTGCGCCCCCGGGATACGTGGGCTATGACGAGGGCGGCCAGCTCACCGAGGCCGTGCGCCGTCGTCCCTACTCCGTGATCTTGCTCGACGAGATGGAGAAGGCTCATCCGGATGTCTTTAACGTGCTGCTGCAGGTGCTCGACGACGGCCGTTTGACCGACGGTCAGGGTCGCCAAGTGTCCTTCAAGAACACGATTATCATCATGACGTCCAACGTGGGCTCCAAGGCTATCGCCGATCTGTCCGGCAAGGACGAGGAGGAGATGCGCCATCAGGTTGACGGGGCCATGGCTCAAACCTTCCGCCCCGAGTTCCTCAACCGTATCGACGATATCGTGGTGTTCCATCCGCTCGGCATGGCGCAGATCGAGAAGATCGTCGACATCCAGCTCGCCGACGTCCGCGCGCGTCTGGCCAAGGAGCGCATGACGCTGGCCATCACCCCGGCGGCCAAGCAGATGCTCGCCGTGGGCGGCCTGGACCCGGTCTTTGGTGCCCGTCCGCTCAAGCGTCTCGTGCAGCGCGAGGTCGTGGATGCCATTGCCGCCGCTATCATCGACGGTACGGTGCGCGAGGGCGATCAGGTGACGGTCGATGTCGACAAGGACGGCGGTTTTACCGTCGTGTGCGACAACACGCCGACGCCGATATACGAGGCGCCCGAGGAATAGCTGAGCTCAAGCAAAGGGGCGGCGGGATTTACCCGTCGCCCCTTTTTCATGCTGCGTCGAATGTGCCGGGCAGTCTAGGCGTAGATGATCTCCAAGTTGGGGGCAAGCTCGGCAAGTCGCTGCCTCGTGTCCGCATCGACACCGGTGTCGGTGATCAGGCAGTTAATCTCATTGAGGTCAAGGGCGTGAACCAAGCCGATGACGCCGATTTTCGATGAGTCCATGAGGGTTATGCGTCGGTCGGCAGCGTTCGCGATGGCGCTCACCATGTTCGCCTGCTCCAATCGATGCGCCATAAATCCTTTTGAAAACGAGAAGGTATTGGTTCCCATGAAAGCAGTGGGAACAAAGTACTCGTTAAGCAGCCGGATAGTCTCGTTGCCCTGTGTGTAGTGATAGCCAAATCTCAGTTGTCCGCCCAGGAGAATGACCTCGCTGTCCACCAGCAATTCTTCGGCAAGTATCGCGTGAGATAGGTCGTTCGTGAGAACCGTGAGATTCTTGCGGCCCTTGAGAGCGCGTAGCATGCAGCCCGTTGTTGTTCCCGATTGAAGAAAGAACGTGTCGCCGTCGCGCACCATTTTCGCCGCAGCGTAACCGATGCGGCGTTTTTCGTCTTGGGCCGTCGAAGAAGCGTCTTCAAACGAAAGTTCGCGAGAATTGGGGTTCGGTAAGATCGCGCCGCCATGGGTTCGCCTGAGAAGTCCTCTGCCTTCGAGAGCCCGCATATCCTTTCGAATGGTCGCTTCCGAAACACCGAAGCGCTCGCTGAGGTCAACAATGCGAACAGTGCTGTTCGCATTGAGTAAGTCGAGTATTTCTTCCTGCCGTTCTTCCAGGTAATAGGGACGCGGTTCACTCATAAGAACTCCCAGGGCTTGTTGTGGGACAAGGCTTGTTACCTTCAGTTTTACCAGAACAACAATTCCTGAAATGAAATAAAACAACTCTAAACAAAACATATCGAACGTTCGGGGCAGGTTTTCGACCGTTCGCGGTAGCAGACGTCAATTCCGAAACAAAGCAAAACAAAACGCAATATAATGAACTCGCAAAATGTTGCGTTTGGAGAAAGCCAAACAGCGATGGTCTGCCTGAGGAAAGGAGAACAGATGCTCGTCAGTATGAGAGATATCTGCAACATCGCCGAACAGAACAATATGGCGGTCGCTGCAGTAAATTCCGCGAGTCTTGAGGCCGTCCGCGCCGCTGTGGACGTGGCGGAGGAAACAGGTTATCCGATTATCATCCAGCATGCCGAGGTTCACGAGTCGCTGGTGCCGATTGACGTGGTGGCTCCGCTGGTTACAGCACTGGCTGAGCGCTCGAGTGCGCATATCTGCCTGAATCTGGATCATTGTGAGAATCTATCCTATGCTCGTCGTGCGTTGGAGCTCGGTTTCACGGGCGTCATGTTCGACGGTTCTGCACTTTCCTACGAACGTAATGTTGAGCTTTCCCAGTACGCTGCCCAGATGTGCGCCGACTTTGGTGCAGGCCTTGAGTGCGAACTTGGTTCTATGGGGTCGCGTGAGGGTGGCGATCCTGATGCTGGGTCCACGGCGGAAGAGGCGGGCGCCATCTATACCGATCCTGACCAGGCGCGTGACTTCGTTGAGTCCACGGGGCTCGATATCCTGGCCTGCTCGTTCGGAACGGTGCACGGCCTGTATAAGGGCGAGCCCCATTTGAACATTGACGTTCTGACCGACATTCGCAGCTGTGTGAACGTGCCACTTGTCATGCACGGTGGCTCCGGTGTTTCCGACGAGGATTACGCTCGTGCCATCAATGCCGGCATCCGCAAGATTAACTACTACACGTATGGCGTTAAATATGCCGGCGATGCCGTGCGCGCCATGGTTGATGAAAAGACTGAGGGACATCCGGATGCTCCGATCTATTGGCACGATATGACGGCAGTCGCGTTCGAGAGCCTGCGCAGCACATTCGAGCATGTCGTGCGAGTATTCGCCAATGGCGCGGCTCCTTTGGCTTAAGGGGTGTGCTATGAAGAAAATTTTAGTTGCAACCCACGGACGCCTAGCAAGTGGCGTCAAAAGTGTGGCTGAGGTGCTGCTTCATGATGATAGCGCCATAACCGTCGTTGATTGCTATGTGGACGAATCGGATCCCAATGAGCAGATCGCAGAGTTTATCGATGGCGTGAGGCCAGAGGACGATGCGTTGATCGTTACCGATCTTTTGGGCGGGAGCGTCTGCAACATGGTTACGGCCATGCAGCCGGAAAAGCACGGCATCGTACATGTGACCGGTTTCAACATCGCGTTAATTCTCGAATGCCTGATTACGGGCGAGGCGTTCACGCCCGAGTATATCGACAGCGTAATCGCGCAGGCATCGACCTCCATGCGGCGTGTGGTCCTGCGGGCAGGCGGGGCGACAGATACCGATGACGATTTCTTTGGATAGGAAGTGGTCCGCTTTGGCGGGCGGAGCGAAGACGAAAGGAGAACGAAATGATCGTTCAGCTGCGAGTGGATGACCGCCTGGTTCACGGACAGGTCACGCTCATGTGGGGAAAGGAGCTGAGCACCAAGGGTATTTTAGTCGCGAATGACGCTGCGGCCCAAAATGAAACCCAGTCGTCGACGCTCAAGATGGCTTGCCCGAGTGGGCAGAAGCTTCTCATCCGTACAATAGACGACGCTATCAAGATTGCTAACGATCCGCGTGCGGGCGAGATGCGCATCTTCGCCCTTACTGGGAACATCGCCGATGCACTCAAACTAGTGAAAGGGGCTCCCGGTAGGATCGGCAGCGTGAACGTTGCGAATGTCGGCCGCTTCGATCGAAGCGACGATGCAGCCAAGGTGCTGCTGACAACGGGTGTAACGCTCAATCCAGACGAGGTGGCTGCAGCGCGCGAGCTGTGTGAGCAAGATCTGCCGGTGTTTCATCAGGTCGGCGTTACAGACGGTAAGGTCAAGGTTTCCGACCTGCTGGCAAAGCTCTAAGGAGGGATTGATATGCTGACGACTGCGCTCTTGGCATATTTGGCAGCTTTTATCTGCTATTTCGTCCAATGGACGTTTGGACAGCCCATGATTGACCAGCCCCTGGGCGTGGGTCTTGTGGCGGGCATTATCTTTGGCGATGTTACCGCAGGCATTATCATCGGTGCTGCGCTCCAGGCTATTTTCATCGGAAGCGTCAACGTGGGCGGTGCGACTTCGGCTGATACGGTGGCAGGAACGGTGCTCGCTGTGTGCTTCGTGGTCGTGTCTGGCATGGAGCAGGGCGTAGCGATTCCGCTCGCGGTGGCTGCGGCTATTTTTGCGAACATCATCTACTCGCTCGTTCTCAACGTGCTCATGTCTTTCTGGGCTCCTGTTATTGATTGGGCCGCGAACTCGGGTGACAGTAAGAAGCTCTTCATCTGCCATTTTGGCGGCGCCGTAGTCATGAACGGTCTATTCGCCATCCCGACGTTTTTGGCGGTGTGGGTCGGTGCCGAGCCGGCATCGCAGCTTATGAATATGGTGCCGCAGGCGGTCCTGAACGGGTTCAATGCTGCATCCGGCCTGCTTCCCGCCGTGGGCATGGCGCTACTTCTGCGCATGCTCTGGGATAACAAGATTGCAATTTATTTCCTGCTCGGCTTCGTGCTCTTCCAATATCTCAACATGCCCATGGTCGCAATTGCCGCCGTCGGTGCAGTGATCTTGGTCGTTACGGCCCTGCGTGACCTTGAAAATCTCGACCTGCGCAACCAGATTAAGGCCTTGCGCGAATCGGGCGTCGCAGCTGGTGCCCAGTCCGTCGCCGAGCTCGAAGAGGAGGATTTCTTCGCATGAGTACCACCGATACCGCAAGCGAGAAGATCAGCATCTCCACTAAGGATCTTTCCGCTGAAGACCGTAAGATGCTGCGCGGCATCTTCTTCCACTCGTTCAACGTCTTTGCCCATTACGGCGGCGGCGCTCGCGGAGGCGCTTCAGGCTTCATGTGGTCCATCTGGCCTGCCATCGAGCGTTTCTACCCGGATAAAGAACAGCGTCGCGATGCCCTGGTACGCCATTCGACCTGGTATAACATCACGTCAAATGTCGGTACGTTCTGCATGGGCCTTGTTGCCTCGATGGAGAAGGAGAACGCGGCCGAGCCTGATTTCGATACGCATTCGATCGACTCGGTCAAAGCTTCGCTCATGGGTCCCATGTCGGGCATCGGCGATGCAATCTTCTGGGGCGTTATCCGTGTTATCGCGGCCTCGGTCGGTATGGCGCTGTGCTCTCAGAACGGATCGCTTCTGGGTCCGATCGCGTTTCTGCTCATTTACAACATTCCGTCGTGGATTACGCGTTGGGTGCTGACGGTTCTTGGGTATCGCGTCGGTTCGAGCTTCATCACCAAGATCTACGAGAGCGGCTTGATGGGTATTGTAACCAAACTCTCAAGCACGCTCGGCCTGCTGATGATCGGCGCCATGGCTGCCTCGTTCGTTAAGTTCAACTGCGCGATCTCAATTCCGATGCCCGAGGGCGATCCGGTCATGATCCAGACGTATCTCGATACGATCTTCATCGGCCTGATTCCGCTGCTGTACACCCTGGGTTGTTTCAAGCTGCTCAAGAAGAACACCAACGTGAACTGGATCATTATCGGCACCATGATCATTGGCCTGGTGCTTGGCCTGACGGGGATTTGCTAGTTGCTGCAAGTTTCAAGACGATGTTTACCCGCCCGAGTGTGCCTAAGGTGCGCTCGGGCGGGCTTGCGTTGGGTTTAAAGCAATGTATACACTGTCTGCGCCGATACGCGTAGACGATTCGTAAGCACGTGTGCGCTCTGGATACCGCATCCCGCGGTATCCATGCATTACGATGGCCGTAATCAGTCATAGTGTAAGAATGGAATTCAAGCCACACGGAAAGGTGCATGCCATGGATAGCAAGGACGAGTGCAAGCAGCCCCTGCGCGAGAAGAGGGAGACGAAAAAGCCCACCGATCCCTACATTCGTGCCGAGAACGAGGATGACGACGGCTACGATCCTTATAGCGATCGTCGCCCCGAGCGCGAGCCCCTCTTCGAAGCCGACCCCTGGCGTTAAGTAGCTGATTTGGGACGGGGCTTTTTTAGCTACTTTGTTTTCGGCTAGAGGCGTTCATGCCTGCCCCCTCGGCCGCTCGATATCCTCCGGGAGGGGCCACTAATAGAAAACTTGCTTATCCATTAATCAAGATACGCATAATCTTGCTCTCCTGCTAATCAAGAATCGTTATAATCTTGATTAGCAGGAGAGCAAGATTGGAGAATTATGGCATTCAACGACTTGGTGGCTCAAAAAATAAAGGACTTTGAGCAACAGGGGATTCCGCAGGTCTTTGAGCGCGACCTTGATCTGGGCAACCCGCAGGAGCCAAAGCGCGACAACATCGTATATGTGATTGTGGGCGCCCGTCGTTGTGGAAAGACGTATCGCCTGTATCAGGAGATACGGCGGCTTCAGGGCCAAGGCGTCGAGCTTGACCGGATGCTATATTTCAATTTTGAGGATGAGCGCTTGCGTCCGTATGAGCCATCGCTACTAGCGGACGTGCTCGATACATTCTATGCACTATATCCTGCTGCTCGAGGCGAGGGCGCCTACCTTTTCTTTGACGAGATCCAGGAAATACCCGAATGGGGTGCGTTTCTGCGACGCGTGGTCGATACGGAGAAGGCGACCGTTTACGTGACGGGATCTTCTTCTAAGATGCTGTCCTCAGAACTTAAGAGCGAGTTCAGGGGCCGTTCTCTTGTGCGAGAGCTTTTTCCGTTGAGTTTTTCGGAATACGTTCGATATAAGACGGGGAGCGTTTTCGAGCCAGATGCGACCTTTTCCTCAAGCGATGCAGCGCTGCTTCGACATCATCTGATCGGATATCTTGAACGAGGGGGATTCATCGCGACACTTGAGCAGACGCCCGCAGACGCGATTCAGCTGCTACAGGAATATGCTTCGCGAACGGTCGCCATGGACGTCGTTGAACGTTACGACGTCAAGAACCCTCGCCTGGCATCTCTGTTCCTGACGCGGTGTATGGCATCTTCGGGACGAGAGCTGTCGGTGAACAAAGTGTACAACGAGTTCAAGAGCAGGCAGATACCCGTCAGTCGTAATTCGCTCAGCGACTTACTTGAGTATTATGAGGATGCCTACCTGCTGTTCTCCGTGCCGGAGTTCACGCGTTCACTGGCAAATAACATGCGGTCTGCGTCTAAGGTCTACGCTGTCGATCCTGCGATGTTTGGAGCATTCTCTCCCGCATCGGCATTGGACCAGGGCCAGAGGCTCGAGACCGCAGTGTTCAACGCGCTAAGAAGAAGGACTCCCGCGGTGAGGGTCGGATCGGTCTGCCGCTTGCTGATCAAAGAGAAGAGCAAAAACCATGAGGTGGACTTTGTGGCTGGGGACGCACTTCTCATGCGGGCTTATAGCCTGATTCAGGTGAGTGTGGATATGGCAAGCGAGAAAACGCGCGAACGCGAAATTGCAGCCCTCGATGCCTCGATGGCCCAGTTTGATCTTGGCGAGTCGGTAATCGTTACTATGGATGAACAGGCCGATATTCCATGTGAACACGGTGTGGTACACGCTGTGCCCGCATGGAAGTGGCTCCTTGCCTAATCATCTACGGATCTGTGGGGCCAGGACCTCCTGGCCCCTTCATCACGGTTGGGGAGTACCATGATGCGCCCGGCTAGTCCTGGGCCTTGATGCTCGGCAGCAGGATCTGCGCGAGGTAGTCGGTCTCGAGTTTGGTCGCGGCGTCGGCTTTGCCGTCTTTGCCGACCAGTACGTTCTTGATCTGGCTATAGGTGTAGCGGTTGCCGGTCGTGAGCTCGACAAGCTCAATGGCTGTGTCCATGGGATAGGTCGACACGGGGTTCTGCGTCCGTCCGTTGATGGTCTGGGGCACCACGTACGGATAGATGGGGCCGCTGGCGTAGACGGTATAACCGTTGCCTAGGTTGGCCGCACCCAAAACCGTATCGCCCTCATCGGGCGTAAAGCTCTCGCCCTCGCGCACCGCGACGAGCGTCACAATCGGCGTATCGCTGTCGCCGGCAAGATAGATGCATAGCGTGCTGCCATTTTGCCAAGTCTCGACCTTGCCGTACCACTCGACGGGGATATCGAGCTGGTAGAGGTCGGTTGCCTTGTGACGGGCGTCGGCATCACGGGCCGCCTGTGCCTTTTGCGCGCTCACGGCATTGACGGCGGCGTCGCGCCGCGCGGTTGCCGCCTGCTGGAGCACCTTGGCGGTGGCGGCGGAGCTCGCGCCTCCCTCCTCGGCATATTTGGCGGCGGCATCGATCTGGTCGTCGGTTACCGTGTCGGCCGAAGGCACCTTGAGCTTAAAGGCGGCCTGGCTGCTTAGGTCCTGTCCGTCGCTCTTGATCGTGACCTGCGCCTTGGTGGTCGGCACGGTATAGACGGTGCCGTCGGACGCGATGGGGGAGGCAGCGATGGAGAGCGTGTAGTCACCGGGTAGCAGTTTGATGCCACGGCCGTGCTCGTCAACATAGAGTGTTTCGCTCACGGAGGATCCGTCAGAATCCTGGCCACTCACTTGTACGGGAATCTTGGAGCCGGCGGAACAGTCGAGCCCCGCGGCATGTACGCCAATCTGCACCGACATCATCGTGTGGGCATTGGCGGCGACAGCGGCAGCCTGCTCTTGCTGATATCCGTTCCAGACAGCATAGCCTGCACCGCCGGCGACAAGCGCAACGGCCACAGCGCCGGCAACCATCAGATTGCGGCGCTTGGGCGACATCTTACGATGACGAACCTCGGCCTCGCGTGCCGAGGGAACGGACGGCAGGGGAATATCGCCCATGGCGATGGTCTCGTCCACGGCTGGTGCGGAACCCAGGCCAGGAAGCTCGCGGGTCAGCGAATCCTCGGCCGGCAAGCTGTCGAGCAAGACGGTTTCCTCGCCCGTGTCGGATTCGGGCTGATTGCTGGCCTCGCTTTCGGTGTCTTCGTGACCTGCCTCGTCTTCGGTGGGCGCGGCGCCATCGTCTTTTGCATCCTGATCATCGAGCTGCGCCTCGATTTCCGGCTCATCCTGCACATTAACGCTCGAATCGTCAAACGTAATCTCGGCCAGCGCGATCTGGTCTAGACTCTCCAGGGCCTCGGCACACGCTTCTGCATCTTGGACCGCATCCTCTTGGCCCATCGTCTCATCTTTCATATATCCCCCAAGCTCAATATCGGGACAACAATGTACCCAAAAACGGGGCTCCATAGAGCCGCCGCATGATTTGAAATCCGATTTTATATATGCGCGTGTTTTTGAATAGATGAATAGAGGCGCAACGACAAAAAGCCCCCGGAAAGCGAGCGAAACGCTTTTCGGGGGCTCTGCGAGACATTGGATTGAAAGGCCTGGTGAGCGGGCCTATGCCCAAGTGCCAACAGCGGCCAACATGTTACTCGGCGTGCGCGTAATCAACCTTGGCACGGCGAGCGGTGGCCTTCTCCCAATCGCTGGTGCCCTCAAAGACATCCTGCTTGTAGGGATTGCGGCCGAGCTTCTTGGCGCGGTAGGCGATGTAGATGATCGCGGCGACGTTGGCGACCAGTGCGGCGATCGAGACCGCGGTAGCGGCGCCGGGGTCGAGCGTGGAGTGGGTCACAAAGATGGACTCCTCCTGGAAGTACGGGAACACCTGGGCAAACATGCACCAAATAGCCAGCGTAAAGGCACGGTTCTGGATCCAGCCGCCCTTGTTCCAGATAAAGGCGGCGACGGTGGGCGCCAGCAGCAGTGCAAAGCCGCAGAACCAGGAGTGGGTGGGCAGGCAGTTGTAGGTGTAGCAGAAGTTCCAGATATCGTAGGCGATGATGTAGACCCAGGTCATATCGGGCCACAGCATGTCGGTCTTGTCCTCGGAGGCGTAGACGCTCCACCAACCGGTCATGCAGAAGATGTTGATGATACCGGCGATGCCGTTGAACACGTTGTTCCAGCCGGCCAGCTGCGTAGCACCTTCGGAGGTGACCCAAGTGGACTGGCCCAGGACAAAGAAGTGATAGGCGCTCTCAAAGTCGGACACGACGGCGATCATGATGTTGATGGCGACGATCACAAACGGCCACGCGCGGAACCAGTGTGCCTTGCCGATCTTGCCCCACTGATACTTAATGGCGATGAAGCCCCAGCAACCGGCCAACGCCGCGTAGACCTTGGCGTAGTGGAACCAGCTGTTCTGGTACACATGGGTGGGGTTGGTGAGCGCCCACTCGGCACCCTGTGAGACGCCAATGGCGATGGCGACGCAGTAGATGGTCATGGCCAGCGGAGCCACGCCAAAGATGATTGCCGCGCCCAGCTTGGTGCGGCGGCCGACCTCGTTGAGCACGATCAGGCCAATAAAGACCATGGCCCAGCCGGCCCAGTGGATAAGGGTATCGCTACCCCAAACATCGAACAGCATGCTGCTCTCCTTTCACACGCCCGCGGCCCCTCTTCTGATCGCGGGCAGTTTGGCCAAATGTCGTCAGTTCTGGGGCTTGCGCTCCGGATACTTGGCGGTATAGCCCTCGATGTGGAGTGTCGAGGCGATGATTTCCTTGACCGTCTCGTCGGGCACATCGGGGTGCGTGCGGATATACATCAAAAGACCCATGATGAGGGTGTAGAACGTCTCGTAGACATGGTCGATGCGTAGCTCATGATGGGCGACAAAATCCACCACGGTGGTATCGCAGATATACTGCGCCACGCGCTGGACCACGTTGTGCAAAAAGCCGCCGTAGAGCGCGCCGCTGCTCGAGGTGAGCGTACTCGGCAGCTCGTGGCCGCTGGCGACCAGACGCTTAAAGAGTGGGGCGACGGTGTCGAGCGCGCCCTCGATATCACCGACGGTGCGGCCGGCATTCCACTGCTCGAGCTCGGAGATAAAACCGTCGATCGCCTCGTCCATAACAGCGGTGACGGCGGCGTCCATGTCGGCGAAGTAGTGGTAGAACAGCGAGCGCGTGCAGCCGGCTCGCTTGGTCACGGCCGATACCGATAGGTGGGACACGCCCAGCTCGGAGCTTACGGTGCGCACGGCATCGAGAATCTCGCGACGGCGTTCGTCGCCCGTCAGGCGCTTTGCCGCGCTATCGGATGCGGGGACGGCATCGACCACAGAGATATCCGCTGTGTTGTTGCCCATGTTTTGCCGCCTTTCATCCTCTTTTGCCTGACCGTTCGCCTAACAGTCTTGAATATTGTTGACGGTTCGTCAATACTATTTTTGACACAATGTCAACAATGGCGGGTGAACGGCATGGGGGCATGCTCGGCCTGCAAAAAAAGAGGGGCGCTGCGGTCTCGCCGGGCTGCGGCAAGAGAAGGGATAACCATGATTCTCAACGGACCGGGGATTAGCTATACCGAGCCCGATATCGGCGCGGAGTTCGTGCCGCCGATACCGGAGCATCCGCGCGAGGCCATCGTCAAACTGTGTGAGCACTGCACCAACCGCCTGTTGCACCGCGACGAGCTGCTGGGCTACGAGTACTGGTCGTTTGCCGAGGCCGCAACCGACGAGCAGGCCGAAGTGCTCTGCAAGATGAAGATGCGCCGTCCCTATACGCTGCCCGAGATGGTCAAGCTCACCGGCATGCCCGAGGCCCAGATCGAGAAGATGCTCGACGACATGAGCTACACGGGCCTGCTCGAGTACAACTGGGAAAATCCCGAGCGCGCCAAGCAGTGGGTGCTGCCCATGCTGGTGCCGGGTTCTGCCGAGTTCCTCAACATGCGCATGGGCCAGCTCGAGGAGCATCCGGTCTATGCCAAGTTCTTTGAACAGGCGTCCAAGGGCCCGCTGTCCCGTGCTACGCCGATGGTGCCGCCCGGAGGCGCCGGTATCGGCATGCACGTGATTCCGGTCGAGAAGGCCATCGATGCCGCGAGCACCTCGGTGCCGATCGAGCATATCGAGCACTGGCTCGACAAATACGATGGCAAATATGCCGCCAGCACCTGCAGCTGCCGCGCGAGCCGTCGCGTAATGGGAGAGGGCTGCGCCGACGACCCGGCCGATTGGTGCATCGCCGTGGGCGATATGGCCGACTACGTGGTCGAGACCGACCGCGGCCACTATGTGACGCGCGAGGAGGTCTACGACATCCTGCGCCAGGCCGAGGACAACGGCTTTGTGCACCAGATTACCAACATCGATGGCGAGAACAAGATCTTCGCCATCTGCAACTGCAACGTTAACGTGTGCTACGCCCTGCGCACCTCGCAGCTGTTCAACACACCCAACCTGTCGCGCTCGGCCTATGTCGCCAAGGTCGAGAAGGACAAGTGCGTGGCCTGCGGTCGCTGCGTTGAGGTGTGTCCGGCCGGCGCCGCCAAACTGGGCCAGAAGCTCTGTAGCAAAAAGGCTGGCGGACAGGTGCCCGAGTATCCGCGCCAGGAGCTGCCCGATGCCACCAAGTGGGACCACACCAAGTGGTCGCCCAACTACCGCAACGACAACCGCATCGAGACGCATGAGTCCGGCACCGCTCCCTGCAAGACGGCCTGCCCCGCGCATGTCGCCGTTCAGGGCTATTTGAAGCTCGCGGCTCAGGGTCGCTATGACGAGGCGCTGGCGCTCATCAAGCGTGAGAACCCGCTGCCCGCTATCTGCGGCCGTGTGTGCAACCGCCGCTGTGAGGATGCCTGCACCCGCGGCCGTGTGGACGCCGCCGTGGCTATCGACGAGGTCAAGAAGTTTATCGCCCAGCGCGATCTGGATGCCGCGACCCGTTATGTCCCGCCCGTGGTGACGCCGACGCGCGCCGGTGGCTTCGACCAGAAGATTGCCATCATCGGTGCCGGTCCGGCCGGCCTGTCTTGCGCTTTCTACCTGGCCGAGAAGGGCTACAAGCCCGTCGTGTTCGAGAAGAACGAGCGCCCGGGCGGCATGCTCACTTACGGTATTCCCAGCTTTAAGCTGCAGAAGGACGTTATTGAGGCCGAGGTCGAGGTTATTCGCCTGATGGGTGCCGAGTTCCGCTATGGCGTGGAGGTCGGTCGTGATGTGACGCTCGACGAGCTGCGCGCGCAGGGCTTTAAGGCCTTCTACGTGGCTATTGGCTGCCAGGGCGGCCGCCTTGCCGGTGTTCCGGGCGAGGATGCCAAGGACGTGACCGTGGCCGTCGACTTCCTTCGCGAGGTCAACAGTGGCAAGATCGACGCGCTGCCTGGCCGCACCATCGTGGTGGGCGGCGGCAACGTGGCGATCGATGTCGCGCGCAACGCCTGCCGTCTGGGCTCCGAGCATGTTGAGATGTTCTGCCTGGAGAGCGAGGCTCAGATGCCCGCTAGCGAGGAGGAGCGTCGCGAGGCCATCGAGGACGGCGCTCACATCAGCTGCGGCTGGGGTCCCAAGGAGGTTCACCTGGACGAGGCCGGCCGTGTTTGCGGAATCACCTTCAAGCGCTGCACGCGCGTCTTTGACGACGAGGGCCGTTTTGCGCCCGAGTACGACGAGAACGACCTGCGTCGTGTCGATGCCGACCGCGTCGTCATGTCGATTGGCCAGTCCATTGTGTGGGGCGACCTGCTGGCTGGCTCCAAGGTGGAGCTCGGCCGCGGTCAGGGCGCCCTTGCCGACCCGCAGACCTATCAGACCGCCGAGCCCGATATCTTTGTGGGCGGCGACGTCTTCACCGGTCCCAGCTTTGCCATCGACGCCATCGCCGCCGGTCACGAGGCTGCTGTGTCCATCCACCGCTTTGTGCAGCCGGGCTCCACGCTCACCATCGGCCGCAACCAGCGCCGCTACACCGCGCTCGACCGCGACGATGTTGTAATTGAGAGCTATGACAACGCGAGCCGCGAGGTTGCTCACGTGGACCGCGAGCGCGAGAAGGCCGCGCCGTTTAGCGAGTACGTCGAGACCTTTACCGAGGAGCAGGTGCGCGCCGAGACCGCCCGCTGCCTGGGTTGCGGTGCCTCGATCGTCGACCCCAACAAGTGTATTGGCTGCGGTCTGTGCACCACCAAGTGCGCGTTCGACGCCATCCATCTGGATCGCGACCGCCCCGAGTGCTCAACGATGGTCAAATACGAGCAAAAGCTCCCAAGCCTGGGCAAGTACGCGCTCAAGCGCGCCATTAAGATCAAATTCGGGAAGAAGTAAGAAACGCAACAAGCAGGAGAACGGCGCAGAGAGCGGTTGGACAGCGAGCGAGTCCCAGGCGTGGCGAGGTGCCTTGAAAGAGGAGGGCATAGGGCTTTTGCCCATGCCCGACGATTGAAAGGCAGATCGCCCGTCTGGGGCTCGCGCAGCGTCAAGCCGACCGCCGTTCGGTAGAACGGCGGAAGGAATTAAAAGTGCACGAGATCGGGATTGTTTATCACATCATTCGCGATGTCGAGAATGTGGCGCGCGCCAATGGCGTGAGTCGCGTTTCGAGCGTGACGCTGCTCCTGGGCGAGGTCTCGGGCGTCGTTCCCGATCTGCTGCTTGATGCTTGGCGCTGGGCGGCAGATAAAAAGCCTATCGCGCAGGGCGCGGAGCTTATCGTGGAGTCCGTCGAGGCCGTGACGCATTGCGAGGCGTGCGGCCGCGACTATGCGACAGTCGAACACGGCAAGACCTGCCCCCATTGCGGTAGCGGCGATACCTATTTGCTCCAGGGCCAAGAGGTCATGATCAAGCAGATCGAGACCCCCGACGAGGACCCGGCAGACGCTGCCCCCGACGTCCCTTCTGACGCCCCCGACGCCGTCGACGCCGCCAACCCCCTCCACATCGCCTAACTTAGTCGTTGGGGACGTTCTTAAACGACTAGTCATTAAAGAACGTCCCTAACGACTACTTTGCTAGATCATATTTCTTACCATTAGTCAAGCACCATCTGTTTAAACGAAATAGCCTCAACGCGAGCACATTTGTGTCTGTTTAAAACCGGCAATAATGAACAGCGTGCTCAATTCGGTCATGTAAATAGATCAGCTATCAATCCTCAGCAGCAAATCAGCCAAAATACTGGAATGTAATCAGCTTGTAACAAAACAAGACGTTTAAACAAATAATGCTACCTTTTGCAGTTTTTCAAACAATTCTGCTGTATTTGCAGCTATACTCCATAACTGTCGTGTAGGAATTACGTAGACAAAAAGGAGGTTATGTGATGGTAAGTATTGTTCTTGCTAGCCATGGTGACTTGGCGGCTGGAATCAAGCAGACGGGCTCGATGGTCTTTGGCGATCAGCCGTCTGTTGCCGTGGTCTCGCTCGAGCCGAGCATGGGCCCCGACGACTTCCGTGCCAAGGTCGAGGAGGCAATCGCTTCCTTCGAGGACCAGGAGCAGGTGCTCTTCCTCGTTGATCTGTGGGGCGGCACGCCGTTCAACCAGATCAGCGGGCTCATCGAGGGCCACGATTCCTGGGCTATCGTCACCGGTGTCAACCTGCCTATGCTCATCGAGGCATATTCGCAGCGCTTTGACGCAAAGAACACTGCACATGCGATCGCAAAACATCTCGTGACTGAGGCTAAGGCCGGCGTGCGCGTCAAGCCCGAGTCTCTGGAGCCCGAGGAGAAGAAGCCGGCTGCGGCCGCCGCTGCTCCTGCGGGTGCCATTCCTCCGGGAACGGTGATCGGCGACGGGCACATCAAGATCGCCCACGTCCGTATCGACACGCGCCTGCTGCATGGTCAGGTGGCCACCACGTGGACCAAGCAGATCAACCCCAACCGCATCATCGTGGTTTCCGACGGCGTTGCTCACGACGAGCTCCGCAAGACCATGATCGAGCAGGCTGCCCCTCCGGGAGTCCACGCCAACGTCGTGCCTATCAAGAAGATGGCCGAGGTCGTCAAGGACACGCGCTTTGGCGACACCAAGGCGATGCTGCTGTTCGAGAACCCGCAGGATCTGCTCAGGGCCATCGAGGCCGGCGTCGACATCAAGGAAGCCAACATCGGTTCCATGGCCCACTCCAAGGGCAAGGTCGTCGTCACTAACGCCGTCGCCATGGGCGATGACGATGTCAAGACCATCGAGGCTCTCAAGGCCAAGGGCGTCAAGTTCGAGGTCCGCAAGGTTCCTTCGGATTCCTCCGAGGATCTCGACGCCATGTTGAAGAAAGCTAAGGCCGAACTGGCCGCTCAAGCATAGTAAAGGAGGGTCCGATACATGTCTGCAATCACTATTCTGCTTGTTGCGATTGTCGCGTTGCTTGCCGGTATGGAAGGCATTCTGGATGAGTTCCAGTTCCATCAGCCGCTCGTGGCATGCACGCTTATCGGTCTCGTAACCGGTCACCTTCAGGAGGGCATCCTCCTGGGCGGTTCGCTCCAGATGATGGCCCTTGGCTGGGCTAACGTCGGCGCCGCCGTCGCGCCTGACGCCGCTCTGGCCTCGGTCGCTTCTTCGATCATCATGGTGCTCGCCCTCAACGGTGGCGCCACCGATTCGGCCAAGGCCGTTACCGCCGCCATCGCCGTCGCCGTCCCGCTGTCGGTCGCTGGTCTGTTCCTGACCATGATCTGCCGTACCCTGGCTACCGCTATGGTTCACGCCATGGACGCCTGCGCCGAGAAGGGCGACTTCGCCGGCATCGAGCGTTGGCAGTACGCCGGCATCCTCATGCAGGGTGTTCGTATCGCCATCCCGGCAGTACTTCTGTGCATCATCCCGGCCGAGGCCGTTACCAACGCGCTTAACGCTATGCCCGATTGGCTGTCCGGCGGCATGGCTGTCGGCGGCGGCATGGTCGCTTCCGTCGGTTACGCCATGGTCATCAACATGATGGCCACCAAGGAGACCTGGCCGTTCTTCATCCTCGGCTTTGTCCTTGCTGCCATCCCTCAGCTCACGCTGATCGCCCTTGGCCTCATCGGCATCTCCCTTGCCCTCATCTACCTTGGCCTTAAGGATCTGGCCAAGCAGGGTGGCGGCATGGGCGGTGGCTCCGGTGACCCGCTCGGCGACATTCTGAACGATTACGAGTAGGAGGGGAGTGATACATATGGCAGAGAACAAGATTCAGCTCACCAAGGCTGACCGTAAGAAGGTTTGCTTCCGTCATCAGTTCCTTCAGGGCTCGTGGAACTACGAGCGTATGCAGAACGGCGGCTGGTGCTTCGCAATGATCCCTGCGATCAAGAAGCTCTACACCAGCAAGGATGACCAGATTGCCGCTCTTAAGCGCCACCTGGAGTTCTATAACACCCACCCCTATGTTTCCGCCCCCGTCATTGGCGTTACCCTCGCCCTCGAGGAGGAGCGCGCCAACGGTGCTCCGATTGACGACGTCGCCATTCAGGGCGTCAAGGTCGGTATGATGGGCCCGCTCGCCGGCGTCGGCGACCCCGCCTTCTGGTTCACCCTTCGCCCGATTCTGGGTGCACTGGGCGCTTCCCTGGCCCTGTCCGGCAGCATCGCCGGTCCGCTGCTGTTCTTCTTCGCGTGGAACATCATCCGTTACGCCTTCCTGTGGTACACGCAGGAGTTTGGCTACAAGGTCGGCTCCTCCATCGCCAAGGACCTCTCCGGCGGTCTGATGGGCAAGGTCACCGAGGGTGCTTCCATCCTGGGTATGTTCATCATCGGCGCCCTGGTCGAGCGCTGGGTGTCCATCTCCTTCACCCCGGTCGTCTCCAAGGTCACGCAGTCCGCTGGCGCCTATATCGACTGGGCCAACCTGCCCGCCGGTTCTGAGGGCATCAAGCAGGCATTGACGATGTACAGCTCTGTCGGTGCCAACGCACTCGACCCGGTGAAGGTCACCACGCTTCAGGCCAACCTCGATCAGCTCATCCCCGGCCTTGCCGCCGTGTGCCTGACCCTTCTGGTCTGCAAGCTCCTCAAGAAGAAGGTCAGCCCGATCGTCATCATCCTGGCTCTCTTCGCCGTCGGCATCATCGGTCGCGTCTGCGGCTTCATGTAAGTACGCTTCGGCTTAAGACCGAGAGTTGCTAGGCAAGGGCTTTTGAGCCATTGAAACGGACCGCACCCGGTGGGTACACTGGATGCGGTCCGATTGTTTTATTTGGAGGGCGAGGCGCGTATGGCGCAATCTCAGAACAGCACGGTCGATCTGGCAACGCCGGCAACCTGCCTGATGGGGCTTACCAGTCACGGTAACGTGATGGTGGGCAATAAGGCGTTTGAGTACTATAACGAGCGTAATCCCGAGGATTATATCCAAATCCCGTGGGACGAGGTCGACTATATTGCCGCCGAGGTTTTGCGCGGCACCAAGAAGATTACGCGTTTTGCTATCTTCACCAAGGACAACGGCCACTTTACGTTTTCGACGCGCGACGATAAAGAGACGCTTCGCGCGGTCCGTAAGTACGTCGACGAGGATAAGCTCGTGCGTTCGCCCGACTTTATCGATGTGACGGCCAAGGGCGCCAAGAGCATCCCCTCCGTTATCAAAAACCTTTTCCACAAAGGCAAGTAGTCATTAAAGAGCGCCCCCTCAAAGTGGGGCGCAGTCTCCCATGTGGCTCGATCGGGAAAGTGCATCCCAGTTCGAGCGTCGATTCCGGGATGTAGTTTCCGGAACGGGGTCGTTTGGGAAACCGTGTCCCGTTTCGAGCCGAAATTCTGGGTCACAGTTTCCCAGCGAAGTCTCATGGGGAAAGTCTGACCCAGAATTTGCCTGGATAGTGGGACGCACTTTCCGGAGGGCTGTTCCACCGCAACTTCGAAGAGTGGCTATACGTTGCATTACAGCGGCGTAAATCTGCTACACTAGTACAGCATGCCTCCGTAGCTCAGGGGATAGAGCACCGCTCTCCTAAAGCGGGTGTCGACGGTTCGAATCCGCCCGGGGGCACCAGAGATTTGCCGAGCCCGGTACCGCTACGGTGCCGGGCTCTTCTGGTCTAAAGGCCGGATTCGGACCGTCGACACCCGCGGCACCAATTTCCCCGCGGGGGGAGTTTTCGAATCCGCCCGGGGGCACCAGAGATTTGTCGAGCCCGGTACCACCACGGTGCCGGGCTCTTCTGGTCTAAGGACAGGGTTCGAGCCGTCGACACCCGCGTCACCAATTTCCCGCGGGGGGGGGGTTGAATTCGCCCGGGGGCACCAGAGATTGATCGAGCCCGGTACACCGCCACGGTGCCGGGCTCTTCTGGTTCATGCCATGTCAAAAACGAAGCGCCCGCTTGCTGGGGGAGCAAGCGGGCGCCTGTGAGCGAATATGTTTGCGGCGGGAGCCGTAATGGGCGGTGGGGCGGCGACTAGTTGGTCGTACCAGAATCGTCGCCCGTGCTCGTGCCCGAGCCAGAGCCCGAACCCGAGCCAGAAATCGAAACCGTCAGCGTAATCGTGTTGTCGGTGGACTGCTTGCCGGTGGGGGAGACGCCCGTAACGGTGGCGTTTTCGTTGCCGCTCACGGGGTTGCCGTTCTGGTCGCAGAACGCGATGTTGTAGAACCCGGCGTTGTTGAGCGCGGTGACGGCGGCGGAGATGCTCTTGCCGTACAGGTTGCCCGGGACGGTGGCCTTGCCGGACTTCTTGGCAATGACGACGGTAATCGTGGCGCCGGGCTTCTGCTTGCCACTGGGGTTCCAGCTAATGACGGTGCCCTCGGTGACGGAGTCGTTCTCCTGGTAGCTGACGTCGACGCCAAAGCCTGCCATATCGAGGGCGTTGCGCGCCTGGGCCTCGGTCATGTCGGTCAGGTCGGGGACGGACGTGGTATCCGGGCCGCTCGAGACCTTGTACGAGATGGTCGTGCCCTTCTCGACTTCCTTACCGGCTTCGGTGCCCTGCTCAAAGACCTGGCCCTCATCGGCCTCGTTGGCCTCCTCGGAGGCGTTGCCCTTCAGGCCAACGCTTGCCAGCGCGGCTTCTGCCTGGTCCTTGGTCAGGCCGACCAGCCGGGGAACCTCGACCTTCTCGGAGGGCTTGGGGCCCTTGGAGATTACCAGGTTCACCTTGGTGCCCTTGGCCTTCTTGGTGTTGCCGTTGGGCGTCTGCTCGGCGACCTTGCCCTCGTCGACATCGTCGTTGTAGCTTTGGTCGATGGTGCCGACCTCGAGGCCGGCTTCCTTGATCTGCTCGACGGCAGTCTGCTGGTCCTTGCCTAGCACATCGGGCACGGTGACCTGCTCGCCGCCAAAGAGTCCTGTGGCAAAGGCCACCACGATACCGATGACGGCAACGGCTGCCACCACGGCGGCGATGATCTTGTTTTTGTTGGATTTGGGCTTTTCGACCTCGTAGGAGCCGGTGGAGCCCGAAACCGAGCTACGGGCGGTATTCTGGCCGCTCACGCCCGAGACGGGACGCACCATGGTGCGCGTCTGATCGGAAAGCTCGCGAGTCTTGGTGGCGCCCAGCTCACCGGGGGCACCGATGATGCGCGTGGGCTCCGAGATGTTGACGGCACGGCCCGACAGGTAGCTGTTGAGCACCTGACGCAGCTCGTCGGCGGTCTGGAAGCGGTTTGCCGGGTCCTTCTCCATGCACTTGAGGATGATGCGCTCAAGGTCGGCGTCGACACCGGAGTTGATCTGGCTCGGCGGAATAGGCAGCTCGTTGACCTGCTTGAGTGCGACCGAGATAGCGTCGTCACCGTCAAAGGGAACGCGGCCGGTGGCGCACTCGTACATCACGACGCCCAGCGAGTAGATATCCGAGGTGGGGCCGAGGTCCTGACCACGGGTCTGCTCGGGGCTGACGTAGTGGGCGGTTCCCAGCACGTTGTTGTCTTGCGTGAGGTGGCTGTTCTTGGCGCGCGCGATGCCAAAGTCCATCACCTTGATGTTGCCGTCGGGCAGCACCATGATGTTCTGCGGCTTGATGTCGCGGTGGATGATCTCGTGCTTGTGGGCGACCGAAAGCGCGGAGCTGATCTGCGAGCCGATCTGGGCGACCTTCTTGGGGTCGAGGGCGCCGTGGCTCTTGATGCCGCTCTTAAGGTCGGTGCCGCGCAGGTACTCCATGACGATGTAATAGGTGTCGCCGTCCTTGCCCCAATCGTAGACGCCCACGATATAGGGGGAGGAGAGACCGGCTGCTGCCTGGGCCTCCTGCTTAAAGCGTGCGGCGAAGGTTGCGTCGCCAGCATACTGCGGCAGCATGATCTTGACGGCAACCGTGCGGTCGAGGACCTGGTCCTGTGCACGGTAGACGGTCGCCATGCCGCCTGTCCCCACCTTATCCTTGAGGAGGTATCTTCCCCCGAGGACCCTCTGTTCCATTCCTGCTCCTAACATAACTATTCGCTCAACGATGTGTGTAGTACCTACGATGTGGCCGCTGGGGCCGTGTGGCGCGTTGCCGCTAACTCTTCGGCCGCGGCGCGCCTCGGGTGTCCGATTCAATCATGGGCATCACGCTCCCTGTGCGGCGAGCGCCGCGGTCAGGACGATGCCGGCAATCTTGGCCGCCTTGACGTCGTGTTTGTCGTAATCCTCCAAGGCCACCGAGATGGCGACCGTGGGTGAATCGTAAGGTGCAAAGCCAACGAACGTCGAGTTGACGTTGGTGCCGCCGGTCTCGGGCGAGCCGGTCTTGCCGGCGACCTTGACGCCGGGGACCTGGGCATCGGTGCCGGTACCGGACTGGACGACGGCGAGCATGGCCTGCTTGACCTGGTCGGCCGTGGCGGAGCTGACGGCCTGACCCAGCGAGCGGGACTGCGTGGTCTTGACCACAGTTCCGTCCGGGGCGAGTACCTGGGCTACAAAGTACGGGTCCATGACCACGCCACTGTTAGCGATGGCGGCGGCAATCACGGCGCTTTGCATGACGGTGGTCTGCGGGCCGGGCGTGTGGTCCATGCCGACAGGCTGGCCGGCGCCGGCCCAAGCGGTCTCCCACTCGGTCATGAGCGACGGGTCTGCCATGATGGAGGCCGCGGAGGTCAGGTCCTGGCCGAGCTTTTGGCCGTAGCCAAAGGCGTTGGCAAACTGCACGAGCGTGTTTGCGCCAACTTCGTTTGCCACCTGGCCAAAGACGACGTTGGAGGACACGGCAAAGGCCTGCTGCAGGCTGATGGTGCCGTAGCTCTCGTTGGCATAGTTGGTGACCGGTGCGTTGCCGATGTCCATGGAGCCGGGCGCCTGGTAGGTGCTGGTAAGGCTGGCGGTACCGGTCTCGAGTGCCGCGGAAAGCGTAACGACCTTAAACGTGGAGCCCGGCGTGTACAGCGCGTCCATGGCGCGATTGTACATGGAGCCGTCCTCGCCGCCGCCCGCCTGCAGCAGGGCGTCGATGTTGGTGTTGTCGTAGGTGGGCGAGCTGGCACATGCGAGTACCGCGCCGGTACGCGGGTCGATGACCACTACAGCGCCCTTAAAGCCCTTGAGTGCCTGCTCGGCCGCCGTCTGGATACGCGAGTCGATGGTGAGCTTGGCGGTGTTGCCCGGCTGGGTCTGGCCCGCGAGCGACGCGATGGCGTTGTTCCAGCTGGAGTAGTCCTTAGAACCGGTGAGCGTGTCGTTCATGACGCTCTCGATGGCGGTGGTGCCATACTGCTGGCTCACGTAGCCAACCACGTGCGCTGCCAGGTTACCGTTGGGGTAGGAGCGTACGTAGGTGCCGTCCTCCTGCTGCAGCGACTCGGCCAGCGTCACGCCGTCGGACGTGATGATGGAGCCGCGCTGGATGTACTTGGAGCGGGCGATGGTGTGGTTGTTGGTCGGCATGTCCTGATAGTCCTTGGCCTTAATGACCTGGACATAGGTGAGGTTGCCGATAAGGATGGCGAACAGCGCCGTAAAGGCGAGCACCGCACGGGTTAGACGGTTGGCGAGCGCAACGCGGCCGAGCACACCGGATTCAGGCGTGTCGAGCAGGCGACGGCGCATGCGCGAGCCGACGGAATGGCTGCCGCTGCCGTAGGAAGACGAGGTGGCAAAGCGCGTGCCCGTCGGGGCGGCGGCAGATGCGACCTGATCATCGGTGATGGCGGCCATGGTGCCGGTGCCGGTAAGCTCGGCCTCGCGTCCGGTCGCCTCGTCACCGGCGCGCAGCAGGAGCGCGACGATGATAAAGCTTGCCAGCAGCGAGGAGCCGCCCTGGCTCATAAAGGGCAGGGTGACGCCGGTCAGCGGGATCAGGCGGGTTACGCCGCCAACGATCAAGAAGGCCTGGAAGCTGATGGCTGCCGTAAGACCGGTGGCGCTAAAGGCGGCAAGGTCGGATTTAGCGCGGGCAGCCGTGGTGAGGCCACGCACGGCAAAAAGCATAAACAGGATGAGCACGGCGCCGCCGCCCAAAAGGCCCATCTCCTCGCCGATAGCCGAAAAGATAAAGTCGGACTCGACGACGGGGATGTTGTTGGCCATGCCGTTGCCGATGCCAACACCGACCAGGCCGCCATCGGCAAGCGAGAAGAGCGACTGGACGATCTGGTAGCCCTGGCCCTGGGCGTCCTTAAACGGATCGACCCAAACCTGGAAACGCACCTGAACGTGAGACAGGAACTTGTAGGCGCCCACAGCTCCAACGGCTAAGAGCGCAAGGCCGATAACGACATACGAAAAGCGCCCCGTGGCAACGTAGAGCATCAGCAAGAAGATGGTGTAGAACAGCACGGCCGAACCCAGGTCGCGTTCGAAGACGACGACGAGCAGGCACACACCCCACACGGCAAACAGCGGCAGCAGCAGTCGCAGGCGAGGGATCTTAAAGCCCAGGATCTTGCGGTTGGAGATGGAGAGCAGCTCGCGGTTCTCGGCCAGGTACCCGGCCAGGAACAGCACGATAAAGACCTTGGCGAACTCGCCAGGCTGGATGGTAAAGCCCGCGATGCGAATCCACAGCTTGGAGCCCGAGATCGTGGTGCCGATAAAGATGGGCAGCATCAGCAGGATGATGCCGATGATGCCAAAGGTGTACTTGTAGCGCATGACCACGTCGAGGTTTTTGACCAGTGCGAGCGTTCCCACCATCAGGGCCACCGAGACAAACAGGATGATGAGCTGTGAGATGGCGAGAGCGGGGGCGAGGCGTGTCACGAACGTGATGCCGATGCCCGAAAGTATAAATACGATGGGTAGGATGGCGGGGTCGGCGCCGGGCGCCAAGATGCGCACGGCGATATGTGCCGCGGCGAAGGCGGCAAAGAGGCCGATCGGCACGGCGAGCGTCTCAAAGGAGATGGCGGCGCCCGCGGTGAGCACGTACATCGCATACAGCAGGATGACGGGGAACGCCGAGGCGATGAGCAAGAGCAGCTCGGTGTTGCGGCGACTCATAAGCGGCACTCCCTTTCTAATTCTTATCGGAGGCTTCGGCCTCGGCGGACTGTTCGGCGGTTTTCTCGGAATCTGATTCGGAGGTCGATCCCTGATTGGTGTTGTCGCGAATCGTCTGCGCGTCAATCACCTGGCGGGTCTGCTCCTCGTCGATCTGGTGGCGGTACTTGGATATCGTGTCCTGCGCATCGTCAACACTTGTTTGCGGAATACCCGCCTTGAGGCGGTTTTGCGTGTCTTCGGGCAGGTCGGACAGCTTGATACTGGTTTCGCTTTCGAGCCAGTGAAGCTTGAGTCCGAGCGGCTTGCCGGGAAGGCCGCGCCAGACGGCGACATTGCCCTGGTAGGTACCCAGGTAGTACGAGCCGGTGACACCCGTGTAGGCCCAGATGGCAGCCGCCAGCACCAAGACGAGACCTAAGACGACGCCGATGGTGACGTTGCGGCGACGCACGCGTTGCGCCTCGCGCATAACGCCATCGTCAACCAGGTCAACGACTACTACGGTCACGTTGTCGTGGCCGCCGGCGGCAAGCGCCGCGTCCACTAGGTTGTCAACGCAGATTTGCGCGGTTGAGGACTGCGTGGCGATGTTCTCGATATCGCTATCGGGAATCATGCTCGAAAGGCCGTCAGAGCACAGTATCAGGCGGTCGCCTTCCTCGATATGCAGAGTGAAGTGGTCGGCATACATGGCGGGGTCTGAGCCCAGCGCACGGGTGATGACCGAACGGTTGGGGTGGACGCGAGCCTCGTCTGCCGTGATCTCGCCGGCGTCCACGAGCTCCTCCACGTAGGAGTGGTCGCGGGTCACGCGGATGAGCGTGCCCTCGTGGAGCAGGTAGGCGCGAGAGTCGCCCACGTGGGCGATGGCGAGCGTGTCGTTTTCGATATAGGCGCAAGTGGCTGTGCAGCCCATGCCGGGCTTGCCTAGGCCGTTCAGGGCCGCCTCGATTACGGCGGCGTTAGCTGCCTCGACGGCTGCCGCCAGGCGTGCTGCGTCGGCGGACTGCGGGGCCGTCTTGGCAATAGTCTCGACGGCGATGGAAGAGGCTACCTCGCCGGCGGCGTGACCGCCCATGCCGTCGCATACGCAAAAGAGCGGCGACTGCACCAGGTAGGAATCCTCATTGTGCGGGCGCACACAGCCAACGTCGGAGCGGGCACCCCACATGAGTTGCGTGGTGGTGCCGGCATCATAGGTCGAGTCGGTCTCGATGCGCTCCTCGGTCAGGGGCTCAAAGCTCATGGTCGAGCCGGGGTCTTTGAGCTTGGCTTCAACGGCGGCTACGTCGATCTCGGCTGTGTCACCGGGAGAGACGGTGTCGGTCTCGGCGTTTGATTCGGAATCGCCGGTGTCCGGGGAGTCGGGCTCCTCGGACACGCGGGCGGTCGACTCGTCGTCTTGCGGGCTGACGTCTATAGGCTCGGGCGCCGGCGTAGACACGGGCGCAACCTCGGATGCCGGGGCTATGGGAAACGCCGGCGCGGCGGGCTCGGGTGCCGCAAACACCGCAGCGCTCTCGTTGATTGCCGCGGCGACAGGCTCTGCAAAGTGAGCTGGCGCCGGGGTTGCTTCGGGCGCTGTGGGCTGTTCCGCGGCATGTGCGCCGATGGGCGCCGCTACGGTATCCTCTTCGTCCTCGTTATCGGCGAGATCCGAAATATCATGCGTTACATGCGAAAGAGGCAGGGAGAACACGGTGTCCTCGGGTTCCACGGGTGCGGAGCCCGCCGGAGCGGCGTGGGCCGGCGCAGCTGTGGCGGCAGCCGGTGCCTCGGTCATAGTCGCGGACTTGTTCTCCTCGTCGATCATCGACGGTTCACCTTCATGACCACGTCGCCAATCTGGACTTCGTCGCCCTCGCGCAGCGTTGCGGGCTCCACAAGCTGGCGGCCGTTGACGAGCGTGCCGTTAAGCGAGTTGAGGTCTTCGATGATGAGCGCCGGGCCCTGCAGCGAAAAGCGCGCATGCGAGGCCGAGACGAACGGTTCGTTGATGCAGATGTCCGAAGATGGCGAGCGACCGACGATGACGGGGCCGAGCATGTCTACGTGGATGCCGCGGATACCGCGCGGACCCTTGTCCACATCGATCGTCCAGATAGCCGAGTCGCGGCGCTGTCCGCGCACAAGTCCCACGCCGGTCTTCATGACGGCGAACAGGAAGATATAGAGCAGGGCGACCAGGACGATGCGGCCTGCAAAAAGGACGATATCGATGTTCATAAGAGACTATCCCCTAAATTCAAAGGTGCTCAGGCCAAACGTCAGCAGATCGCCGTTGCGCAGCGGGCAGCGCGTAATGCGGCGGTTGTTGACGAGCGTGCCGTTGGTGGAATTGAGGTCCTCGATCGACCAATCCGAGCCCGTAAAGGTGAGCTGGGCGTGGCGGCGCGACACGTTGGGGTCGCGCAGGGCAATATCGGAAACCGAGCGCTCGCGACCGATAGTCACCTGTGCGGAGGTGATGCTATGGCTCTCGCCGCTCACGACGTCGACGAGCTGGGCGAGCGGGCGCTGCGGGGCGCGAGTGCTCGCCATGTTGGAGGCGATGCCGGCTGCGGCGCCTAGGCCCACGGCGGCACCGGTCGCGGCGGCTCCGCCCATGCCGGCAAGCGCGTCGCGCGAGACGGTCTGCGGCACCGGGATGGGTGCTGCGGCGGGGTCGGGGACGCTAGGCGCGAAGGGGTCTGCCACGGCAAGCGGGTCGGGAGCGGCGGCGCGAGGCGTCGGCTGCTGCTGGGGCATGGCGGCGGGGCGCTGCTGCTGCGGGGCAGCAAACTGCTGCTGGCCGGCGCGCGGGGCGCTGGCGGCACGGCTTGCCGCGGAGTTGTTTTGGCCCAGACCGTTTTGATAGGCGCGCTCTTCTTCGTACAGGCGGCCGAGCGTGGGGGCATCGACGTTCTCGGCAAAGACCGAGAACTTGCCGGCGCGCAGCTGCGGATCGATCATAAAGCGCACGAGGGGCTCGCCGACAAAGACATAGCGGCGCTTTTCGGCCTGCGCCTTCACAAACTCGCGGACCTCGCGCGAAAGCTCGGGGTAGAACGGGGCGAGCATGGGATCGTCGTCGGCGGCGATCAGGATGGTATAGAGTGCCGGCGCCGTGTTGACGCCGTTGATCACCAGAGTCTGATCCTCCATGTCGCGAGCGGCCTGCTTGGCAAGCTTCTTAAAGGAGAACGGGGCACGGGTGGCACCGAAGATGCCGGCCACGTGGTCCTCGAAGATGTTCAGGAAGTTCACGAAAGATCACTCTCCGTATAGGTTCTTTGGTATCCGAGCAAATATAGGCATATCCCAACGATTATAGAGGATAGGGTTCCCGCAACCGCCGCCTTGGCGACGACCGCGGCTGCAAGGCTGGCAATTTCCATATGGTGTGCAAGACAGGACGCCGCTGCGCAGCCGATGCCGGCGACAGCGATGGCGGCGATTACGGCAAGGTTTGAGCCCTGATCGGCACGCTTGGCATGGGCGTTGAGCAGCGCAGATGACGCCGCGGCAGTTGCCGCTACCAGCACAAAGGCAGCCCAAAGGAGTGGGTCTCCCAGCGCTGCGGCAACGTTACCGAGCCCCAGCACGCCTCCGGCTGAAAGCGCGACCGTGGCCAGACGGGCAAAAAGTGCGCCCATGCCCGTTGCCGCGGCGGCGCTTGCCGGGCCGAGCCAAAATGACGCGACGCCGGCGGTGACCCCAGCTGCCAGGAAGGTATTGCCGGTCAGACAGCCAAGCGCGAGTGCACAGGTGAGTGCGGCGCTCGCGGCAGCCTCGGTGCGACCCCAGGCGATCCACCAACCGGACATGGCGGCGGCAAAGATCACCGCGACGGGCAACATCGACAGGACGCCCTGTGCCTGCATGGTGGCGTTTGCCATGAGCACCAAAAAGCCCACAGCCGAGATGGCCGAGCCAATCTGGGGGGCCAGGCCGGCCGCCGCTCCGATCGCGATAGCCGCAATGACCAGGCCGGGAAGCGCCGCGACGCCGGCCGTCTGCATCAGCAAAAAGCTAAAGGCGCCGCACGTTAGCGCCGAGATAGCGTGCATGGCGTAGTCGCGCGCATGGCTCCAGCGCGTGCCTGCCCAGCCGAGTGCGGGGTCGACTTCGATGGTGTCGTCCTCGTAGTGCGACGGCTCGATATCGTCGAGCTCCTGCTCGTCATCCGAAAGTTCGCCAACCATTTGCTCCAGGCTGCGACGGCCTTCGCGCACGCTGCCCAGACCGGCAAGGAGCTGGTCGCAAAATGCCTCGATGCTGTTGGGGCGGTCCTGCGGCATGGGGGAGAGCGCGCTCATGAGCGCGGCCTCGGCTCCCGGGGGAAAGTGTGGTATCAGCTCGCTGGGATAGGTGGCGCCGCCGATGATGCGGCCGAGCGAGTCGGCGGGCGTGGCCGCCATAAAAGGAGCGCTGCCGCACAGGCCCTCGTAGATCACACAGGCGAGGGCAAAGACATCGGCGCGCTCGTCGACCGTGCCGGTCTCGATATCGAGCTGCTCGGGCGGCATGTAGCCGATGGTGCCGCCGCGTGAGCCGCCAAAGCCACCGGCGGACGACAGCCGCGCCATGCCAAAGTCGGTGAGCTTTACATTGCCCGAGTGGTCGATGAGCACGTTGGCGGGCTTAATGTCCAGGTGGAGTACGCCATTACTGTGGGCGAAGGTGAGCGCCTGGCCCAGGGCATCGGCAATGGCCGCGGCCTCGTCAAAGGTAAGTGAGTGGCCGTCCGCGCGGTGCAAAAACTCGGCCAGCGACATGCCATCGACATATTCCATAACCAGGTAGGCATAGGCTGTGTCGTGCGTAAAGTCGATGACCTGCACGATGTTGGGATGTTGAAGCATGGCGGCAGTGTGCGCCTCGCGCAGGACATCCATGATGTCGCTAGCGGGCATGCCGGCACCGTTGATAAGGGGGATGCGTTTAATGGCGACGCGGCGGCGCAGGTGCGTGTCGCGGCAGATCTCGATGGAGCCAAAACCGCCGGTCGCAAGTGTCTCGAGCGGCTGGTACCGCTTGAGCAGCTCGCGAGAGCTGGTGCCCTCCAAAGGAACGTCCGGCGAGAACCGGGCGGTATGTTGCGAGAAAAGCGGCATGGCCAACCCTCGTGCGTTTAAAGTTCGTTTGCGAGCGGCGGGCGCGGGGCCGAGCCGTTCGCGGTGGCATAGATGCTGCTAGTGTAGCACGCTCGGGCAGATGGCGAGGATAGCGGGATGCGAGGTGGCCCGATCGATTCGGCCCGTTTCGGCTCGTTTGGAAAGCGCATCTCAGTTTTCAGCCAAATTATGGGATGCGCTTTCCAAATGGGGTGGGCTGCGGAAACTGCATCCCAGAATATTGCCCTGGAACGGGATGCGCTTTCCGAACCGGCGTCCAAAAGGAAACCGCATCCCGCTTTGATGTGGGGACTGCGAACAAAAGCCGGACCGTGATCTGGCGCGGATTGGAGTTCGCCTGAATCATTGATGCTGGCTGGTGTGAGAACAGAGATAAACGAGCGGCTCGAGCGATATAATGACACGCTATGGAGGCCGTATGCTCTTTTCCCGCCGTTCTGCTACATTTGCCTGCGCCATTGCGCTTGTCGTAATGGCGGTCACCCCTTATCACCGGTTTTCATCTTCAATCGGCCTAGCGTCAGGTGCAATGACCTGGCTCGTTATCCTGGGCGCATGCCTCGCGGCGTTTGTTCATGGTGCTGCGCTATGCAAGGGGGGAATGAGAAGGCCGAGGCATCTCGGTGCCATCGGTGTTTTCCTTGGTGTTATTGCAACGGTTCCCGAATGGGCCGACCTGGCTTTCTATGCTCGCGGAGACTCTATTCCAATCGTGTTTGCACCGATTTGGTTGTTACATGGCGTTTCGTGTGTCTCGTGCTTTGTTGGGTCGCTGCTTCTCTCATATGTTATTTGGGGCACGGCGGACTCTCCTTTGACGCAGAGGTCGACACGGACTGACGAAAGGGAAACTCGTCACCCGCAGGACGCGATTTTTACAGAAACAATAGCCGTCATGTCTTGCCTGCTGTTTTGCTGTCGAGTTTCATGGAGAGTCGTTCCCGAGCCATGGGGGATGCCCCCTGTAACGGCCGCGTCAATTGGCCTTGCGCTTTTAATTCCGTTGGTCTATCTCGCATTGACTGTGGCCCCGCCGTTTTGCCGCCCTCGTGCCTTTGGCCATGGGCGGCGCGACGTGTTTGCCTGTTCTGTGCTCGTAGCAGTTCCTATTGGTCTTATTCCGGCTGTTGAGGCGGCATACTTCGCAAGCGATGCCGTGGTCATTGCATTGCTGGCGATGGGGTCCGTTATCGCTGCTGCCTTCGTATGCATGTTGCTAAGGGGGAAACGGGACAACAATTCGGATATCGCCTGTGCGTCCGACACATTCGATGCGGGGGTGTTTTCCCCTGCCCTGTCGCCTAGAGAAGAGCAGTTTGTTCGACTGCTGCTCAAAGGGAAAACGCCGGCGGAAATTGCCAAGGAGACGGATACGAAGCCATCGACGGTGAGAACAACGCTTCACCGAGCATACGGGAAGGCGTCGGTTGCGGGCTCACGCGAGCTCGTGGCGCTGTTTGCGGGTGAGGGCGATACTGTAGGGCATGAGCTACCGCAGCGGCATGCTGACGATATAGTGGCATCAGCTCGAACGCGCCGGCTGTTTCGATACCTGCTCACATTATTCTTTATCCTCCTTGCGGCGGGGCCCTTGGTAATGGCGGATAGCGATTGGGGGTCCGGTGTTTCGCGGGCTGTCGCCTTTTCCCTCTTAAGCTACGCATTGGGTCTCGGACTGCTTCTGTCGCTACGCTACGCGGGTGGAAAAGCGAATCGTGGCGCTGCGCTGGATAGAGCGGGTGAAGCGATTTGGCTCGGAAGCCCGTACGTATGGGCGGTGCTATCTGCTGTGGAATGGTCTTTTATCTATATCGCGGCATTGATGTGCATACGCGTTCCGTTGATGGCTGTGCCGGTCCTGTTTTGCGGCGTGGCGTCTACGGCTTCGCTCGCTGTTGGGCTGCGTCCGTTTAAGGTGCATGCCCATGCTCGGGCTATCGTGCCGTTGGTGTCAATGGGCATGGTTGCCTTAATCTATGCGGTCGCTAGGGGGCGAATCCATGGACTTGCGGTGCTGACGGGGGTGCTGCTCACATATATAGTGATGCGAAGCTGTCCGCAGCGCAAAATGCTTGGGATATGGATGCTTTGCTTCGGGGCGACGGCTCCTGTTTGGGCTGTCTTGCTCAATATGGTGCAGGATCTGACGGTTTTCGAGCCGTTGTTCCTCGCGTCGTTGTTGGGGCAAAGTTCGGCTGTCAATGTCGTCGTGGCAACGGTGATTGTTTGCTGGTCTGTGCCCATGTTCGTTACGCACATCGCGCTCGCCCGCTCGGTTGAGGACGAGAAGGCCGTCTTGGAGTACCGGGCGAACGGGTCCACCGAAACGGCCCGCGTGCGCCAGCTGGCCCTGCTTACGTCGCGCTCCCTTTCTGATGTTCAGTCGCAAATTTTGCTGATGACGGCAGAGGGGGCAACGACAAAGGCCATTGCGGAGGATGTCGGTTACGCTGCATCTACGGTGCAAGCGCTGCGGTCTGCATCTTACCGCCAGTTGAAGATCAAGAATAAGGCGGAGCTAATTTTATTGTTATCGCAGGTAAATAACGTGTAAACGCCTGAGCAATCAACTCAATAGCGGGTGTTTACAGACATCTTTCTCTATTCATGCGAAGGTTGCCGTGCGTCGACGCATTGTTAACCGCTTTTGATTGGAGAAGGCCATGATTAAGCCAAGGAGCGCTATTGCTCGAATCGGAGTCGGCTTGGTGATTGCAGCTGGTCTGTCCCTAGGGGTTCCCGCTGCATCGTTTGCACAAGAGGAGTTTGACACCTCTCAGGTTTCCAGCATTACTCAAAACGCCGATACGGGAATTACGACCTGTACGAACAATGCCGATAAGGCATTTAGTTTTCAATGTGCCGGGACGAGTGCAACTGGCTACCGTCAAAAGGATGATTCCTCATCGCTCTATCTGGATATCCAGGGCCATACGGGAAATCCGCTTCGGTTATATACAGACGGTGCGTATAACACAAGCGGTAGCGGCAGCATGAATTGTACTCAGGGAACGTATCGTTCGAATCACAAGGGACAGTGGGAAATGTATAACCTCGTCCGTGAGAACGGGCGATCTGCGGCGCGACTGACTGCATGGGCGGAGTCTGGCTACGGCACTGTTATTGGCGTATGGAGCCCCGACTGCGTCGGGCATTTCCACAAGCTTCCCGCATAGTTGTTTGAAATGGCTCCCTTCCGGCTTTCTGGGTCGGAAGGGGGAGGAGGACGTATGAACCAAAAGCTCGCAAGATACGAACTGTCGAAAACGATTAGACGTCCAGCTTTTATCCTTGCTCTCTTGATTGCGGTCGCAGTTGCAATAGCTGCCGCGCTGGAGCCGTGGGCAAATTTGGAAAAAGAGCGCCACAACCTTCTTTCTTTTGGTTACGGCGTTGGCGTGCAAGCCGAAAATTATCTCGGTCAAACACGTGAAAGCAGCTTCGGTAACTGGATTGTTGTGAGCGCGAACGCGCCACTGTCTGCGTCGGTGTTTTTCTATGCACTGCCCCTGCTTGCAATGTTGGCTGGATCTTGGTCGTGTCTCTTTGAGCGTTTGAGTGGTTATGACATGCAGATATGCACGCGCGTTTCCAGAAAGGCGTACGTGAACGTAAAGATGCTGTCTGCTTTCCTCTCCGCGTTTACAGTGACTGCCATTCCTCTGCTCGTCAATTTCCTGATCGTCTCGATGCTTTTTCCTGCGTATCTTCCTCGGGTCGATGAGTCGACTTACGTAGGACTTTACCTGCATAGCTACTTCTCCGGTCTATTTTATTCGCATCCTTTGTCATATGTGCTCGCATACACGCTGTTCGATGCTGTCACGCTCGGGACTTTATCCATGGCTGTAACTGGCTTCTCAATTTTGTTTCGTAGCAGAATCAAAGCGATAATTGTCCCGTATCTGCTAATGGTTGCGTGGCATTTTGCAAATGGCTGGATCTTCGGCGTAATGGCTTGTGTGGGGTTTAACTGCAATATCCTCAACAGCATCAGGTCGGAATCGCTGAATAACTGGCCAGACATTCGAGCCGGTTTTGCGGAAATCATATTATTGACCCTTGCTTCGTTGGCTTTTTCTGGGGCGTGGAAAAGACGCGAGGTGGTCTGATGCTGTTTAGGCTGGTCGCCGCGGACCTGAGGACCGTTTTGAAGAAGAACATCCTTACTTTTATTGCAATTGCGGCAGTGACCGTTGCGAACTTGGTGTACGCCTACGGATTGTCTTCTGTGTATGGGGTTAGAACGGATACCTTGGGGTTTGCGGATAATCTTGCGCTCGTGTTTGCCGGATCTGCTCCGTTTGAGCCTAGGCCCGGGGTCATGTTTGTGCCTCCGCTAGGATGGCTATTTCTCATTCTGCTTATTCTCTATACAACACTCGACTATCCGACCGAATCGTTGCACGGGTTTGGTTTGCAAGCGCTTGTTCGATGCCGGGCAAGAACCCTTTGGTGGGTCTCGCGTTTTATCTTGGTGGCGGCAGTAACGGCATTTTCACTGCTCGTGGTGGTTTGCTCTGTTGTGATTTGGAGCTTGGTGGTGAGCTCCTCGTTCAGCGCGGTCATTCATGGTGAGTCGCTTCAACTGGCTAATTTGGCGCCGTGGTTTCTCAAAGCTGCCGAGGCAGATGCGCTGCCGTTTTTCATAGGTCTCTTATTTGCTTTTGAGGCGCTTGCGTTTGCGCAGGCAGCGGTTGGGTTTGTGCTTGGGTCGTCAGTCTCGTTTGTGGTTTTAATGAGCTACCTGATCTGCTCGGCATATGCACGACATTGGGCGCTATTGGGTAACGCCTTGATGCTGTTGCGCTGGGGTGGAATTGTCAAAGAGGGAATCGCGGCGGGCTCGAGTGTCTTGTCATCAATTGGGCTTATGTCGTTATGCCTATCGTTGGGTGGACTGTGGTTTCGAAGGGCCGACCTTATAGAAAAGGGGGACAAGATATGAGTGTGATCGTAAGGGGCGTATCGAAGCGCATGGGTAAAAACGATGTCCTGCGCAACGTGTCCATCGAGGTTGACCCTGGGACTGTGGTCGGGCTTCAGGGGATAAACGGTTCGGGTAAGACCATGCTCATGCGAGCGGTTTGCGGGTTGATCAAGCCTACCGAAGGCGAAATCTCTATCGATGGCCAAAGGCTTGGGGCGGACATCTCGTTCCCGCCGAGTCTGGGGATGTTGATCGAGGCGCCTTCCTTTTTGGGATATCTGTCTGGCTACGACAATCTGAAGCTCATCGCTCAGATCAAGGGCGTTGCCACCCCCGAGGACATTCGCTCTGCCCTGCGGCTCGTGGGGCTCGATGCAGACGAAAAAAAGAAGTTCCGAGCATACTCGCTTGGGATGAAGCAGCGTCTGGGGATAGCTGCGGCAATTATGGAGAAGCCGAAGCTGCTTGTTCTCGATGAGCCAACGAATGCCCTCGACGAAGCGGGCGTTGAAATGCTCAAGCGCGTTGTGGCGATGGCGGCATCAACGGGTCGTGAGGTCCTTCTGTCCAGCCATGACGGAGAGGTGCTCGAGGAACTGGCCGATCGGGTTTACTGCATGCGCGACGGTGCCGTTGTGAAAGTTCGGGAAAGGTCGTGAGCGCGATGAAGAAGACCCTGTGGACGAGAAGATCGGCGCTCGCGCTTTTTTGCTGTGCTGCTGCCGGCCTTGCGGGCATGAGGGTGAGCGTCGTTAACGGGAACCGGACGGTCATTCCTGAGAAATATTACGCGGAGGGCGAATGGCTCTCGATGGATGGAGCGTTTCTGGGGTCGAAGGATGTGGTGACTGATGGGTATTCGTTTTGCATAGACGGGGCAGAGTTGCTCACGCCGCGCGAGTATCTCAAACGAGCACATGACGATTATTCAAAATATGGCACCGTGGATACGAAAACGAGACTGAAGGATGCCGACATCACGTGCGTTATCGCCGTAAAGATGCGTGTCAGAAATAGGGATAATATCGACGGTGGAATCAAAGCGTATGTTTGGCATCTGGTTCCGGAGTCTGCGCCAAACTATGATTTTGTAGTCAATACCGATCTGATAACGCAAGCCATGCCGGTCCTTGGCGGCTCTGCTGCGTTTGCCGTGGAGGTTGGGGCAGAAAACGAGTTGCTCGTCCCATTTATGATGCAGAACACCAACGACTATTTCGAAGGTTACGAGACCGTCCGTTTTGAGAAAGCATTTCCCGGGACTTACACGATGAAGATGACCGATCTGCCGGAGCGGAGGCTCTTAAGGTTTGAAGTGAAATAGCTCGAGAGCAAGGCAAAACGGGTCCATTGGCGGTACGCGCGCCCGATTCCAGGCGCCCCGGCCCGGAATCGGGCGCGGGACGAGGCGCCTTCGGTGTCGGCCGGCCTACCGCTTCTTCTTGCTCTTCTTCTGCTTGCGCTGCTTGCCCTTGGTCTCCTGGGGCTTGTCGCCCTGTTTTGCTTCGGCAGCGGCCTTTTCTGCCTTCATCTTCTTGCGTTTGGTCTCGATGCGGAGTTTTTTGTTGATGCGCGCCTTAAGGAAGGGACCGAACTGCTCGGCATCGCCGCGGACAAAGGTGTCCTTAGGGATCGTCACGCCCTGGTCGGCGAACATGGCCACAAAGATGCGCTCGCCGTCGAGCACGTGGTCGAGCTTTTCAAACGGGAAGAACTGCGACTTGCCGCTCGTGCCCCAAACCATCAGGCCGTCCTCGTTGGCGGCGACGCGGCGATAGCGGCCACCCATGGACTCGTCGGCCTCAACGGCGTCGATAAAGTCGCGGGCGAGGGTGTGGTGCAGGTTTTTGCTCCACCAGGCCAAAAAGGCGCCGAATACGATCAAGACGACGCCAAACTTGATCCAGTTGCCGCCGGCCACCAGCATGCCGATGCCGATGAGCGCGGCAATTGCCGCGGCGACATACAGCGAGCCGCGACGCCTGGGCGAGGCGACCAGGCGGGCGAAGTCGGTGACGAGGTCGTTTTCGTATTGGTACTCGTTGAGGTACAGGATGCCGTCGTCGGCTGCGGCCTGCTCCTCGAGCGCGACCTCGACCTGGTCGGCTGCTTCGGAGGGAACGAGGTTGCTCTCTGCGTCTGCCATGCTCTTTGGACTCCTATCGCGGCGGGCTCGCCGTACGGGTTATTATGGAATGCAGTATGCCGTGCGACCGCATGGCCGCCGCGGCAACAAGACTCAGTATACCCGGGGGAGCACCCATGGAATCGTTGTACCGAAAGTATCGCCCGCTCACCTTTGACTCCGTGGTGGGCCAGCAGCATATCGTCTCGACGCTCGAGCACGCCATCACCGAGGGGCGCCTGTCCCACGCCTACCTGTTCTGCGGACCGCGCGGCACGGGCAAGACCACCATGGCGCGCATTCTGGCCAAGGCGCTGCTGTGCCGCAATGCCGAGGCGGCGCGCGCCGAGGGTGCAAGCGGCTGCATGCCCGACGGTACTTGCGAGGAGTGCGAGCTCATTGCCGAGGGTAACCACCCTGATGTCTACGAGCTCGATGCCGCCTCCCGCACGGGCGTGGACAATGTGCGCGAGGAAATCATCAACTCCGTCAACTTTGCCCCGGTGCGCGGCAAGTACAAGATCTATATCATCGACGAGGTCCACATGCTCACGACGGCGGCGTTCAACGCGCTGCTCAAGACGCTCGAGGAGCCGCCGGCACACGTGATCTTTGTGCTGTGCACCACCGACCCGCAAAAGATTCTGGAGACCATCCTCTCGCGCTGCCAGCGTTTCGATTTCCATCGCATCGGCAACGAGGATATCGAGCGTCGCCTGGCATACGTGTGCGAGCAGGAGGGCTTCGATTACGACGATGAGGCGCTGGCTATCGTGGCGCGCCATGCCAAGGGCGGTATGCGCGACGCGTTGTCCACGCTGGAGCAGCTGAGCGTTTTTGGCAACGGTTCTGTGCATGCGGACGATGCCCGCTCGCTTTTAGGCGAGGTTTCGGACCAGATTCTGGGCGAGTTTTCCCGCGCCATTGCCGATCGCGATGTTGCCGAGCTCTATGGACTGATCCGTGCGCAGGTCGAGGAAGGAAACGACCTGCTGGAGCTGACGCGCGACCTGGTAGCGCATGTGCGTGACGTGTACGTTGCCTGCGTTGCCGGTGCCCGTGCCGAGCTGTTTGAGGGCGGCTCCGAGCAGGCCGAGGCGCTTGCTGCCGAGGCCGCTGCCTTTGGCGAGCATCCTGCCGACCGCCTGGCCCGCGTGCTGACGGTGCTCGACGATGCCGCACTGGAGATGAGGGGCGCGAGCGACGTGCGCCTGGTGCTCGAGATTGCCTGTACGCGTCTGGCACGTCCCGAGGCTGATTTAACGATTGAGGCATTGGCCGAGCGCGTGGCGCGTCTGGAGGCCATGGTTGCCAATGCCGCGGTGCCGGCGAGCGTGGCTGCTGCTCAGGCCACCGCGCCTGCAGCATCCGTACCCGCTGCTGCCCAGCAGCCGACGCTGATCTCGGGTGCCCGAGCCGCTACTCCGGCGGCATCTGCTACCACCGCTGATACGTCCGCGCGCCAGGGCGGTATGCCTTGGGACCGTGGTGCTGCCGCTCCGGCGGCTCAGCCTGCGCCCCGTTCTGCGTCCGTGTCGGCTTCCAAGCCTGCAGCGTCTGCACCTCAGCCTGCGCCGGCTCCGACGCCTCAGCCCGTTGCAGCCCCCGCACCTGCCACCGCTCCGGCACCTAAGCCCCAGCCCAACACCGCCGCCCAGGTTGCTGCCGCCGGTGCCGCCGAGACCCCCGCGGTCGAGGATGCCGGAGAGCTGCAGCGCAAATGGGCCGAGGTTGTCGAGCGCGTCAAGGCTCGTCAGGCCTCCTACGCAGGGCTTTTGCTCAACGCTCGCGCCACGGCCGACGACGGCTCCAAGCTCACGGTCTCGTTCCCCGCGGGCTCGACCTTTGCCATCAAGATGCTCGGCCGCGCTGACACGCAATCGGTGGTCCTGCCGACGGTCTGCGCGGTCTTCGGTCGTCGCACCGTCGACTACGTCCTGGATGGAGGTGGCACGCCGGCTCCTCAACATGAGGAGCATTCTCCATCTGCACGGGCTGCGGCATCTGCGGACCCGCAGCCCGTGTCCTCGGCGGCCCCTGTATCCTCGAGCGCCAGCGCGACGCAGCCAAAAGCGGCACCGGTAGCGGCACCGACCCCGTCGGCGCCTGAACCCGCTGCGCCCAAACAGGCTGCTTCGGTCCCCGCGCCCAAGCCTGCCGCTGCGCCTGCACCCAAGTCATCCGACCTGGGCAAGGCCCCCTGGCTGCGCTCGGATAACCCTGCCGGCGCTCCCGCCACGGGCAAGCTCCCGACTGAGCCTGCGCCCCGTGCGCCCGAGCGCGCGTCCGCTCCCAAGGCTCAGCCGTCCGCGCAGTCTGCACCGTGGGAATCCGAGCGGGTGCCCTACGACGATGCCATGGTCGCCGGTTTTGCCGCCGATGCGGGCGGGGACGATCTGCCTCCGTTCGACGTGCCGGGTGCGACGCCCGCGCCCAAGCCCGCTGCAGCTGCCCCCAAAGAGGAGAGCGCTCCTGCAGCTCCCTGGGAGTCCAACCCCGGTGCGGGCAGCCCCTTCGGCCATCAGGGCGCAGCCCCGAGCATCCCGCAGACCGAGGACGAGGCCAAAGACCTCATCCGCAGCGTCTTCGGTCAGGCCACCATCTTCAAACCGGTGGAGTAGCTGCGCAGGCGGGTATACTGCTCAAGAAGAGAACCCTTTGAACGGAGCGAGCTTATGATGTGGGAATATGTCCGCCTTGAGGACGATACGCAGGTTTCGTATTCCGAAGTCCGGGAGGACAACACGGTGAAGGTTGTTGTGGAGCGCCCGCGCGATTGGGGTTTTGACACGGCGGAGTGTATCTTGCCGGCATTCAATTGGGTGTCACACGAGGGCTTTAGCGAAGCAGACCTCAAAGAACTCGATGATTTCGTGCGTAACAATGCCCCGCTCATCCTGCGTTTTGCCTACGAAGGCGGACGAGTCTATGCCTAGCCTGTTTCGACTCGGGCCGTACATCATCTTCTTCTGGACGGGGGAGAACGGCGAACCTGTCCATGTTCACGTTGCGGTCAAGCGCCCCACTGCCGAGGCAACCAAGATATGGCTTACCCGCTCCGGCGGATGCAAGCTGGCCCATAACAAGGGCGATATTCCTGCTCGGGATTTACGCGATATCATGCAGTTTGTTTCATCTAACCATGCGCTGATTTGCAAACGTTGGAAAGAAACAACTGGCGGGCTATCGTTCTACTGTTGAGAGTCGCTCGCCGGGCTTAGGATCCCCAGCTCTTCAGGGGTTTTGTCCGGGCGCATCTGTATTTCGGACATGTGCAACGTGGTGCCGCGTATATCGCATTCGAGCAGACAGGTGCGTGACGGTCGGCCTAGGATGCTGAGGTCGATACGATACGCCGCATGGCTGTCCGTGTATTCGACTTGCTCGGCGTTGACGGTTGCTCCGATTGTCAATAAAGAGCCCGGTTCGGCATCGACAATCTTGAAGTCCTTTATCTTGACCTTGAACTCTTGGTAGAGGGACGGGCTGTTGTAGTAAACGGTTCGGGTTCCGTCGGTGCACTTATCGGTCGTCTCCCATTTGACGATGGGCTGGTCCGAGCTGGCTATCAGCAGTTCTGCTCCAAAGGCTATAGCATGGGTGATGACAACCAGCAATGCCCAGCCGACAAAGAGATAGAGAACCAAATATGCAACGGGGTGTTTTGAGCGGATGTTTTGGAGCGCGTCGGGGGCGTTCATGGGGCACCTCCAAATTGCTATCTATGGCAATCAAATTATACCCCGCCGTCATGCGTGCCGCCTCGAGTAGTGGCTCGGCATTTAGCCATTTAGTGGTACGCATTAAATGTCGGATTCCGGCTCTACGAGATTTAGCTTTCAATATTATGCAGATGCGAATTATTCAACTTTGCATAATCTTGGGGGCGCATCACGCTCCAGGACATGTATATCGACTGAGGTAACACGTCCGCCCCGCTCTCTCGCCGCGCGCCGTGGTACGATTTTTGAGTTTGAAAGTCCCGCCGTGCTCCGGCTGCCCTTGCAGCTCGGCGTGCGGCCGCACGTAAAGGAGCCGTCATGGCCGGTATGAACATGCAGCAGATGATGAAGCAGGCTCGCAAGATGCAGGAGCAGCTTGCCGCCGCGCAGGAGAACCTCAAGTCCCAGACCGTCGACGCCTCTGCCGGCGGCGGCATGGTCAAGGTGACCGTTAACGGCGAGATGGAGCTCGTCAACCTCACCATCGATCCCGATGCGCTCGATCCCGAGGACGTCGACATGCTGCAGGACATGATTATGGCTGCCGTCAACGAGGCCGTTCGCGGCGTCAACGAGCTCGCCAACAAGCAGATGGGCGCCATCACCGGCGGCCTCAACATCCCGGGCATGCCGTTCTAAGACGCGCATATATATGAGTGCCAACCATAGCCTGCAAAAATTGCTCGATGAGCTGGGTCGCCTGCCGGGCATTGGCCCCAAGTCGGCTCAGCGCATCGCCTATTACCTGTTGGAGGCTGACGCCGAGGAGGCGCGCCGCCTGGCCGAGGCCATCCTGGAGGTCAAGCAGGAGGTTCACTTTTGCAGCCGCTGCTTTAACTACGCCACGGCCGACGAGTGCTCCATCTGCCAGGACCCGATGCGCGATACCACTCGCATTTGCGTGGTGGGCGAGCCGCGCGACGTCCAGGCAATCGAGCGCACGGGCAGCTACCATGGCCTGTACCATGTGCTGGGCGGCGTGATCAGTCCCATGGACAAGATCGGTCCCGAGCAGCTGCATATCCGCGAGCTGCTGGCGCGCCTGGGCCACGAGGACATCCACGAGGTCATCATCGCCACCAACCCCAACATTGAGGGCGAGACCACGGCGAGTTACCTGGCCCGCACTATCAAGCCGCTGGGCGTTGAGGTATCGCGTCTGGCGAGCGGCCTTCCCGTGGGCGGCGACCTGGAGTATGCCGACGAGCTTACGCTTGGGCGCGCCATCGAGGCCCGTCGCACGATTTAGGTGGCGAGCCTGCTCCTGCCGTATGTCTTCATCGCGACGCACGGGGTAGCCATAATTTCCCCGTGCGACTGTAAGTTTGTTGTGCAACAAAGATGCTTTGTATCCGCTTATCGCATGGATGCTTCCACTCGCATCCTTAATTTGCCCATTCGTTGCGCAACCTTTTGGGTTCGCTGATACACTCAAATATGGATTCGAATGAATGCGCTGCTCCCGAGCGGCGTGTTTTTGTTGGAGGAGAACGCATGCGGCCCGGTGGCACTCAGACAAAGCGCGGCGCCGCGGTGCGCATGCGACGCCGACTGGGCTTGGCGCCGCGGGCGTACGCACTGCTGTCTTGCTCGCTGGTGCTGGTCATAGCTGGCGTTTCTGCCTATGGCATGACCGTGCCGTCCATGATGCAGGCACATGCCGCACGCGAACCGCGCGTGGGGCATGAGGTCAAAAGTGACCTGGGGACCACGACTGGATATGCTTGGGCAAGTGTGGTCGCGCATATTGTGTTTGGCACCGGCGACGCGGACGGCGCCGAGGCCCCGGACAACGAAGTCACGCTTGCCAATGGCAAAACCATCGTGCTCACCAACACCAAGATCATCGATCGGTTGTCCAACAATAGCGTGGCGGCAACGGTGAATAAGGTCGAGCAGCAGAAGGAGCAGGACGCCCAGCAGTCCGGAAAGCCCGGTAGCTCGGATACTTCTGGCTCCGGCTCGGATTCGTCGAGTTCGGGCGGCGGTTCTGGGTCGGGCTCCTCTGCCGGAGGGTCTGGAAATGGCGGTTCGACGGGCGGCAACACTGACAGCGATGCAAACTCCGGTGGCCTTTCCGCTGCTGAGGAAGAGAGCATTCACAGTTGGCTTGTGACCAAGTACAACATGCTCGACGGCTATGTTTCTCGCGCCAATGACGTGGTTTCGACCTATAACTCTACGGGAGATCCCAGGCCGTGCGACAGCCTGGTCGGGGAGATGTTTGTCATTCGAGCCGAGTTCGGTCGTCAGACATTCTCGCCCCGGTCAAAGTGGTATCAGCAGTATGCCAATCTGTGGGGCTGTTACACCAACCTATGTCAATGGGTCGGCCATTACGGCGATGATGACGTCGCGCTCGGTAACTTCAACAATAACGTGGCGGCGCTTGCCCTATGATGACCGATCTTGCATCCACCACACCACAATCGCTCGGTCGCGATCCCATGGTCGGCCTGCGCCTGGCGCGTGTCGACGGGTTTGAGCCGGCCATTGCGCTCGGTCAGGACGAACTGCCTGCCTATCTGCGTCGTTTTACGATACTGTTTGCCGACGATGCCACCATGCGCCGTGGCGGTATCGGCCGCGTGACGCGTGCCGTCAACGCCCAAGGCGAGGCCGTGGCACTCAAGCAGCTCATCTTGCCAACGTGCGATGAGTTTGACGATGCCGCCGCCCATGAGGCGCTGGTCGCCAAGTTCAAAGCGGCGTTTCGCGAGGAATACGAATGCCATCGCGCCCTTTCGGGCCTTAAGGGCTTTCCCCGCCTCTATGGCTGGGGCGAGGTCGACGGTGTGCCTGCAATTGTCATGGAATGGGTCGAGGGCGAGACGCTCGCCCGCTTGCGCTCGCGCTTTGCCGTGGACGATGCCGGCCGCCTATCGCCGCTTGTGGCGGCGCGTCTGGGTCGCGACCTGTTCGATCTGCTCTGCCGTATGAGCCTGGTGGGCGAGGGCTTTGTCCATCGCGATATCTCGCCCGCTAATATTATGGTGCGTACGGCGCGTCTACCGCTTGACCGGCAGCTTGCCGAGGGCACCTTTGACCTGTGCCTGATCGACTTTGGCTCGTCGCTGGCGCTTGAGCCTGCGTCGGCCGTGGCCGGTACCGGCGGCAAGGCGTCGTTTACGGAGCGCTATGCCACGCTGCGTCGCGCGACGGTTGCCTATGCCCCGCCCGAGATGCTCACCGACGATATTCCCGACCTGCGCGCTTTGCGTATGTCGCCGGCGATCGACGTCTATGCCGCAGCAAGCACGGTTTACGAGCTCATTGCCGGCGCCGCGCCATACGAAGCCGCGCCGAGCACTTCGGGCACCTCGGGTTCGCGCAAAAAGACGCGCGACATCGCCAGCCCCTACCGTCTCAAGATGGACACGCTGCCCGACTATCCCATTGGTGCCCATGCGCCCGGTTGCGATTTGACTCAGCTGCTTCGTCGTGAGCCCGATGTGGCGCTCGCTGCGGCCGAGCAGGCCCAGCAGCTGGGGCTTGAGCCGGATTCCGAGGAGCTACGCGATGCGCTGGCGTTTGTCGATGCCCAGCTGTTCGACGTGGTGATGGCCTGTCTGTCCAGCCATCAAAAAGATCGTCCCGAGCCGGCGGCGGTCGAGGCGGCGCTCTCGGCGTTTTGTGACCACTATGCGCAAAATGTCGGTCGTTCGCTCCGCGGCGAGCCGCTCACGCCGTGCCCCATGGATGCGTCTGGCCGCGCGGTTCGTCGCGCGCTGATGGTCGGCGCGACGGTCGTCTGTGGCGTGGTTTGGGCTGTGGTCGTGGTTTCGGCCGCGCTGCTGGCGTCGGGCGCTCGCGTGACGGCGACTTTGGGATCGCTCGTGTGGTCTGGGTCGCTACCGGGTATTATTGCCGCACTGGCGTTGGCGCTGCCAGGCATAGCCGGCGTTGCCGCGGGGGCACTTGCGCGCGATCGGCGCTCGGGCTTCCTGCAGGGTGTGCTTGCGCTTTCTGCCTGCGAGGTTCCGGTGCTGGTTGTGGCTGCATGTAGCGTATTTTCCCAACGCGCCGTGATGGGCGGCCTTGTTGCCGCTCTGGTTGCAACCTATACGCTTACGTGGTTTTTGCTTGCGATGGGCTTTGCCTTTGAACTTCCCGTTTCGGCACCGCGACGCACAAAAGCCCAGATGGCGACTCCGCTTGCCGGTGGAGCCGCAGCTGTCCGTACTTTTGGCGGACCTGTCGAAGTATCGTCCGATTCTATTTCTACGACCAAGGAGGCCTAGGTCATGGCATCTCAAGTTGAGCTCACCCCATGCGGGGCCATGTTTGACATCTTTAAGCGCGCAGCGCATCTGAGCCATATCGAGCTGTGCGGCTTGGTGCTTTCGTCCCGTCCGCTCGCCGACGGCCGCAGCCCGCAGAGCCGAGCCGCCGATCGCTCTTGGGTTTCCCGCTTTATCGTTCGCGCGCCGGTCGGCACGCTTCAGCAGCGCTACTTTGCCGAATACGGTACCTCGGCTGCGCGTATTATGTCGCAACTGGCCCTGCGCCAGCGCAATCCCATGGACTCCACGGCTGTAATCAATATGGTGTGCGGTCCTGCAGGTGAACCGATGGTACGCGCGCTCGAAGAGTGCCACCAGGACACGAATCTCTATCGCAACGCGCTCGATCGCCTGTCCCAGGCGGCGGAACTCATGCCCGCCGAGCGCGCCGAGGTCGTGCTGGTGCTGTTTGTCGCCGTCGGTTGTTCGGCGGATGTGCGGTCCTCGGTGAACTATGCCATCGACTACGCAAACGCGACCTGCGGCGGAGGCACATCCACGCCGCGTTCGCTTGGCATGTCGCTGACTGCGGGCGAACGCGAACCCGCCCCGGCGCACCCTTTGGGCTTGCTGCGCGTGCAAAACAGTTTTGTCGTGAGCGCCCCGCGCTGGATTCAGCCGAGTGAGCAGGGTGTTGAGATTGGCGCGCTGGCCACTGGTGAGGGCGATATTACCGACGTCGGCGACGATGTCTCGGCCCGCCATGCCCATATCTGGTGCGATGCTCAAAATATCTGGCACGTCGAGGACTTGTCGTCCACCAACGGAACCGTGGTGGTAAACGGGGCCACGCGCGTTTGCATTCAGGTCGAGCCCGGCCGTTCCGCCCAGCTCAATCCCGGCGACGAGCTCAAGCTCGGCGAATCCACTACCTATGCCATCCTCTTCGGTGCCCTCTAGCCGGCAGTTAAGGACGTTCCTTTTCTGCCGGCACTTGGGGACACTCCTCGGCGCGCCAGAGCCGGTCGCCCGGGGATGGAGGGGCCATTTTGGCCCTTGGCGGTCAGTCGGGGCGAAACTAGAAGATCTTTCCGATTCGCGGCTGTTCATGCTTGTAGAGCATCTAAAACAATAGGATGTTATTCTGGAATATGCCGGGTGCGTGAACTTGCCTGTCTTAGCCTTAATAAGGTATAGGGGAGTTTGGCTCAGGGGTTCCGTGTTGTTCTTCAGCGCAGTATTGTGGGACAGATTTGCTGAGATTGGCGCCTTACACCGCAGAGCGCACGGAAGGCTCTCGATTTGTGTTCTGGCCCCAGAATACAGGGCCTGATACTTACCAACTGTGGCATGGATGTAACATCTGTAGAAATCAACCCTTTTGTTGTCGACCTTTGTAAGAAAAACACTGCCATCAACTCTTTGGATGACGAAACTAGGGTGCTTGAGGGGAGCCTTTACTCCCCTCTGAGAGATGACTCATGTTTTTCGCTTGTCGTTGTGAATCCTCCGTTACTGCCGATTCCGGATGAGATTCCTTATCCCTTCGTTTGAGATGGAGGACAATCGGGTCTGGATAAAACACTTCGTATTCTTAAGGGTGGCGATACGCATTTAGAGAAAAACGGTAAATACTGCTAATAGGGGTGACGACGATGGTGCGGGGGCGACCCGCGATGCTCTCATCAATACGTCGGATACTTGGGAAATCAGGTCTAGATGCATGTATGATGATGCTGTGTGGCTATTCAATTAATCCGCGTTCCGAATGGGTGCAGGGTATAGCTGCGACATCGTATGCTTTTGACCCGGCGCGATACTCAGATATTTCTGAGGCGGTTGACGAAGTTTATACGCACTATGCCGCGCAAGGCGTTTCGGAAGTTTGCACATCTACGTTACGGGCTTAGGTTTCTTCAAGCGAGCAGGCCGGTTGCGTTATTTCGAGCGATTTTTCTAGTCTAGACGACAAAAGGCAAAGGATTTGATGGGTATAAAACGCGGACGTTTGTGGGCGGATGCTCAAATCTATTGTGGCAATCGGGCGGTTGAAAAAGATATTTCAACCGCCCGATTGCCAGGTTCGTCGGAGGAGATGTCCGATTCCGACTCTCTTGTAGGAAGAGCTTGAGATCGTATTGGCCCAAGGCAATCTTAAAGCAGTCTCATTGGCAAATCTTCGCTCCTGTTGTGTTGAGGTGTAAGGTATCAGTGATTGATGTTTTGTGGCGGGTAGATTGGGGCCTTCCTTGATTCGATGCGTTCTCTCGAGGTTCATCAGAGCAAAAGGGGCTTTCGTCTTCATTGCTATCACGGTGATTGGAACCGCTCTCTCCTATGCCATGCCATACGTGAACGGGAAATTCTTAGATTTTCTTCTCGGTAACCGCAGCGAAAGAGACGCCGTACTCTTCGCGCTCCTGGTTGCGTCAATAGGAGTTTTCTCCACCCTCTTTACTTATTTTGCAGGAACACTTTCCATTCGCATAACCACGAGACTTTCCTTTGATCTTCTCAGGGAGGCCGTCTTGCGTTTTGAAAGAGACGATTACTTGGTGAGTCGGACCATCGATCCAGCCTATACAACGCAACGGATTATTTCCGACTCTAGCGTGGTCTCATCCTTCGTTTTGGCGAATTTTATCAGTGCGCCGCTGTCCATTGTAGCCATTCCCATCGTATTGCTTATCATATGGTCAATTGATTCAACTCTCGCGGTGTTTTCCATCATTCTCCTCATCGTGTATTTCTGTGTAATTACTGGGTTGAGGAAACTTTTGTATAGGGTCACGTATGAGAAGAAAGAGGCGGACAGCGCCTTTTACGCCGCAATTGCATCGCAGCTTAATCAGATTCTCAACATTCAACTGACATCTTCGTACGGCAAGAGCGAACAAGCGCTCGACGCTGGGTTTAAGAGCTATTTTCCCAAAGTTTTGCGCTCCGGAAAGCTATCATATTCTCTGACATCGCTCGATGGTCTTTTCGCAGCGTTGTTTCAAGCGGTGATACTTGTTGTTTCCGGAGTACGAATCATTAACGGAACTATGTCAATAGGCGAGTACACTATCATCGGTGCATACTTCGCGGTTCTCTTTAAGACTTTGAAAAGTATGATGTCATTGTTCAAATCCTATCAAGATGCCAAAGCATCATGGGATAGGACGGCTATCGCGACGAGAGAAAAGGAGAGATCGGGGTGGAATCGGACCGATTTAGCTAAACTCGATGAAATAAATGACATTTCGGTATCTGATTTGGAATTCTCGGTTGCCCTTCCAGACGGATCTGTCCGAGAGGTCCTCGGCGGGTTTTCTTTCAAGTTTTCCGGTCCTGGTACATATTGCATAGTTGGGGAAAACGGAAGAGGCAAGACGTCACTTCTTTACTTGATGCTCGGGCTATACTCATCGAAAGGCAAAGTAAAATACAACGGCGTGCCAATCGAAGAATGCGACTTGGATTACATACGTGCGAGAGAGATATCGTGCTGCCCACAGTCGTGCTTCGCGCCGGACGAAACGGTGAAAGAGCTGTTAGAGTATTTCGACACGCCCTTTTCTTCCTATCACCGGGGTGTAGATGGCCTACTTTCGCTGGAAAACAGCGTGAAGGAGTTGCTCGGGAAACGTTGCTCCGCGCTTTCGGGCGGTGAGCTGCGCCGAGTGTACTTATGGTCGGCGATTTCACGCAAGTCGTCAGTTTTGGTACTCGACGAGCCCACGACTGGGTTAGACGCTGTAAGCCGCGCCGAGCTTGCGGCCTATGTTAAGCGCAACAAGCAAAGCCAGCTGATCATCATTGTCTCTCACGATGACGAGATGGTCGGCGCGGTAGAAGGGGTAGTGGATTTAGGCAGCATGTACCGGGGTAAATGCTGACAAGTGTAGTGCTACCCAACTGACAGAGATAACAAAAAAGCGATGCAGATGCACGTAGCATTCAGTCGGTTCGGACTCGGTGCCTTCACGCCATCGCAACGCTTTCAGATATAGTTCTCATTCTCTTACTAAAGGAAACTTTAGTCTACGTTGTCTTGTCGAGACAGAGGTGAAGCGAAGTGTTGTCGCGACGTATCTTATTCCAGGTGGCTCAGTATCATCGTGAGAATCACACCAAAGTGTACTTACAATTCTCGTGTCCCACGGACAACATGAGCTGAGCATTGAGGTTCCACCCTTTGCTGCAACTACACGGGGTTGGACGGCAATGAATATGCCGGGCCGCATACCACGCGCAGCGGGGGTCCATGTCCCAGTATGTTGCCTACAGCAGCCTCGATGTCCACGCACACATCATCTCTGCCTTCGCGTTCAATCCATTTGCCGGAGAGTGCGAGGGTTGCCAGGCCGTAGAATTCGAGCCGAACAAATGAAATGCGGTATCAGCGCATAGGATTAAACTGACGATTGCTTTGCACTGAGAATACGCTTGGAAAGCCGCTATGGGTGGCGGCCCGGGTTAAATAGAGAAGCCCGTCCGATCACTTTCATGTGGCGAACGGTCGGGCTTCTTATTCCACTTGCCAATGCTCGGCTCATATTGGAAGAAAGCTACGCTAATGTTTGCGTGACACTCCTATTTTCTCCGAAGAAAGAGTCGGATAATGAAGAATAGAATTAAAAAAGGTGCCAGATATAACGCAAGTATAAAGGCTAATCCAACGAGACCTTGCAATAATGGCATAACTCCTCCCAGACACGAGATTTTGGTATTTGTTCCCATCTTATTCTGAATTGGACCAAATAGTTCCTAGCCACAAAACTACTCGTCAACTGGATCGCACCAATCTGCTGGCAAAACACAGCTTGATTCTTTATCGACATAGCACCAATCCGCAACAGGGCACTCGGCGATGTCGTAAAAATTGCATATATCAACTCCAAGACAACAAGGCTCAACGGGAGGATGTTCATTTGAACCAACAGGATGGATATGCTTCATAACAGCTCCTCACCTTAATCCAATTAGAGACTACGTTTGATCAATGCCACAGTGATCTACAACGCAGATGCTGCCGCCATCCATGTCATAGTCGCAGTAATCGTATGCACCACAGCCATCTGCTTTATCATAAACAGTACAGATGTCAGTAATGCCCAAGAGGCAGTCAAAAGACATCGGCTTCACGCCTGCCTCGTCGCCACTTCCTGGATTAATCGGATGAATATGCTTCACGACTACCTCCCTTTGAGTGCAGAAAAACCTCAATATTGTGTATAACAAACCAAGATGTCTAGTTCACCATATTTCTAGAATGGTTTCGGCGAACGTAGCAATAAGCTTCGCAGACGGTAATCAGAAGAACGAACACCTCCACAATGGTGACAGCAATGCGCTGAACCGCTTATTCCGATACAGTAGCTTCTCGTTGATTTTTCTCCTGCGAAGATGAGTGGCGGGAAATAAGGTCAAAAGCCATCTCGTAGCACATTTTTCTATATTCACATGATGCAGGGTGTAGACTCTTGGGCAAGTAGCCGTGCTCGCCTGCAGCCTCCCAGCTACAGCCCCCACCACAGAAAGACCGAGCCCAACAGTCCGTACAGTCAATTCTTTTTTCGACACCCTGACTCCAGTTTTCAATATACCTAGTTTCGTCAATTCCGGTGACGATGTTGCCCATTTTGAATCGCATCATCCCGACAAACCTGTGACAGGGGTATACGTCCCCTTCGGGAGTCACGGAAATAAAACGCCTGCCAGCCCCGCATCCGACAAAGGCGATCCTGTTGCTCATAATCAAATCAACTGCAGTTTTCAATGTTCTAAACAAGGGCTTTTCCCCTTGATCAATCTGTTTGAGATATTGATCCGCCAAATCTATTAGGCCCGCCCTGATTTTGTTTAATGAGTGTTCGTCGAGTTTGATATTCTCATCGAATGAGCTCACGGGCGAGAAGTAAATCCTTCTGAAGCCCATCTCTTTAAACTGAAGATAGTCTTCAACAAGGTTACAGTTATTATTTGTTAAGGTCGCTCTTGCGCCGAAGGGGAACGACTCGGAAAAACGACGAACGTTTTTGTCGATATCGGAGAAAGAGCCGCCTCCCGTCTTGTACGGGCGCGATGCATCGTGCTTGCATCCTGTACCATCGAGACTAATCAGAACAGAAAACCCGTGCTCCTTGAAAGAATTCACAGCAGTGTCATTCAAAAGCGTTCCGTTGGTCGTAATAGAATAGGTAAAGTTTCTATTGGGGTATATTCTTTTTGAATAGTCGACCGTTTTCCATATCAGCGGCTCGTTAATCATGGGTTCCCCACCAAAAAAGACGATCGCAAGCGTTTCGTTTTCCGATGAACTTGCGACGAGGTAGTCGACCGCCTTGAAGGCTATCTCGTCTGTCATCAGCAGAGGAGACGTTCCATAATCTCCTTTACCGGCAAAACAGTAACTACAACCAAGGTTGCATGCATGTGAAACGTGGAGTTCGATGGATCTAAGTTTTCGAGGCGTGTCTTTTGTTAAGAAAGTCCGCTCAGACAATCGTTGATACTCATCAATGTCGTCTTCAAGTTCTGCTATGGTCGTTTGGTCGTAGCCTTTCGCAGCAAGTGACTTTGTTAGCAACTTCGAGTTGACCGTTCTTCCCGATGCTTCAAATATGCGAAGCGCATCTTCTGATGCTTGGTCAACCTGAAAGCAATTGCGAGTGACCTCATCGAAGCAGTAACGACGATCACTTACTGAGAAAAAAATGCATACGTTCCTCAATTTCATGCTGGACTGGCACTAACCTTGTTTATTGTTGCGCAGCTATAAAAAACCACCAGCGGGGATTCGGTGTGCGGCCCAATCGGACTCCCAAAAGGTTCTATTTGAGACTGGCAAGCTTTGTGTTGTTGGCACTTCGACAGCGCTCTTTATTCCAACATGGAGCCTCGCAGTTTGAGTCGACTTGCCTCTGGAAGGTCCGATCTTAACTTGATTTAGGATGAAAACAGATTACAGGCGCGCTCCTCTAGAAAGAAAGGAAACCAATCGCCGCCTTTCACCAGGAAAGTTTTTATAGCCCACCTCGAGCAAAATGAAAGATGCGAGAGCGATTGGGGAACAACGCGAATCTCCCCTTTTGGGTGGGAGCGAGCCTTCAGCCACCGGCGAACGACTCGCCCTGGTCAGAATCTGGAAGTGGTGCCGGGCCGCTTGGGCCTCCCCGGTGACTTCGTGGGGCTTACCTGCCTGACGTCGAGGAGTACATCCGCAAGATTCGTTCCCTATGCCGTTTGCTCTCACGCCCGCCTTAGTTCCAAGTCGGGCGAGCCGCCGCGCTCATGCGACCCGTGGCGGCGACACGTCGACGCCGCGCTCGCTGAGCACATCTTCGGTCGCGGGCGAGCACGAGGTCGCGCCGGCGCATCCGCTGGGACTGCTGTGCGTGCAAAACGGCTACGTGGTGAGCGTCCCGCGCTGGATTCAGCCGAGTGAGGAAGGCGTTGAGATCGGCGCGCTGGCAACGGGGGAGGGCGGCATCACCGACGACGTCTCGGCCCGCCATGCCCATATCTGGTGCGATGCTCAAAATATCTGGCACGTCGAGGACTTGTCGTCCACCAACGGAACCATGGTGGTAAACGGCGCGACGAACGTCTGCATCCAGGTCGAGCCCGGCCGCTCCGCTCAGCTCAACCCCGGCGACGAGCTCAGACTTGGCGAATCCACCACCTACGCTATCCTCCTCGGCGTCGGCGCCCTCTAGTCGGCAGATGGGGACGTTCCTTTTATGCCGGCACTCCGGGACACTCCATGGCGCGCCAGGGCCAATCGCCCGGGGACGAAGCGTTCATTTTGGCCCTTGGCGGTCACCCGAGGTAAACCTTTACCGCCCACCTATATTTGTCGAAATTACACTTGGCGGCGGGGTACAATAAACCCGCATGCGGATTTCCGTTGCGGGTGCCTCCCATCGCCGGGGCGTGCCCGGGAGCATCCGGCATGCGGCCTTTGCGGCGCTCGGTCATGTGCAAGACGGGCGGTCGGGTCTGTGGGGCGCATCAGTTGCCCCTCGCCTCGGCATGTCTTCTCTCCACGCCACGTACCTGCTGCTGAGCCTGCCTGCCAGATGATTGGAAGCAACAGCGTAAATCCCATCACGCCAACATCCCGGCGATCGCCGGGGCCTGTATACCTATATGAGAGGAGAGGGGTATATGGCGCGTAAGTTTAAGTCTATGGACGGCAACGAGGCGGCCGCATATGTTTCGTATGCGTACACCGAGGTAGCGGGAATCTATCCCATTACGCCGTCCAGCCCGATGGCCGACCATGTCGACCAGTGGGCGGCCCAGGGTCGCAAGAACATCTTCGGCACCCCGGTCAAGGTCGTCGAGATGGAGTCCGAGGCAGGTGCAGCCGGTACCGTTCACGGTTCGCTGGGCGCCGGTGCTCTGACCACCACCTACACGGCTTCTCAGGGTCTGCTCCTGATGATTCCGAACATGTACAAGATCGCGGGCGAGCAGCTCCCGGGCGTCTTCCACGTCTCCGCGCGTTGCGTCGCTTCCCACGCCCTGAACATTTTTGGCGATCACTCCGACGTCATGGCCTGTCGTCAGACCGGCTTCGCCATGCTCGCCGAGGGCAACGTCCAGGAGGTCATGGACCTCTCGCCGGTGGCTCACCTTGCCGCCATCGAGGGTAAGACCCCGTTCCTTAACTTCTTCGACGGCTTCCGCACCAGCCACGAGATCCAGAAGGTCGCCATGTGGGACTACAAGGATCTGGCTGAGATGTGCGACATGGACGCCGTCCAGGCTTTCCGCGATCACGCGCTCAACCCTGAGCACCCGCACACCCGCGGCAGCCACGAGAACGGCGACATCTTCTTCCAGAACCGCGAGGCCTGCAACAAGGTCTACGACGAGCTCCCTGCCGTCGTCGAGGGCTACATGAAGAAGATCAACGAGAAGCTCGGCACCGATTACGGCCTGTTCAACTACTACGGCGCTCCCGATGCCGACCGCGTCGTCGTGTGCATGGGCTCCTTCTGCGACGTGCTCGAGGAAGTCATCGACTACCTCAACGCTCACGGCGAGAAGGTCGGCCTGGTCAAGGTTCGTCTGTTCCGTCCGTTCTCCATCAAGCACTTCGTCGACGTTCTCCCCGAGACCGTCCAGAAGATCGCCGTCATGGACCGTACCAAGGAGCCGGGTTCTATCGGCGAGCCGCTCTACCAGGACGTCGTCTCCGCTCTCTACGAGGCTGGCAAGACGGGCATCAAGGTCGTCGGCGGCCGTTATGGCCTGGGCAGCAAGGACACGCCTCCCGCGTCCGCGTTCGCTGTCTTCGAGGAGCTCAAGAAGGACGAGCCCAAGCGCGAGTTCACCATCGGCATTGTCGATGACGTGACCAACCTGAGCCTGCCCGAGGCCGAGGATGCGCCCAACACCGCAGCCCCCGGCACCATCGAGTGCAAGTTCTGGGGTCTGGGTGGCGACGGTACCGTCGGCGCCAACAAGAACTCGATCAAGATCATCGGCGACCACACCGACAAGTACGTCCAGGCCTACTTCCAGTACGACTCCAAGAAGACCGGCGGCGTCACCGTCTCGCACCTGCGCTTTGGTGATTCTCCGATCCGTTCGCCGTACTACGTGACCAAGGCCGACTTTGTCGCTTGTCACAACCCCAGCTACATCGTTAAGGGCTTCAAGATGGTCCGCGACGTCAAGCCGGGCGGCACCTTCCTGGTCAACTGCCAGTGGAGCGACGAGGAGTTCGCCGAGCACATGCCCGCCGTGGCCAAGCGCTACATCGCGAACAACAACGTCAACGTCTACCTGATCGACGCTATCGACCTGGCCGCTAAGGTCGGCATGGGCAAGCGCACCAACACGGTGCTCCAGTCCGCCTTCTTCGCGCTGGCCAAGGTCCTGCCCGCCGAGGACGCCCTGCAGTACATGAAGGACGCGGCTACCAAGTCCTACATGAAGAAGGGCCAGGCTATCGTCGACGCCAACCACAAGGCCATCGATGCCGGCGCTACCGCTTTCCGTAAGTTCGAGGTTCCGGCCGACTGGGCTACCGCCGAGGACGCCGCTCCCGTCGAGCTCTCCGAGGAGGCCAAGTCCGCTATCGCCCAGCAGGTCAAGAACCTGCTCGAGCCCATCGATCGCATGGACGGCGACAGCCTGCCTGTTTCCGCCTTCGTCGGTTGCGCCGACGGCCAGTTTGAGCTGGGCGCTTCCGCATACGAGAAGCGTGGCGTCGCCGTGGTCGTTCCCCACTGGGACGAGACCAAGTGCATCCAGTGCAACCAGTGCGCCTATGTGTGCCCGCATGCCACCATCCGTCCGTTCGCGATGACCGAGGACGAGGCTGCCGCCGCGCCCGAGGCTACCCGCACGCTCGACGCCATGGGCCCCAAGGCCAAGGGCATGAAGTTCACCATGGCTGTGTCCCCGCTCGACTGCATGGGTTGCACCAACTGCGTCAAGGTCTGCCCCAAGGGCGCCCTCGAGATGGTTCCCACCGAGCAGGAGATGGACCAGCAGCCCGTTTGGGACTACATGGTCGAGAACGTCTCCGAGAAGAAGGAGCTCATCGCGGCCAACGTCAAGGGCAGCCAGTTTAAGCAGCCCTACCTGGAGTTCTCTGGCTCCTGCGCCGGCTGTGCCGAGACCGCCTATGCACGTCTGGTGACCCAGGTCGCCGGCGACCGCATGTTCATTTCCAACGCCACCGGCTGCTCCTCCATTTGGGGTAACCCCGCCGCCACCGCTCCTTACTGCAAGGACAAGGACGGTCACGGCCCGGCGTGGAACAACTCCCTGTTCGAGGACAATGCCGAGCACGGTCTGGGCATGGCCGTTGGCTATGAGGCCGTTCAGCACAAGCTGATCGCCGCTACCCAGGACATCATCGCTGCCGATGGTCCGTCCGATGAGCTCAAGGCCGCCGGTCAGGCTTGGATCGACTCCGTCAACGACGCCGAGGCCTCCAAGACTGCTGCCGCTGCCTACGTTGCCGAGCTCGAGAAGTGCGGCTGCGACGCTTCCAAGGCAATCCTCGCCGACAAGGCTTACCTCACCAAGAAGTCCTTCTGGATCTTCGGCGGCGACGGTTGGGCCTACGACATCGGCTTCGGTGGCCTGGATCACGTCCTGGCTTCCGGCCACAATGTCAACGTCTTTGTCTTCGACACCGAGGTTTACTCCAACACCGGCGGTCAGGCCTCCAAGGCCTCGAACCTGGGCCAGGTCGCTCAGTTCGCCGCTGCCGGTAAGGTGACCAAGAAGAAGTCCCTGGCCGAGATCGCCATGAGCTACGGCTACGTCTACGTGGCGCAGGTCGCCATGGGCGCCAACCCGGCTCAGACCCTCAAGGCCATCCACGAGGCCGAGGCCTACGACGGCCCATCCCTCATCATCGGCTACAGCCCCTGCGAGATGCACTCCATCAAGAAGGGCGGCATGCAGAACTGCCAGGCCGAGATGAAGAAGGCTGTCGAGTGCGGTTACTGGAACCTCTTCCGCTTCAACCCCGAGGCTGCTGCCGGCAAGAAGTTCTCGCTCGATTCCAAGGAGCCCGCGGGCGGTTATCAGGAGTTCCTGATGAACGAGGCCCGTTACGCTTCGCTGACGCGTTCCTTCCCCGAGCGCGCCGAGGAGCTCTTCAAGGAGAACGAGCAGGCCGCTATGGACCGCTATCAGCACCTGCTGAAGCTCAAGACGGTGTACAACGAGGCTTAAGTCTCCCACCGCAGGATCTGAGGGCTGACCTTCGCGGACGTCCTCGGACATGAAAGAACCCCCGCTGCGCACTACGTGCGGCGGGGGTTCTTTCGTCCTGCGGAGTGTCCGCGAAGGTTAGCCCTCAGATCCTGCTACGACTACGTCCTCGGATTGTGTGGGCTGATGAAGGACGTGGTTGGTGGGGTGCCTTGTCCCGGTCGCTGTTTCGCGCCTTTGCCGCGAAACCACGCGCCACTTTGGGCATAGAGGGGGATTTGGTTGCGGACCCAGATGGCCTAGAGGGATATGGGTGCAAACGAGAAATCGTTGTTGGGGTCGTCCTTTTCCATAAACTCATCGAGGCAGAATGTCATATAGATTGGAACGTACAGAACCTTGCCCTCTTTGCTGAGGTTCTCGTGGCTTAGCACAACGGCCTCGGGGATTTTGTACTCGCTCACGCTCATCAGACGGTCGAGGGCCGCATGGGCTCGAACCTTCTTGCCCGATTTGACCTCGATTGGGACAACGTGCCCGCGGGTGCCTTCGATCACAAAGTCAACTTCGCCGACCTCGCGTGTCTGGTAGTACCATGCATCAGTTCCAAGGGCGACAAGCTCCTGCGCGACCACGTTCTCATAGAGACCGCCGAGGTTGGGGGTTTTCATATCAAGGTAGACAGCGCGTGCCGTGCTGCCGGGATACCGTGATGCGAGCATACCTGTATCAGACTCGTATAGTTTAAAGGCGGTCGCCTTCTCTGTCCTCTTAAGAGGACTCCGGGCCTCCGTCACCTGGGCGACCATCAAACCGACGCCCGCGTTCACCAGCCATAGGAAATCCTGCTCGTATTTTTGAAGGCGAGCCCCCTCGCCCAGGGATGAAACAACAAAGCGATGGGACTCCGCCTCAAGCTGAACGGGAATTTGTTCGAAAATCGCGCGAACATTAAACGCTCGAGTCGATGCATATTTAGAGATATCACTTTTGTACTGATCGACCAGCTGAATTTGAAGCTCACGCGTCCTCACGAGTGAATAACCCGAATCGATATAGTTCTGTACGACCTCCGGCATGCCGCCGCAAACGATATAAGCTCTAAAGTTTTTGAGCATCGCCTCATGAATATAGTTTTCGACGGGACGCCTTTCGACAAGGCAGCTGCGGATGTCTGCAAGCACATTCTCGCTGATGCTGTTTGCCCAACAAAACTCTTCAAAATCCATTGGCCGCATAACAATGTGCTCGACATACCCCACCGGGAAAGAAGAGATCCCCTTAAACTCAGTCCCAAGCATAGACCCCGAGAAGACATAGCAAAAGCGCCCGTCCTCGACCAACGCCTTCATGAGCGTGACGATCTGCGGATACTCCTGTATTTCATCGACAAAGATAAGCGTATTTCCCTCAACAAGCGGTGCATCCGCAAGAAGGGCCACGCGGTTGATAAAGTCAACGGCGTTCTTAGCGCCAATGAGCACATCTCTTGCCTCGGCATCGAGCAGCAAATTGGCTTCAAAATACGACGCGTAGTTGTCTTTACCAAACGCGCGAATCGCATAGCTCTTGCCAATCTGACGCGCACCAGTAACAAGCAACGCTTTATTGGAGTTGTTCTTCCAGCTCAAAAGCCTGTCAGTGACCTTACGGCGTAGCATAAAACCCCTCAATGACAAAATTGGCAAATAGATTTGCCCCTAATCATACAAAAATTGGCAGATAGGAATGACCCAAATCATACAAAAATTGGCAGATAGCAAAGATTCGCTTAGGTCCCAGAGCCATCGAGCCGGCGCGGTGCCATGCAAAAAGACTGGGGACGCCGCTGATGTTCTCGATTGCCTGGGCGCGCAGGAGCGAGAGGGCGTCGACGGCGTTCATGCAGTATCCGACGGTAAAGTTCCATACTGCGAACTCACAATCGCTTGCCGCAAAGTGAAGCGCGATTGGCTATCCCTTTTGTTGGATGAAAAGCCCCGTGTTATTGCAGGGGTGCATACTTGTCTTGCAAGTGCATAGAATCTCGTATAGTGCGAGTAAATAATTGCAGTGTCGGTTATGTGTTTAGCAAAGATATAGTTTGCATAATCCAGCCTAATCTCTGCTCTAATTAAATAAAGTCGCACGTAGATGACGTAAACATGCGTGAGCTGGGATTCCTTACGCTGAGCGGGTAAAAACGACCGTTCACCGTTCAACTGTTTTCAAAATGAATAAAATGAGCGATAAAGAGAATATAAACCTTAATAAACTCGCGTATCGCACGGACGCGGGTTATTAATGGGTTGTAGGCCTTTTACAGAAAGGATTCCAGCAATGTCTAAGCCTCTTGGCAAGCCCGATCGTATTGTCGTCGCCCTCGGCGGCAACGCCCTCGGCAACAACCCCGTCGAGCAGATCGAGGCCGTGAGCAACACCGCCCACGCGCTCCTCGGCCTCATCGAGCAGGGCAACGAGATCATCATCACCCACGGCAACGGCCCGCAGGTCGGCATGATCCAGAACGCCTTCGCCGCCGCCCACGACGCCATCGGCACCCCCGAGATGCCGCTGCCCGAGTGCGGCGCCATGTCCCAGGGCTACATCGGCTACCACCTGCAGCAGGGCATCGGCCGCGAGATGCACAAGCGCTATAAGCGTTGGCACGCCGCCACCGTCGTCACCCAGATCGAGTGCGACCCGGACGATCCCGCGTTCAAGAACCCGACCAAGCCGATCGGCCCCTTCTACACCGAGGAGCAGGCCAAGGAGTTCATGGCCGAGGACCCCTCCAAGGTCTTCGTCGAGGATTCCGGCCGCGGCTGGCGTCGCGTCGTCGCCTCCCCCGATCCCAAGAAGATCGTCGAGGCCGACTCCATCCTCAACCTGCTCGACAACGAGTTCATCGTCATCGCCTGCGGTGGCGGCGGCATCCCCGTCGTCCGCGACTACGAGAACAAGGGCTGCTACAAGGGCGTTCCCGCCGTTATCGACAAGGATCTGGGCGGCGAGCTGCTGGCCGAGGACTGCGACGCCGACGTCCTGTTCCTGCTGACCGCCGTCGAGCATGTCGCCATCAACTTCGGCAAGCCCAACCAGGAGGAGCTCGAGGACCTCACCGCCGACGAGGCCGAGCGCCTGGCCGACGAGGGCCAGTTCGGCAAGGGTTCCATGGAGCCCAAGGTCCGCGCCGCCATCAAGTTCGCCCGCTCCCGCAAGGGCCGCACCTGCATCATCGGCGCCCTGGACAAGGCCGCCGAGACCATGGCCGGCCTCTCCGGCACCCGCATCCACGAGTAGTCCCTACTCCGTTGCCTCTCCCGTGGGCGCCAGGCAAGACGCCCACAGACTAGCCTCTCTTCACGAGCCCCGCAGTCCGCTCCGGCTGCGGGGCTTTTGCTGTTTGAGATGTGTGCAGGGGGTAAACAAGAGCAAATTTGGTTAGATGCTCAGGTCATGGGATGCCTGAAACCAGACGATGACTCCGAGAATCCTGATTCGGCGTTTGTCCAGCACAATATCCGGTTCCGACGTGCGATATGAGTAGGATGACAGCATCACGGTGTTCGTGCCGGTGCTATATCGCCGTATGACCATTCTGGAATTATCGGCCAAGGCGAGGACGGAGCATCCGTTCCAGGGTTTCAGGTTTGGATCCACGAGGAGAAGGGATCCTATCGGATAGCATTTGGACATGGCAGATGTGTCCATTTGAACAAAGAAGCACCCGCGATGGTTTTTGAATACGGATGAGGGGAGCGCCGTTGTTCCGGTCTGCTTGAGTCCCGTTCTGCCTCCATTCATCTGAATTTTAAATACATCACAAAGGGAGTCAGTAGTAGTTTCCTTGGATTCCCCCTTCCGCCCCTCGTGGTCGAGCTTTGCGGCAAGCCCTGCGGTTTCCGATGCGAGGTCGTCAAACTGCAGATTGAATTTCGAAACGATCTTGAGCAGTGTCGACCGGCGGATGGCATAGCGGTCCTTTTCCCAACGGCATACCGTTTCTTTGGAGACGCCGACAAGTGCCGCGAACTCCTCCTGCGTGAGCTGGTCGCGCTTGCGAAGCGCCTTTATGTTTTGACCCGTTCCCATGTTATGAAGCGCGGACGAGGGGAAGGCAGAGGCAGTTGGGGCCGCCAAAGCCGTTTGTCAGCTCAAAGATAGAGATGGGAACAAGTTCAATACCGGCCTGCTCCAGTGCCTTGTTAGTCTCGGTGTTCTCTTCGTATACGCAGACCTTGCCGGGCTCCAGGCAAAGGGTGCTTATGGCATGGTTGGTTCTTTCGACCTCTGCCGCTCCGGGATTTGAGCCGCCGCAAGGGATAAATTGCGGTGAACTTAAACCCAGGGCTAATCCCAGCGCTTCTTTTAGTCCGCCTTCGACATGACGCGCCCGGGTTGTCCTTTCCGATCTGCCTCGTGTAATGCAGTAGACTCGCGCTTGGTCCAGGAGCTCCCGGTCAATGAGGAATGTCTCATAGTTAACACGAGCAAAGTATGTGTCGAGATGAATGCAGAGATCATCGTAGGGAACCTCAATGGCCCATACGGACTCAATAGTCGAGTTCTCGTCCCAGAGCAAGTTATTCGCTAGGGTGTCTATAGCTGCTGGCTCGGTTCGTTGAGAGATGCCAACGGCTACATTTTCGCTGTTGAGGTTGTGAAGGTCGCCGCCTTCAATGTGGTAAGTCGATTCATGCTTGAAGAACTGAGGAGTCTCGCGGAAATCCGGATGATAGTTAAAAATCGTTTTATAGGCGATAACCTCACGGTTGCGCTCTGGCCAGTACATATGGTTGAGCGTGACACCTTCGCCGATGACGCTTGCTGGATCGCGCGTGAACCACATGGTGTTAAGGGGGGCTATGAGAAGGTCGTCGGGTGAGTATGCGTCTCCCGTCAGCTTTGAGAGGCTGAACACCTCCTTGTTCGTGTCGAAGACCTGGGAGTAGCGAACGCCGTTGACGGCTGCCTGGACCAGGTCGCGGGAACCTTCGATATGCTCAAGATACTCGCGAATGGCAGACTCGAGCTCAATGCCCCGCGCGCCGCATTCTGAAATGTAGCTATCGATAAAAGAGCGACGCGCTTGCTCTGTCGCATCAAGGGCTTCGGTAAGAAGGTTTTCAAGATAGAGAATCTCTACCCCTTCGTGCTCGAGCATCGCCGAGTAAGCATGATGCTCCCTAAGGGCTTTATCAAGATCGAATGAGCTGCTAGACGGACGCAACGTAAAGACCCGATTGAACTGCCCGTCGGGGTAGTTGCGCGTTTCGGGGCCGGGGCAGTGCAGGAGGGCCTTTTTTAGCTTTCCTATTTCGTTTTGAACATGTAGTGCGGACATAAGACCTCGCTTTGGCGATGAGTATTGATTGCTTCCATAGTGGCACATTACGAGTTCGATGCAATTTACATCATATCTGTCACAGGTGAATGGCACGAACCGGCTTAGTAATTGATGTTAAACATCAATCTAGAAAGCAAATTGACAAATTACTTCAATCTAAAGTCCGTTTACGGGTCGATGCGCTTCGTTGGCGGGCGAAGAGACGGAAGGGTGTTTTGCGCGATGACACAATGGCTTTGCCGGCAACGAAAAACCCCTGAATTAAGGAGGAGAGATGGCAGAGACAGAAAAGAAGCGCACTCTTCGAGTCCCGCACGTGTACACCATCATTCTCGTCTTGATGGCCGTATTTGCCGTTCTGACCTGGGTCGTGCCTTCGGGTTCGTTTGAGCGCCAGGAGGTTAACGGTCGCGAGGTAACGGTCTCGGGCACCTATGAGCCTGTCGATAAGGTCTATACGGACGAGGACGGCAACGAGGTCGATCTTCGCCAAGGCATCTTCGAAGTACTTGAGGCCCCTGCGATCGGCATCCAGCAAGCGGTCGAGGTCGTTGCATTCATTATGATCGTGGGAGGTTCCTTCCAGGTCATCACGGCGACCGGAGCCATCACGAGCGGCGTCGCCCGAGTGGTGAAGAAGTTCAAGAGCAAGGACGTCCTCATCATTCCGATCCTAATGGCGCTTTTTGCCTTGGGCGGCAGCACCTTTGGTATGGCAGAGGAGACGCTTCCGTTCTTTGCGATTCTTATGCCGATCATGATGGCCATGGGCTTCGACTCAATTACAGCGTTCATGACGGTGTTTGTGGGTGCCCGTATCGGATACATCGCATCTACCGTCAATCCGTTCAACGTCCTGATTTCCCAGGGCATCCTCGGTATCCAGGGCAACCCCCAGCTTTGGTTGCGTACTATTGCCCTTGCCGTGCTCACTGCAGTTGCCATCGCATGGGTTGTGATGTATGCCCTCAAGGTTAAGAAGAATCCCGAGGCATCCCCAGCTTTCCACGATGATATCGAGAAGCGCAAAGAGTTTGGTGCGGACGAGAATCTCCTCGATAGCGAGTTCACCGGTAGGCAGAAAGCCGTTATGGTTATTTTCGTGCTTGGACTTGCCGCCATCATTTGGGGTCTGGTGGCCCAGGGCTGGTACATGAACGAAATCTCTGCGATTTTCTTGGCCATGGCCCTTCTTTCGGGTGTTGTTTCCGGGATGAATGAGAAGGAGATCGCTGGCGAGTTCGTTAAGGGAATTGCAGACTTCGCGTTCTCTGCCATCGTTGTTGGCCTCGCCCGCGGAATCCTCGTAATCGCCAATGACGGCCTCATCATCGATACGATTCTCAACACGCTCGCCACGGCTCTCTCCGGAGTTCCGGCAGTTATCTTTACGAGCATTCTCTATGTCGTGGATAACCTTCTGTCGATCCTCGTTCCGAGCTCCTCGGGCATCGCTGCTCTTACGATTCCCATTTTCGGCCCGCTTGTTGAGCTGATGGGCTTAAACCCCGAGGCCGCAGTTACTGGTCTTTCCATGGGCAGCGCGGCCATGTCTCTCATTTCGCCAACAAGCGCGATGCTCGTTGCCGGTCTTGGCGTCTGCAAGATTCCGCTAGGCCAGTGGTGGAAGGTCGCTTGGAAATTCTTCCTGGTCGTAAGCGTTATCTGCATGGCATTCACTGCGGTTTCGGGTCTTATCCCCCTGCCGTAAATGCAAAACCCCACATACAAGTTGTGAGAAAGAAGGATAGAGATGAACAAAGGGCTGAACGTTCATAGCGAGATTGGCGCCCTCAAGAAGGTGTGCGTCCATCGCCCCGGTATGGATCTTGTAAACATGAAGGCGGAGGATTTCGACCGCGTTTGGATTCACGACGCGTTCTATCTGGACTATGCCCAGAAAGAGCACGATCAGTTTACCGACCTTCTTCGCGGCGCTGGCGCCGAGGTCGTCTATATGGAAGAGCTGCTCGCTGAGACGTTTGACAAAGTCGAGGGCACTCGCGCAGAGTTCATGACGAAGTTCATGGGTGAGTCCGGCATCTCCAACGCGGCCCTTCGCCAGGCCGTTGTCGAGAAGCTTGATTCGATTAAGGACAACAAGGAGTTTGTCCTTGCTGCCATGGGCGGCCTCTACGTTCGCGACCTCGAGATCCCCAAGGTTGGCGGTTCTCTTGCCAGTATGGACGGCGAGGAGTTGAAGGCTGACGATATGGTGCTGTTCCCCATGCCGGCCTCGTATTTCTCCCGTGACCCTCTGGCTGTCGTGGGCAAGGGCGCTACCATGAACCGCATGTACTGGAATCAGCGCAACCGCGAGGTAATCTTCTACGAAACGGTGCTGCGCAACCATCCCGATTACGCCGGTAGCCCCATCTGGTACGACCACAACAGCGAGTGGCATATCGAGGGCGGCGATATCCTCAACATCAACGCCAAGACGCTCGCCATCGGTATTTCCGAGCGCACCCAGACTGCAGCCATCGATGAGCTCGCCAAGAATATGTTCTGGGGTTCCGATGAGGCCGAGATCGAGAACATCTATGCCATCAAGATTCCGCACGGCTATGCCTACATGCACCTCGACACCGTCTGCACGCAGGTCGATCGCGATAAGTTCACGGTCTATCCCGGCATCTACCAGACGCTTCGTGCCTACCGCCTGACCAAGGGCGATTCGGAGGGGGAGGTGCATATCGAGGAACTCGAGGGCACCCTGCAGCATATCCTCGAGCTTGCGACGGGTATGGACCATATCACCATGATTGAGTGCGGTGGCGGCGATCCGATCGAGGCTTCCCGTGAGCAGTGGAACGATGGTTCCAACACTCTTGCGGTCGCACCGGGCAAGGTCTGCGTGTATGAGCGCAACGTTGTCACCAACGATGCTCTTTACAAGGCTGGCGTCGAGCTGCTCGTCGCTCCCTCCGAGGAGCTTTCTCGCGGTCGCGGCGGCCCGCGCTGCATGACCATGCCGTTCTGGCGTGAGGAAATCTAATCAGCTTTAGCGTATCTGGGCGGCGCGTGTGCGTCTGCGCCGCCCATCCCTCCTTGTGTGTTCCAACAATCGAAAGGACTCAAATCATGGCTCTTAATCTTTCTGGTCGAAGCGTTCTTACCCTGCTTGACTTTACGTCCGAGGAAATCGAGTACATGCTCGACCTCTCAAAGAACTTCAAGGATATGAAGCGCGCCGGGTATCCGCACCGCTTTCTCGAGGGCAAGAACATTGTCCTGCTGTTTGAGAAGACCTCCACGCGCACGCGCTGTGCCTTCGAGGTCGGCGGTATGGACCTGGGTATGGGCGTGACCTACCTCGACCCCGGCTCGTCGCAGATGGGCAAGAAAGAGTCCATCGAGGATACCGCCCGCGTGCTCGGTCGCATGTATGACGGTATTGAGTATCGCGGCTCCGACCAGTCGATCGTCGAGGAGCTTGCCGCCAAGGCTGGCGTTCCCGTCTGGAACGGTCTGACCAACGAGTACCATCCCACCCAGGCCCTTGCCGACATTCTTACCATGCGTGAGGAGTTTGGCGACACGCGCGGCATGAAGCTCACCTATATGGGCAAGGAGCAGGGCAACGTCAGCGACTCCCTGATGGTTATCTGCGCCAAGCTCGGCATTAACTTCTGCTCCTGCGGACCCAAGGGCGATGTCGAGGGCGCCACGCACTTCGATCCCGAGCTTCTTGAGCGCTGCCAGGAGATCGCCGCTCAGAATGGCTGCACGATCCAGCTCACTGAGGATATCGACGAGGGCGTCAAGGATGCAGACGTGATCTATACGGACGTTTGGGTCGGTATGGGCCAGGCTGAGGAGCTGTGGAAGAGCCGAATCGATCTTCTCTCTCCCTATCGAGTAACGCCCGAGGTCATGGCCAAGGCAAACCCCGGCGCCATCTTTATGCACTGCCTGCCGAGCTTCCACGATACGCAGACCACCATCGGCGCCGAGATTGCCGAGAAGTTCGGCGTGACCGAGATGGAGGTTTCCGACGAGGTCTTTGAGAGCGCGCAGTCTCGCGTGTTCCAGGAGGCCGAGAACCGCATGCATACCATTAAGGCCATGATGTACGCGACGCTTCGCTAGTAGCTGGGAAGTGAACGAACACTATGAGTAAACCGTACGGAAAGCCCGATCGTATTGTCGTCGCCCTCGGCGGCAACGCCCTCGGCAACAACCCCGTCGAGCAGATCGAGGCCGTGAGCAACACCGCCCACGCGCTCCTCGGCCTCATCGAGCAGGGCAACGAGATCATCATCACCCACGGCAACGGCCCGCAGGTCGGCATGATCCAGAACGCCTTCGCCGCCGCCCACGACGCCATCGGCACCCCCGAGATGCCGCTGCCCGAGTGCGGCGCCATGTCCCAGGGCTACATCGGCTACCACCTGCAGCAGGGCATCGGCCGCGAGATGCACAAGCGCTATAAGCGTTGGCACGCCGCCACCGTCGTCACCCAGATCGAGTGCGACCCGGACGATCCCGCGTTCAAGAACCCGACCAAGCCGATCGGCCCCTTCTACACCGAGGAGCAGGCCAAGGAGTTCATGGCCGAGGACCCCTCCAAGGTCTTCGTCGAGGATTCCGGCCGCGGCTGGCGTCGCGTCGTCGCCTCCCCCGATCCCAAGAAGATCGTCGAGGCCGACTCCATCCTCAACCTGCTCGACAACGAGTTCATCGTCATCGCCTGCGGTGGCGGCGGCATCCCCGTCGTCCGCGACTACGAGAACAAGGGCTGCTACAAGGGCGTTCCCGCCGTTATCGACAAGGATCTGGGCGGCGAGCTGCTGGCCGAGGACTGCGACGCCGACGTCCTGTTCCTGCTGACCGCCGTCGAGCATGTCGCCATCAACTTCGGCAAGCCCAACCAGGAGGAGCTCGAGGACCTCACCGCCGACGAGGCCGAGCGCCTGGCCGACGAGGGCCAGTTCGGCAAGGGTTCCATGGAGCCCAAGGTCCGCGCCGCCATCAAGTTCGCCCGCTCCCGCAAGGGCCGCACCTGCATCATCGGCGCCCTGGACAAGGCCGCCGAGACCATGGCCGGCCTCTCCGGTACCCGCATCCACGAGTAGTCCCTACTCCGTTGCATCTCTCGTGGGCGCCAGGCAAAGCGCCCACAGACTAGCCTCTCTTCATGAGCCCCGCAGTCCGCTCCGACTGCGGGGCTTTTGCTATCGGTAGTCATTGGGGACAGACTTAAATGAGTAGCACCAATCAACTGCGGAAAGTGCATCTCACAATGAGCGTCCAAAATGGGGCACAGTTTCCCCGGGGCCCTCAACCGGAAAATACATCCCGGAATTTGCCCGAAAAATGGCCCCCAGTTTCCCAAACAGGCCGCTAACGGAAAGCGCATCCCGCTATCGAACTTCAAAGCGGGGTGCGCTTTCCGTGCCAGCAGTTCCGGGCATCCAGAGACCACTCATTTAAGTCTGTCCCCAGTGACTAGTAGTAGGCCCACATGGCTTCGACTTCGTTGAGGACCTCTACGACGCCCCAGCGTCGGGCGCTGCGGCTGGCCGAGTTGGGATCGAAGACTTCAATCTGGTCGGCGTCGTCAATACCGTAAAGCACAATGTAGTGGCCCACGTTGGTAAAGGTGCCCGGCCGAACGGCGGCGATGACGGGCGCTCCCGAACGCAGCACCTGAGTCATCGAGTCGCGATCGTTATGAAGCTCCGTTCCGTTAAGGCCCAGCTGCCATGCGCCGCGCGTCATAAATGACCATTCGGTGGCGCCGGTGGGGGCATAGTTGCCCGCCTCGGAAAGGGCGCACATGTCGACCGGTGTCATATCGGTGCGGCCGGTCTTAAAGATATAGACCATGGTGAGGCAAGTGGGACCGCAAGCGTTTTCGCGAATAGTGCCACCGGCATAGGGCAGCTCCGACCACGCAGGGTCGATCTGATAGATATGGGGCATCGTGCCGGCTTGCCATTGCGAGCGCGGAGTCGAAAAGGCGAAAGAATAACCGGGCGCGACGGGGGCCTTGAGCAGCTTGTCCTCGGCGGTGGGCTCGAGACCGGCCGAGCCGTGGGACATACAGGAGCTCATAAGCACAAAGACCAGACAGATGAGGATAGAGCACAGTGCGAGGCAAAGCCGACGAGCCGGCAGGGCGGGGGCATTCACGTACGATGTCGAGCGGTAGGGCTTGCCGTCGCGTCCGCCTTGGGGATGCGAAAAGAAGCGGTTGATATGGATGCCGGGCTGACGTGCGCCGTTGCGGCGCAGTTGCGGAACCTCGGCTTGGCGCTGTCGAGTGCGCGCGCCCAAGCGGCTATCTTGCTGTGCGCTTGTGCCCGTGCTCGGACGGCCGCTCTGCCGTGTTCTGTTTGTCTGCTGCCGAGACGAAGGCCCGGGTTGCTCTTGAGGGCGTTGCGGATTGCTGCTCGTGGCACTTCTGGGCATCGGCGTGGTGCGGCCAGCAAGGCGAACGCTTTGTCGCCGTTGATCACCGTCGTTGTATCCGTATGCCATTCGTACCGCCTTGTCTCATGTATAACCTGTCTATCCTACAAAAAGGATGTGCAACAAATGGGTCCGAGCGTCAAAAGCTCGGTAAACGGTACGAAAGGCGCAAAACACACGGCCTCAAAAACATTTCTATATGCGTCCAATGAGCGTACGCCCGTCGGACGGGCGACAACAATGAGCGGCAAACCGTGCCGTTCGTCCCAAAAACGGCGCCACTCATATGCGAGTTCTGCCTTCGGTCGAGCCATAAGCGGTAGCGCGACGCCGAGGCCGTATCTTAAAGCCACGAAATAAAAGTGCGCGGCAAAACAGACCGCGCAAGGGGTGACGCCAAAGAGGCGTCAATAAGGAAAGGAGGGGAACAATGGCGGACAAGAACGCAGAAGTTGCAGTCGAAGGTAACGGTGGCATGAAGAAAACGCTTTCGCTCTGGAACTTCTTCACCATCGGTTTCGGTGCCATCATCGGTACCGGCTGGGTTCTGCAGGTCGGCGACTGGATGGTCGTGGGCGGCGGTCCCGTTCCCGCTATGATCGCATTCCTCTTGGGCGCGATCTTCCTCGTGCCCGTCGGAGCTGTTTTCGGTGAGCTCACGGCTGCTATCCCCATTTCGGGCGGCATCGTCGAGTATGTCGATCGTAGCTTTGGCCGTACGATGAGCTACATCACTGGCTGGCTCCTGGCCCTGGGCAACGGCATCCTGTGCCCGTGGGAGGCCATCGCCATCTCGACCCTCGTGTCCGAGATGTTCGGCAGCCTGCCCGGCCTTGAGTGGCTGCGCGCCGTCAAGCTCTACACCATCCTGGGCGCCGACGTTTACCTGTTCCCGACGTTGATCGCGCTCGGCTTTGCAGCCTACGTCATCTTCCTCAACTTCCGCGGTGCCAGCTCGGCCGCCAAGCTCCAGGCCTTCCTGACCAAGGCCCTGCTCTGCGGCATGCTGCTTGCCATGGGCGTCTCGCTGTTCACCGGTTCGCCGGAACACGCCATGCCCGTGTTCTCCCAGGTCACCGGTGCTGGCGGCGGCAAGCCCGCTACCGAGGGCACCAGCCTGTTCGCCGGCATCGTGTCGGTCCTGGTTCTGACCCCGTTCTTCTACGCCGGCTTCGACACCATTCCTCAGCAGGCTGAGGAAGCAGCCGAGGGCCTCAACTGGAACAAGTTCGGCAAGATCATCTCCCTGGCCCTGCTGGCCGCCGGCGGCTTCTACATGGTCTGCATCTACTCGTTCGGCACCATCCTCGACTGGCATGAGTTTGTTAAGAGCCCGGTTCCCGCGCTTGCCTGCCTCAAGGGCATCAACATGCTCCTGTACCTGGCCATGCTCGTCATCGCCACGCTTGGACCCATGGGCCCGATGAACTCCTTCTACGGCGCTACGAGCCGCATCATGCTCGCCATGGGCCGCAAGGGCCAGCTGCCCGAGAAGTTCGCCGAGGTCGATCCCAAGTCCGGCGCTCCCAAGCTCGCCTGCGCCGTTCTGGGCGTCATCACCGTCATCGGTCCGTTCCTGGGCAAGAACATGCTCATCCCTCTGACCAACGTGTCGGCTCTCGCCTTCATCTTCTCCTGCGGCATGGTCGCCCTCGCTTGCCTGCGCATGCGCTTCACCGAGCCCGACCTGCCTCGTCCCTACGAGGTGCCCGGCGGCAAGTTTGGCATCAGCCTCGCTGTCGCTGCCTGCGCCGTCATCATTGGCCTGCTCGTGGTCCCGTTCTCTCCCGCCTCCCTCAACATGGTGGAGTGGAGCATCGTGATCGGCTGGCTGGCCGTTGGCCTGGCCCTCATGGCCTTCACCAATTCCCGCAAAAAATAACGCCTAGCCGGGGCGGATCGGGTGCGCGGACCCCTCTCTTCCGCGCACCGAACCCGGCACCACTTGGGTAGCTTTGTGAGGCCATAACCCAACATGGCCTCGCCCACTATATGGATCCATAAGGAGGAACCATGTCCACTAAGTACGCAATCGTTGGCGGTAAGCTCATCGACGGTACCGGTGCCGAGCCGGTCGAGAACTCCCTCGTTCTCGTCGACGACAACGGCAAGATCGAGTATGCCGGTGCTATGCAGGACCTTCCCGAGGGCGTTGAGGTTATCGACGCCACCGGCAAGACCGTCCTTCCCGGCCTGATCGACACCCACCTGCACTTCTCGGGCAACCTGACCGACGATGACACCGACTGGGTCATGCAGCCGCTCCTCGAGAAGCAGGCCGTCGCCGTCAAGCAGGCCTACGACTGCCTCACCCACGGCCTCACCACCGTCTGCGAGATCGGCCGCTTTGGTATCCAGATTCGCGACTGCATCGACAAGGGCGTCTTCAAGGGCCCGCGCGTTCTGGCCACCGGACTCGGCTTCTGCCGTGTTGCCGGCCACGGTGACTCCCACCACTGCACCCAGGAGCTCAACAAGGAATCCCATCCCTGGGGCGACCAGGTCGATGGTCCTTGGGATCTGCGCAAGGCCGTCCGTCGTCGCCTGCGCGAGAACCCCGATGCCATAAAGATCTGGGCTACCGGTGGCGGCATCTGGCGTTGGGATTCCGGTCGCGACCAGCACTATTGCTCCGAGGAGATCCAGGCCGTGGTCGAAGAGGCAAAGATGGTCGGCATCCCCGTGTGGAGTCACTGCTACAACAACCACGCCGCCGCCTACGACTCCGTTCGCTTTGGCTGCGAGCAGCTGATTCACGGCTTCGATATCGATGAGCGCACCATGGACCTCATGGCCGAGCAGGGCACCTTCTTCACCCCGACGATCGCCTTCCTGCCCACCTGGTACGCCACCTATCCGCCCGTCTACGTCCCCGAGCTGCACGACAAGTACGAGGGCACCCTGGTCGAGAAGGAGCTGCAGCGCAACTACGACTGCCTGCGCGAGGCCAAGAAGCGCGGCGTCGTCATGACGATCGGCTCCGACTCCTTCTCCTTCGTCACCCCGTACGGCACCTGCTCCATCGAGGAGATGTACGAGTTCGTCGACAAGATCGGCTTCACTCCGGTCGAGACCATCACCTGCGCCACCCTCAACGGTGCCAAGATGTGCCACATCGAGGACGAGACCGGTTCCATCGAGGCCGGCAAGTGCGCCGACCTGCTGGTTGTCAACGGTGACGTCGCCGCCGACATCCACGTGCTCAACACCGACAACATGGACGTCATCATGAAGGACGGCTGGATCGTCGAGGCTGGCACCTTTGGCGAGGCCAACAAATACAGCGCCTAAGATACCGTTTGTCGATGGCTGGATGTAAAACACAGTTTTTGATTGCATAATGCAATGGAGAGGGTCGCTTGCGGCCCTCTTTATTGCTATGGGTGCTAAGGACAAGAGGGGATGACGGTGGATTTAAACAGGCTGATTCTGGGCAAGAGCTACAACTCTACCAAGGTCTTTCGTACGGCCCAGCATGTGGTTCAGGCCATCCTGCTCGGTATTGTCGTTCCGGCGCTTATCCTGCTGCTTATCTGGGATTTAACCGATAATCCCAATCCCGTTCCGGGCGTTGTCGTTATTGCCGGCCTGGTCATGCTGTGCTTCTTTTTCTCGTATGTCTTTGTGGTCCCCGACGACCTCACATCGAGCGCAACCGACCGTACGCTCGCCATCGCATCAAAAATATTCGCCTACACGTCGCGCGGCCTTACGCCCGAAGCGGCCCTGGGCGCCTCTAAAATTATCCTGTCCGAGACCATCGCCTCTGCCATCTGCTTTACCGATGGCAAACAGGTGTTGGCAAGCTGGGGCGAGGACTCGGCAAAGTGCCCTGCCGGCACCCCGGTTGTGCTCAAGACCACGCTCAACGTGATCGAGTCCGGCGAGCAGAGTGTATTTTCGCGCGACGCCTCCAATGAGACGGGCGGCTATTTTCCCCGCCTGCGCGCCGGCATTGTCGCGCCGCTTACCGTGCGCGGGCATTGCGTGGGTACGCTCGAGCTGTACTATCCCCGCCTGAGCAGCATCGATATGCGCCAGACGGCGTTGGCCTCGGGTTTTGCCGATCTCATCTCCACGCAGCTCGCCAGCTTTGAGCTCGAGCGCCAGGACGAGCTCACAGCCCGCGTGGAGCTTCGGGCCCTGCAGTCGCAGGTCGACCCGCATTTTCTGTTCAACACCATTAGCACGATCGTGTTGCTCGTTCGAACCGAGCCCGACAAGGCGCGATCGCTGCTCATCGATTTTTCCAATTACTATCGTCAGACGCTTTCTGACTCCGATACGCTCACCACGCTCGAGCATGAGGTGGAACAGGGCACCCGTTATATCAATCTTATGCAGGCCCGGTATGGCGACGGCCGTCTGCGCGTCTCGGTCGATATCGACTTTGAGGTGCGCGATTGCATGGTGCCGCCGTTTATCTTGCAGCCGTTGCTCGAAAACTGCATCAAGCATGCGCAGCGCGAGACCGAGCCGCTTTCTATTCGTGTTAGGGCTTTTGAGACCGATGACGGCTTGGAGATCATCGTCGAAGATGACGGCATCGGTATGAGCGAAGAAGTCTGCGCGCATCTGTTTGAGCAGCATCGCCGAGAGGAGCCCGAGAGCATTACCGCCGACGGATCCATCAAGCGAGGTTGCGGCCTGGCGCTCTTCAACGTGCTTCAGCGCATCCATTTCTTTTACGGAGAAGATTCTGGCATGCGCGTGAAGTCCCAGGAAGGCGTGGGAACACAGGTCATCGTCGAGCTGAACGGCGAGCCGCATGAGCCGCCGCCGATGAAGGTGTAGCGCGCGGTTGGATTGAGAGAAAAAAAGAGGGGAAGCGCATATGTCCGAGGGATGGAACATCTTGGTGGTTGATGACGAGCCCCCTATTAGGGCTGAGCTACGTTATCTGTTGGAAAAGGATGCGCGTGTGGGCCAGATTGCCGAGGCGGGCAATGTCACCGAGGCTGTGGAATCGATCCTGTCGAACAAGCCCGACGTCTTGTTTTTGGATATCACGATGCCCGGTCGCTCGGGAATCGAGCTTGCCGAGACGCTGCAGAACCTAAAGACGCCGCCGGTCGTGGTGTTTGTGACGGCATTTGCCGAGTATGCGGCCGATGCCTATAACCTCGATGCCGTCGATTACATCGTCAAGCCGGTCGAGGACGCGCGCCTGTCGAAGGCGCTCGACAAGATCGAAACCGCCCTGGGTGTTCGCCGCGCTGTCCATACCCCGCGCCAGCCCCTTCGCCTGACGGTGGATCGTGGGGGTAAAAAGGTGTTCATTCCCGTGGCGGATGTCTGCTACTTTGAGGCACGCGCCGATTTTTGCAACGCCGTCTGCGCCGAGGGAACATACCTGATCAATGAGTCGATTTCCTCGCTCGAGCGGCGCCTGGCCTCCGAGGGCTTTATCCGTGTCCACCGCAGTTATCTGGTCAATTTGGAAGACGTGCACAATGTCGAGATCGGCTCCACGGGCCTGATGGAGCTCAGGCTCGATCGCGTGACCTCGACGGTGCCCGTGTCCCGCCGTCGCGCCGCCGAGGTTAAGACGCACCTGGGGCTTGCGTAAGCGGTCCGCACGCCACCGTTTACCGCCGCAGGTTTGGCACGGGCGCGCGGTGGGCATAATGGGTGGCATCGAATGAAATCGAAAGGATCATTATGCCTGCGCTCATTACGCATCATCTGTTTGGCGAGGAAAGCATCGACCGTCTTCCGCAGGGCGTTATCACGTCCGACGAGGAGCGTATTGCCTTTATCCTGGGCAACCAGGGCCCCGACCCGTTTTTCTTCCACATTCTGACACCGCGTGTTTCCGACTGTACGCTGCTGGCGCAGGTCATGCATCGCTCGCGCATGTCTCGCCAGTTCGCGTGCCTGCGCGACGGCGTGTCGCATCTGCTGCCGCGCGACGCCAGCTTGGGTCGCGCCTTTGCGCTGGGTCTGCTGTCTCATTACGTGCTCGACCGCAACGCCCACCCCTTTGTCTATGAGCAGCAGTTTGGCATCGTGGAGTCCGATTCAGAGCTTGAGGATTCGAGCAGTCAGGTCCATGCCGTGATCGAGAGCGACCTGGATGTACTGATGCTGCAGCTTAAGCGCGATGGCGCTACGGTCGACGATTACCCGCCGGCGGGCGAGATCGTCACCACCGATCGCATCAGTCGCGTGGCCGGCGTGCTGATGAGCTATGTTGCCGGACGCGTGTACGGCATTGACATTCCGGCGGGGGAGTACGGTGCTGCCGTTGCCAATATGCAGCGACTTTACCGTGCGATTGAGCCGGCCGACTCCGTAAAGACGCGCGCGATCTCGCTGGTTGAGGGGTTGGTGCACGACTACTCGCTGCTCGACGGCCTTGCCCATCGCGTGACGACGGAGCTGCCCGAGCGCACCGGTAACCTGGGCCATCTGACATGGAAGAATCCCTTTACCGATGAGGTCTCGAACGAGAGTTTCCCCGAGGTCTTTGATCGCGCGCTGGTCGATTACGAGTGCACGGTCGCGCGTTTTATCGAGACCGGTGACATGGAGGCCGTGACCGGTCACGTCAACTACAGCGGCCGCGTGCTCGGCACCGACGAGGAGTTCGACCGCGAGGAGTAGGGTCCGCTCCTGTCTCTTTGCCGAATCCTTACCGGCGCCTCCGTGCAATTGGGGTACGATGAACTAGCTGCATATCGGGCGAATACGAAGGGTCCCTGTCCATGAAATACACCAAGCTCGAGCGTAACTGGGTCATGTACGATGTGGGAAACTCGGCCCTCGTGCTGCTCAATACCTCGGTGGTGCCCATCTACTTTAACGCCATCAATACCGGCGCTTCCTCGGCAGACCTGGTGGTCGCTTGGGGCAACGCGCAGACGATTGCCTCGCTGGTCATTGCCATGCTCATGCCCATTCTGGGCGCGCTTGCCGATTACGCCGGCAACAAGATCAAGTTCTTCTTGGGCTTCTTCCTCACGGGCCTGGTTCTTTGCCTGGCGCAGGCTATCCCAATGTCCGCCATGGCATTTTTGACTGTGTACGTGCTGTGCACCATCGGCCTCAACTCTTCTATGACGTTCTACGACGCCATGCTGCCCGACATTACCACCGACGAGCGCATGGACGTCGTGTCCAGCTCGGGCTATGCCTGGGGCTACATCGGTTCCACCGTGCCGTTCATCATCTGCCTGGCGCTTATCATGGGTGGTCCCGCTCTTGGTGTCCCCACCATGCTGGCAACGCGTCTGTCGTTTGTCATCACTGGTGCCTGGTGGCTCATCTTTACCCTGCCGCTCATTCGCACCTATAAGCAAAAGTACGGTCGCGAGCGTGGTCCCGAGGACACCATCGGCCACATCGTGGGCGGCGTGTTCTCCGAGGTCGGACACACCATGCGCGAGATTGCCCACAACAAGACCGTGCTGGTCTACATGATCGCGTTCTTCTTCTACATCGACGGTGTGCACACGGTCATTTCCATGGCAACCAGCTATGGATCGGCTTTGGGCATCGACTCGACCCAACTGGTGCTGGCTCTGCTCGTTACGCAGTTTGTGGCCTTTCCGTCCGCCATCATCTACGGCAAGCTTGCCGGTCGCGTGGGCACACTCAATATGATCTTGGTGGCCGTCGCCGCCTATATGGGCATCGTGCTCTTTGCCGCGTTCTTCCTCAAGACCGCCTTTGAATTCTGGGTGCTTGCCATTATGGTCGGCCTGTTCCAGGGCGGTGTGCAGGCGCTCAGCCGTAGCTACTTCGGCCGCATTATTCCCAAGGAAAAGTCCAACGAGTACTACGGCTTCTTTGATATCTTTGGCCGCTATGCAAGTGTCATGGGCACCTTCTTGGTGTCGGTCGTCACCTCGCTGACCGGCAACCCCTCGCTGGGCGTCCTGTCTATCGGCGTGCTGCTGGTGGTGGGCTTTGTGCTGCTGGTCCGTCTGTCCTGCATGTCTCAGACGGCAGAGCAGGCCGCATAGGAACTTGCCGGTAATTGCGTCCGCCGCGATACTCTTTTGGGGTTATCCGCAATAAACATTCTGACTTTCGAACAATGATTAGCCCAAGTGGGTATGATGGAGTCAGCTAGGTCGCGGGGCGTCGCCTGTGTTTGGCGGCGTCCCGTTTTTGTGTTGCAGGGAGGGTAAGGCATGAACGCCACGGTCGTGATTCCAACGTATTGGGCGGGCGATGACGCTCGCGCAAACGCCCCTGGCACCTATGACCATTCGACACGACTCAACGCCGACAATCCCGAACTCGACCGCTGCCTGGTCTCGCTTGAGCAGGTACGTGACATCCCGCGCATCATCCTTTTGGTGGTCTGTCCCGTTTCTGCCACAGCCGATGTGTCGCTGCGCGTGCACGAGATTGTCGACGCGCATCCCACGCTCAAGGTCACCGTTGTTACCAACACCCAGGCCTCGCGCATCGCAGACCGGGTTGCTCAGATCGCACCCAAGGGTTCGGGCGAGTGCGTGAGTCTGCGAGGCTACGGCGCCATCCGCAACATGGGGCTAGCCTGTGCCGCTGTGCTGGGGCATGACGCGGTTATCTTTTTGGATGACGATGAGACTGTCATCGACGCCGACTTTATGAAGCGCGCGACCTATGCGCTGGGCCAGCAGACGCGTCAGGGCCTGCCGATTTTGGTCAAGAGCGGTTACTTTTACGATCGCGACGGATCCCCGCTGGCGCCCACGGACAAGGTGGGCATCTGCCATCGTTGGTGGACCAAGCGCATCGAGTTCAACCGTTGGATGAAAAAGGCGCTCTCGGGCACCCGCATCTCGCGCTCCAACTACGTGTGCGGCGGCCTGATGGCCCTGCACGCCCGCGCCTTTACGCGTGTGGCCTTTGATCCGTTTATCACCCGTGGCGAGGATCTGGATTACCTCTTTAACATGCGCATGTTTGGCTATGACGTGTGGTTTGACAACGAGTGGGCCGTTCGTCACCTGCCGCCCGAGTCCGAGAAGCGCTCACCGCGCTTTATGCAGGATGTATACCGTTGGTACTACGAACGGGCCAAGTTGACGTTCGCCGCGCATCAAAAGGAGCTCATCCCCGTTACGGCGGCATCGCTCATGCCCTACCCGGGCCCGTGGATTTCGCGCGAGCTCGACGACCGCGTGCGCAAGACCGCTATGGTCCGCAGCGTGTTTACCCGCGAGCATGAGGGCTACCTGCGCATCTGGCGCCATGGTATCGACGAGGCAAAGGCCTATGCGCGCCAAAACGCTGCAAGCTATCTGCGTTTCCAGAGCTTTTGGCCCAAGATCATGGACGGGCTTTGGCGTGACGCACAACTGATCAGTATCCTGGAGGGGGCCGAATGATCGACCGCCGCGCCCAGCGCGATAGTTCAATATCAATCTTTCGCATCATTGCCGTTGCCTGCGCCATTTGCGTGCTGGTGTACTTTATTTTTGCCTTGGTGACCGGTATCGAGCCGATCGCCACGGTGATTGCCTGCGCGCTGCTGTGCATCTTTCTGTGCATCTTTATCTTTTTGACGCTCAATCCCGATTCGGTGCGCTCCCAGTACACCGAGGAGACGCTCTCGGTGGCCTCGGCCATGCTCGAGGACATTAAGGGCGGTCTGACGCAGGAATCGGCGCGTTTGGTGTGCCGGCGCATTTTGCCCGAGACGCGCGCCATGACGGTGGCCATCACCGACGAGGACAACGTGCTTGCCTGCGCGGGCGAGTTTGAGGAAAAACTGCTGCCCGATACTCCCATCCACACGCTTGCCACGCGCTACGTTATCGAACATGGCATCGTGCAGTCGTTCAACCGTATGGTGGATGTCGTGGGTTCGGACGGCTCGCACAACCAAGTCCCCGCCGGCATTATCGCTCCCATCAAGGTGGGCGATCGTACCGTCGGCACGCTCAAGTTCTACTACAAGACCCCGCGCGCCGTCGACCGTACCCAGTACGCGCTTGCCTCGGGCTTTGCCGAGATCTTGTCCACGCAGCTCGCCATCCACGAGCTCGAGGTGCAAAAGGAACTCACGGCGCGCGCTGAGGTGCGTGCGCTGCAGGCGCAGATTAACCCGCACTTCCTGTTCAACACGCTGAACACCATTGCATCGTTTACGCGCACCGACCCGTTGCGGGCCCGCGAACTGCTTCGTGAGTTCTCATCGTTCTATCGTGCCACGCTCGACAACTCGGGATCGCTTATTCCGGTCTCGCGCGAGGTCGCACAGACCAAGCGCTACCTTACCTTTGAGAAGGCCCGCTTTGGCGAGGACCGCGTGCTTGCGACGTTCGATGTGTCCGAGGACGTGGAAGATACGCTGGTGCCGGCGTTCGTGATCCAGCCGATTGTCGAGAACGCCGTACGTCATGGTATGGGCGATGACGACGCCCTGAGGATCGACGTGACCGTTCACCAAGACGGCGAGGATGCAATCTTGATTGCCGTGGCCGATAATGGCGTGGGCATGGATGAGGGTACCGCCGCCAGACTGTTTGACGAGCGCTCTGCCCGTCCCGACGCCAGCTCTCCCCAGGGTGGCGGCGCCGGTGTGGCCATGCACAATATTTCGGAGCGCATCCATCGCTTTTATGGGCCGCACTCCTATACGCGTGTCGAATCGGCGCCGGGCAAGGGCACCAAAGTGCTCCTTCATCTTGATTTGTCAGAGAGCATCTTTGACATTCAAGAGTAAAATAAAAGGCTACGGGCTCAACGTCATGCGACGGATGCCCGGCGTAGTTAGTTGACGAAAGGTTTTATCCCTATGCTGCGTGCGATGATTGTGGATGATGAGGCGCCGGCTCGCTCGGAGCTTCGCTTCCTGCTCGAGCAAACGGGCAAGATCGGCACGATCACGGAGGCGTCGAGCGTCCGCTCCGCCATCGAGATGCTTATGGAAAGTCGCGTGGATGTCGTGTTTCTCGATATCTCGATGCCCGGTGCCTCGGGCCTGCAACTTGCCGAGGCGCTGCATAAGCTCAAAAATCCGCCGGCGATCGTGTTTGTGACTGCGTATAGCGACCATGCGGTCGAGGCATTCGACGTCGATGCCGTCGATTATCTGATGAAGCCTGTCGAGGAAGCTCGCTTGGATCGCGCGATCGAGAAGGTCATGCAACGCGCCAAGCCGGTTACGGACAGCAAAGTGACCATCGAGCGTATCCCGGTGGAAAAGGGCGGCCGCAAGGTGCTCATTCCCGTGGATGACATCCGCTTTATCATGGCAAAGGACGATTACTCCTGCATCTATACCGTCGATGATCGCTTTTTGTCGACGACCTCGCTGGCGCAGTTTGAGGCCAAGCTCTGCGACTTTGGCTTCTTCCGTGTTCACCGCCGCTATATCGTCAACCTAGCGTGCGTCACGGACGTCGAGACGGTGCCCTCGGGCGCCATCCAGCTGGGCATTACGGGCGTCGACGAACGCGTGCCGGTTTCTCGCCGCCGCGTCGTGCCGCTCAAGAAGGCCCTGAGTCTCTAGCACGCTGGCCCCGCAGCCCTGTAGACCCATCGTCTGCGGAGCCGTGGGGCCTTTTTTGTATGTATCTGCCGAATCGTTTTTTGCGGAAGGGATCCCATGAACAGTGCAAGCGCCAAGCGTATCGACATCATCTCGGACACCCACGGCTATTTATCGCCTGCGCTCTTGGATGAGCTTGAGGGCGCAGACCTGATCATCCACGCCGGCGACCTCACGTCAGAGATGGACTACGAGCACCTATGCACCATCGCCCCCGTGCGGGCCGTCTTGGGCAACAACGATTACTACCGCGACTACGGCCCCGATGTAGACCGTCTTGCACTCTTTACCTACGAAGGCCTCAAATTCGCCGTAGCCCACTACCGCGAAGACCTTCCGGTGGGATCCGTAGACGTAGCCATCAACGGTCACACCCACGTAACCAAAGAAGCCCAAGTGGGCCGCTGCTTAGTCCTCAACCCGGGCAGCGCCAGCTACCCCAGAGGCACCCGAGGCCCCACCATGGCCAGAATGCTCGTCAAAGACGGCAAGATCCTAAGCACTAAATTTATTGACTTGGACTAACCGCAACAAAAACGGGGGATGCAGATGCGTCCCCCGTTTCCATTTGAGCCAAAGGCGGAGCTTCAGCAAGATCCTTAGACAAACCTCGCCGCGGAGAACGGGGCCGCCGAGCCGCGAAGCGGCGAGCAACAACAACGGCTCGAACAATGTGACGGCAGGGAGGGTCTCCGGGGCTGGGGGCGGGGGTTAAGTTTGTCGCGAGTTCCGCACGCAAAGGAAAGCACTTAATGTGCTTTCCGTCTTGCGCAGGACTGTAGAGCAGCAAACTTAACCCCCGCCCCCAGCCCCGGAGACCCTCCCGGATGGTTCCAAAAATTTTTTCAAAAAAGTTGTTGCGCGCCGGACAGACTTCTGTGTATACTTATCCCCGCAGCGCACGCGAGCGGAAACAAACGCGAACGCCTGCTTGGGGAGTTAGCTCAGTTTGGTTAGAGCGCCGGCCTGTCACGTCGGAGGTCGCGGGTTCGAGCCCCGTACTTCCCGCCAACGCAATTAAAGCCACGTCTTCGGACGTGGCTTTTTGCGTTTGATGCACTTTGTTTCGGTAGAACGATTGCCCTGGTGCATCTTCGCCCAGAATCCCCGCGCCTTCGGGAACGCAAGTAAAATCTAACAAGTATATTTGTCTGAACAACAGCTTTGTTGCGCAACACCTGTTCAACGAGACAGGGGGTTAGGTTATACTAAATTGCACTGTAGGCCGCATCTGATGCATTTCGCTCCAAGCGCGGCACTCAGTGGATATCCGATTTACTATTTGGATGTCCTGCGGTCATTTAGCGTCTCGACACAAGCTCGGCCCCGGAGCTCGTTCGAGCTGTTCGTATTCCTTGAAAGGGGAAAAATGGACATATCGAGGAAGACTGATTACGCCCTTCGTATGTTGGCGATGCTTGCCGAGGATCCGGAGCGTTTGCTTTCTGTTCGCACCGCTGCCGAAGAGGTCAATGTTCCGTATTCGTTTGCCCGCTCGATTCAGCACGGTTTGGTCCAGGCCGGTATTGTGGAGAGCCTGCGTGGCGTCCACGGTGGCATGCGTCTCAAGGTCAGTCCGGACGACGTCACCATTCGTCAGGTCGTCGAGGCCGTTCAGGGCCCTATGGTTATGAATGATTGCACCGCGCCCGATGGTGACTGTGCACGCATGGGCACGTGCTGCTATCATCCCCTGTGGGCCGGAGCTCAAGCGTTGATGCGCGACTACCTCGATTCCGTTTCGCTCGGCGACATCGTCGCTCACCGCCAGTTCCCGGCCGTCGATTCCAAATTCGCCGACCGCGACGCGTTTCCCGAGTGCGCCACCTGCGCGTTCGCTTGCCGGGAGGAATAGCGCCGCATAAGGAGTATAGATATGATTCAGGACCCCTTTCGTTCGATGATTCGTTCGGAAGGGGTCCTGCGTTATCGCGACCTTCCGTGGCGCCGCACGCGCGATCCGTACATCATTTGGCTTTCTGAGGTCATGCTGCAGCAAACACAGGTGCCGCGCGTGGAGACGCGTATGCCGGCGTGGCTCGATCGCTTTCCGACCGTGCAGGCGCTTGCCCAGGCCGCGCCTTCCGATGTTTTGGACGCTTGGCAGGGCATGGGCTACAACCGACGCGCTCTGGCGCTTCACGGGGCCGCTCAACGGGTCGTAGAGGATTGGGGCGGGGAGTTTCCGCACGAGACGTGCGACTTGGTCGCTCTGCCTGGTATTGGACCGGCAACGGCGCAAGGTATCCGGTCGTTTGCGTTTGATCTTCCGGGCGTGTATCTGGAGACCAACGTGCGCACGGTCTTTCTGCATCACTTCTTTCCCGATGTACCGGCTGTTCCCGATCGCGAGCTGGTGCCGCTGATTCAGGCGGCCTGTCCGGCGGCCCCCGGTGCGGCGACCGACGAGATCGCTCCCTTTGCCGCGCCGCTCGATGATGCCGATACGCCGCGCGCGTGGTATTACGCGTTGCTAGATTACGGCGCATATCTAAAAAAGACGTTGCCCAATCCGTCCAGGCGCTCGGCGGGCTATAGCCGTCAATCAAAGTTTGAGGGCTCACGTCGCCAAAAACGCGCGCATATCGTGCGCATGTTGCTGGCAGCGCGCGATGGCCAGCCGGCGGGGATTACGCTTGCTGATGCCGTGGTGGGCGTTAACGAGATGGAAGCGGCGGCTGGGCGTGGACCGGTCGAGCGCGAGCTTGTCGCGGGCATTCTGGCCGACCTGGAGCGTGAGGGCTTTTGCCGAGCCGAGGGCGATCGCTGGCTGAGCATCTAGCCCGTGCAAATCTGAAGAACAGGATTGTAAGGTTTAGATTTCCGACATGAGGGCATCCTAAAGACGAGGCCGCTCGAAGCCTACGGGCGGCATGCGTTGAAGGGAAGTACACCTATGGATTTTGAGAATTCCCAAACCAAGAAGAACCTCGAGACCGCTTTTGCCGGTGAGTCCCAGGCACACACCAAGTATCGCTACTATGCCTCCAAGGCAAAGAAGGACGGCTACGTTCAGATCTCGAACATCTTTGCCGAGACGGCTGGCAACGAGTCCGAGCACGCCAAACTGTGGTTTAAGTATCTGCACGATGGCGCCGTCCCCGATACCCTGGACAATCTGCGCGATGCCGCCGCGGGTGAGAACTACGAGTGGACCACGATGTACGACGAGTTTGCCAAGACCGCCGAGGAAGAGGGCTTTGCCGAGATTGCCGCAAAGTTCCGTGGTGTCGCCGCCGTCGAGAAGGCCCACGAGGAGCGCTACAACAAGCTCGTCGAGCGCATCGAGTCGGGCGAGGTGTTTGAGCGTGAGGGCGTAAAGGTGTGGAAGTGCCTGAACTGCGGGCACCTGCATGTGGGTGCCGAGGCGCCTGAGGTGTGCCCGGTGTGTAACCACCCCAAGGCGTACTTTGAGGAGCAGGTGGTGAACTACTAGCGCTTGGCGCTAGCATGAGCTGGGCCGGGAGGGCCGGACTACCTTCCCTCCTCGCTCACGGCTTCGCAGGGTCGCGTTGAGGGAAGGTAGTCCGGCCCTCCCGGCCCGCTTTGGGTCGTCGCGTGCTCGATACAGAAAAGCTGATAAGAAGTTTGTGTGCCGCCCCGATAGGGGCGGCACGTTTTTGTATGGGGGCTGGTTGGGACGGCACCGTTCATGGGTGGGGTACACTGGGTAGCGACTTTTAGTTTATCTACTACCTGATGGGGTGTTTTTTTATGGGTAAGAAGTCTCGGGCTCGGGTGGCTGCGGCGGGAACTCACAAGGATCCTGGCCGTCGGGTTGTCGAGGGTAAAAAGGCCGATCGTGCCGAGAAAGACAAGAAGGTCGGCGCGCATGCTCATCCTGAGTGGGCGCCTCATTTGAATTCGGCTAGTGAGGATTTGACTGCCAAGTTGTTTACTCTGGTCGAGGTCATCTTGGGCGTGGTGCCCGCGGTAGTCATTGGTCTGTTCCTGGCCTCTAAGGATGCCACGAGCGTGGATAAGCTCACCGACGTCTTTTCTCAGGACCCCTCGATGGTGGTTACGTTTATCTCTGCGTGCCTGCAGCCGTTTGTGGCATACATGTTGTACATGATTTATCGCAAATACTGCGAGGGCGATGCGGGCTTTGCCGCCGGCAACCTGATTGGACTCTTGTGCTCCGAGATTTTGCTGCTCAATATTCCTGGCGTCATCGGTATGGGCATCTTGCTGTGGCGTGTTTGGCGCAACGTCGCTCCGCACTTTGAGAGCTGGCTGTTTGAGCGTCGCGCAATGGGCGTGCTAGTCGACATCGCGGGCTCACTCGTGATCCTAGTCCTGGCGTTTATGTGTGCCACCGCAGCTCGAGGTCTCGCGGGCATGTAATCTGCTTTCACCGACTGCGGAGCGCGGGGCAACTGCTGGCTTTACCGCTCCGGGCGTCAGACCGGCGGCGTATGCCTTTGCCTCTCGCTCACGGCTTCGCAGGGTCGCGCGAGGCAAAGGCGTGCGCCGCGGGTCTGACGGCGCGAGCTTGCCAACGAGTTTTGGCTAATAGATTGGTTTGTGTGCCGCTCCTTTTGGGACGGCACGTTTTTGTGTGGGGTCCCTGTCTTCACAATTTTCGTCAAGCTTTTGGTTAGATTTTGGTCAGTTGGCGTAAGGGTGGAAGGCCAAAAGATTGCTGGCGAAAAAAGCTCAGAGAAAGTGCTGGTAGGGGAGTTGTTGAGCTTTTCGACGGCTTTTGAGCAAAAGAAACTTTGTGGCTATTGCCGGCGATTGCGTTGTCGCGGTCATGGCGGTGCGGGATGCTGGTCGTAAGCGTCGAATGCTCCGATTTTGGAGGCCAGCATGGATCTGTTTCTTGAGACTCCGCAGCAACAAGCTGAGCGCATGCTGCGTCAGCAGCAACGACTCATGGAGATGCAAATGCAAGGGGCGGCAGCCCAGCCCTTTGCGCAAAATGTCGTGCCCGCTGCTGTACCTGCGGCTGTGCCCGGGTGTGACTCGGCGCCAGAGGCCTATTCCGTACAGCAGGATTCATATGCGCAGGAGCTCGCGTTCGATAAACGTCGTGCGCGTCACCGTCTCTGGGCCCAGCGCCTGCGTACGCTGGCGATGATCGTGCTGATCCCGATGGGGCTCGCGACAATCTTCTTGGTCTCATATGCCCTCACGTGCATCCTCAACGGCGCCTCGCCCAATGAGGTACTTCAGCACTTGGCAGCTCTTGGTCAGCGCTTGGGGGATGTCGCAGCAACCATCCGCGCCAGCTGGGAGAGCTAGCGGACCAGCACCCATAGCGCAAAGGTAACTTGTCTGCGCTCGATTGGACATGAACTGCGTTTGACAGGGTAAGATTGATCGCGGTTTTGATTGGTGCTCGATTGGGTTTGTTGGGCGGAGTTTATGTCTGCTATTGATATTGTGCTTGTTGTGATCGCCTTGGTGGCGGTGGGGGTTGCTGTGGCTTGCGCCCTCCAGCTCAAGAGCCTGCGTGCCGAGCTGCGGGAGCGTGGCGACAGTAGCGCGGAAACGCTGGTAGCGCTCGAGCAGGCCAACAGCACGCTCGACACCCTGAACGTCGCGTTGGCCGAAACCCGCCGCACGGCAAATGCCATCGCGCAGCAGCAGACGACCGACGCCGCCGTAGAGCAGCAGCGCTACCTGACCATTGCGCGCGAGTTCTCGCAGGCCGGCGACCGTATGGATGACCTGCGCCGCGAGACGGCCCAACAGCTTGGCGCCAACCGCGAAGGCATCGAGCATCGCCTGGACAAGGTGCGCGAGACGGTCGATGCTCAGCTGGGCGCCATCCGCAAAGACAACAACGTGCAGCTCGACCAAATGCGCGCGACGGTGGACGAGAAGCTCTCTCGCACACTCAACGACCGACTGTCGGCATCGTTTAAGCAGGTGAGCGACCAGCTCGAGGCCGTGTACAAGGGCCTGGGCGACATGCAGTCTATCGCCACCGGCGTGGGCGACCTTAAGCGCGTGCTGGGCAATGTCAAGGCGCGTGGCATTTTGGGCGAGGTGCAGCTGGGTGCAATCCTGGCGGACATCCTCACGCCCGATCAGTATCTGGAAAACGTCGCCACCAAGCCCGGCGCCTCGGAACGCGTTGAGTTTGCCGTCAAGCTGCCGGTAGACGAGGGCGACCCCGTGCTGCTGCCGATCGACTCCAAGTTTCCGGGCGACGCGTACGAGCATCTGCTCGACGCCCAGGAGTCTGGTGACGCTGAGGCCGTCGCCGCAGCGCGCAAGACGCTCGATATGATGGTGAAACGCGAGGCCAAGGACATCTGCGAAAAGTACCTGAGTGTGCCGGCAACGACCAACTTTGGCATCATGTTCGTGCCGTTTGAGGGGCTGTACGCCGAGATCGTCAGCCGCCCCGGGCTTATCGAGATCCTGGGCCGCGACTATCACGTCAACGTAGCCGGTCCCAGCACCATGGCCGCCATTCTCAACAGCCTGCAGATGAGCTACCAGACGTTTAGGCTGCAAAAACGTACCGACGACGTACTGCGCGTGCTCTCCGCCGTCAAGGCCGAGCTGCCGCGCTATCAGGCGGCGCTGCGCCGCGCCCAGCAGCAGATCGAGACCGCGGGCAAAACGGTCGAGGGCATCATTACCACGCGCACCAACGTCATGGAGCGCAAGCTCAAGGACATCGACGCGCTGGAGGATGCCGACCAAGCCGATGAGATTTTGGGGCTCACATCCGCGGAGCTGCTCGCAGGCCAAAAAGACGAGGACTAGCTGCATCTGACGGCGGGGCGCCGGTGTAAACGCGGGTGCCCCGCTGCTTTTCGCATCGTGCTTGCCTGAAGTGCGCTTCAATGTGCAACAATGGCGTTTCGCCCTATCAGACGCGAAAGGAAGCCCATGTCTCAGAGAAGCACCAGTCCGCTCAAACGCTCCACCGTGCGCCGCACGCTGCAGCGTTTTTGGGACGTCACGCGCACGCAGCCGCTGATCGTCTTTCTCTCGGTGTTCTCGTCGGCGGGCTACATCTTTTTGCTCACGTTTTCCAACACCTACGTGATGGCCCTCATCGTCGACCGCGTCCAGGCCGGCCCCGTGGCGGGTGACCAGGTGTTTGAGGTCTTCGGCCCCTATATCCTGGCGCTCGTGCTCGTCAACTTGGCAGGCCAGATCCTCTCCAAGCTGCAGGACTACACCGTCTACAAGCTCGAGATTGCGGGCAACTATCACCTGGCGCGCCTGTGCTTCGATACGCTCTCCAATCAATCCATGACATTCCATACCAGCCGCTTTGGCGGATCGCTTGTGAGCCAGACAAGCCGTTTTATGAGCGGTTACACGGGTCTGGTCGACGTGACGGTGTATTCGCTCATCCCCACCATCACCTCGGTCATCTGCACTGTGGCCGCACTCGCCCCGGTGGTGCCGACGTTTACCGTGATCCTGGTGTGCATCATGGTCGTCTACATCGCGTTTGTCTGGCTTATGTACAAGCGCATCATGCCGCTTTCGGCCGCGACGTCCGCCGCGCAGAACAAGCTCTCGGGCGTGCTCTCCGACGCGGTCACGAACATCTTGGCCGTCAAGACCTGCGGGCGCGAGGACTTTGAACGCGATCTGTTCGATACTGCCGACCGCGCCGCGCGCGACGCCGAGACGGTCTCGATGCACGCCATGATGCAGCGCAACTTTACGACCTCGGGCCTTATCGTCATCACCATGGCCGTGGTGAGTGTGTTCGTGGCGGGCGGCAATGCGTGGTTTGGCATCTCGGCCGGCTCGCTCGTCATGATCTTTACCTACACCTATAACCTCACCATGCGTCTGAACTACGTGAGCTCCATGATGCAGCGTATTAACCGCGCTTTGGGCGATGCGGCAGAGATGACGCGCGTGCTGGACGAGCCGCGTCTGGTGGCAGACGACGAGAACGCCCCCGAGCTCAAGGTGCGCGAGGGCGCAATTGATTTTGAGCACTTGAGCTTTGCGTACCGTGACGCTGCGGCGGGCGAGAACGTGTTCGATGACCTGACACTTCATGTGGCGGCGGGCCAGCGCGTGGGCCTGGTGGGCAAATCGGGCTCGGGTAAGACGACGCTTACCAAGCTGCTGCTGCGCCTGAACGATGTTCAGGGCGGCCGCGTGCTCGTGGACGGTCAGGATGTCTCGCGCTGCACGCAGCAAAGCCTTCGCCGCCAGGTTGCCTACGTGCCGCAGGAGGCGCTGCTGTTCCACCGCTCCATTCGCGAAAACATTGCCTACGGTCGTCCCAACGCCACTGATGAGCAGATTCGCGAGGCCGCGCGCCTGGCCAATGCCCTGGAGTTTATCGACCGATTGCCCCGTGGCTTTGACACCATGGTGGGTGAGCGCGGTGTCAAGCTCTCGGGCGGCCAGCGTCAGCGCGTGGCTATCGCCCGCGCGATTCTCACCGACGCGCCGATTCTAGTGCTCGACGAGGCGACCTCTGCCCTTGACAGCGAGTCCGAGGCGCTGGTGCAGGAGGCGCTCGAGAACCTGATGCGCGGGCGCACCTCCATTGTGGTGGCGCACCGCCTGTCCACCGTGGCGGCACTCGACCGCATTGTGGTGCTGGCCGATGGTGAGATTGTCGAGGACGGCACGCATGCGCAGCTCGTCGAGGCGGGTGGCGAGTACGCGAGCCTGTGGAGCCGTCAGACCGGCGCATTCTTGGAGGCGTAAGCGTCTCGGACGTGGGACAATTGTGCCCATAAGTTTATTGTGCCGTTGAGCCGAGGAGTCGTTATGCCACGCGAGACCAATGCCGCCAAGCGCGAGCGCGCCATCGAGGTGTGCGGGCGCCTCAACCGTCGCTATGGCCCGGTCGAGTGCTTTTTGGACCACGAGAATCCCTTCCGCCTGCTGATCGCGGTGCTACTCTCGGCGCAAACGACCGACGCGCAGGTCAACAAGGTGACGCCGCGGCTGTTTGCCCAGTGGCCCACGCCCGAGGCCATGGCCGGGGCGAGCGTGGCTGACGTGGCAGACACCATCAAGTCACTCGGCTTCTACAAGAGCAAAGCCAAGCATGCCGTCGAGGCCGCGCAGATGATCGTCGCCGACTATGGCGGCGAGGTGCCGGCCGACATGAAGGAGCTTGTAAAGCTGCCGGGCGTGGGACGCAAGACGGCGAACATCGTGCTCAACGTGGGGTATGGCATCGTGGAGGGCATTGCGGTGGACACGCACGTCAACCGCATTGCGCACCGCCTGATGTTGAGTCCCAAGACGCATGCCAAGGAGCCGCTCAAGACCGAGCAGGATCTGCTCAAGATTTTGCCGCACGAGTATTGGGAGTCGGTCAACCATCAGTGGATTACCTTCGGTCGCGAGATCTGCGACGCCCGCAAACCCAAGTGCGGCGAGTGTCCGCTGGCAGATTTGTGCCCCAGCGTGCGCGTGACGGGGTAGGGCGGAACGCATCTTCGTCTGGCGTTTTTTGCGGGGCCGGGTTTGCCCTTGAGCCGGAGTCCTCTCCATGCGCTACCATGACAGACAATGTATTTGACGTACGACCCGCCGAGCTTGCCCCGGCGGGCTTTTGGCGTTGCGATGCCGGAGGAACAGCATGCTCATTCACCGTATAGCCGCGCAGCTCTACACTGCCGAGGCGCTGCAGACCGTCGAGGCCGGACTCGATGCCGGCGAGGACGTGACGCTGGCCGTGTCGCAGTCGGGCCGCACGCTCATGGCGGCAGCTCAGTTTGCGCGCCGTCCGCGTCCCACGGTCTACATCGTGAGCGGCGAGGACGCGGCCGATCGCGCCGCGCGCAGCCTGGCCGCCTATGTGGGTCTGGCGCATGTGTGCCGCTTTCCCGAGCGCAAAGACTATCCATGGCGTGAGCAGGCGCCCGACGATGCCGTGGTGGCGCAGCGCTGCGAGGCCCTGGGACGCATCGTGCGCGGCGACGACTGCATCATGGTCGCCTCGGCCCGCGCGCTGCTGCGTTGCGTGCCGCCAGTCGAGAGCCGCTACTGGGAGTCGACAACCTTTGCGGTGGGCGAGGAGATTCCCTTCGATGAGGTGCCGCAGCGCCTGGTGGGCATGGGCTATACCAATGCCGGTGCCGCCGACGCGCCCGGCCTGTTCCGCGTGCACGGTGATACCGTCGAGGTGTTCCCCGCGCAGGAGAAGGCACCCGTGCGCATTGAGTTCTTTGGCGACGAGATTGATCGCATCCGCCGCATGGTGAGTTCCACGGGGCAGACCATCGGCAACGAGGACAGCATCGAAATCTTCCCCTGCCGCGAGCTGGCGCTCACCGACGAGGCCGTCCACAACATGCATGTGGCGCTCTATCGCGCCAGCCAGAGCGATAGCAAGCTGGCGGCGCTGCTCGAGATGGTGGACGCGCGCATCGTCACGCCCGAGCTCGACCGCTTTTTGCCGGTGATGTACGGCCAGACCGTGAGCCCGTTGGCGCACGTGAGCGGCAAGGCGCTTGTGGTCCTGTCCGAGCCGCGCTCGCTGTTCGATGACTGCCTGCGCGCCTACGAGGATATCGAGGCCCGTGCCGGCGAGGCGGGGATTGACCGTCTGGAGGGTCTGTATGTGCGCGCCCAACAGCTCGACTTTGGTGCTCAGCAGCGCCTGAACTACGTGAGCCTGATTCGTGCCGGCGGTGCGGTTACAGCCGAGCTCAAGATTGAGCAGCCGGCCATTGCGGGCTCGGACAATCGCTTTATGACGCGCATTCAGGAGGTCGTGGGCAAGCGCTATGCCTGCGTGTTTGCCATCCCCGACCGCGGTGCGCGCGAGTCGATGGAGCTCACCTTTGGCGACGAGGGCATCACCTTTGAGGAGTCGCTGACGGCCGCCCCCGAAAACGCCGGCGTTATCGGCGACCGCGTGCGCGTGGCGGCGGCGGATTCTGCCGACCGTGCTGCCCGCCAACAGGCCCATGCCTCAATTCGTGAGCGCCGCGCCGACGCGCTCAACGCCCGCTCGCTCGAGGCGGGTGCGGCCCAGGCTGCCGCCGGCGCCGCCGTGCCCACCATCTCGCGCGGGCGCGTGACCTTTGTGGACGCCGCCCTGCCGCAGGGCGTGGTGGTGCCCGATGCCAATCTGGCCGTTTTCTCGATCGCCGACCTCAACGCTCGCATGGACGCCAACCGCGCCCGCAGCCGCCGCAAGGTCGATATTACGCAGATCACCTTCCCCTTTAAGCCAGGCGACTACGTAGTGCATGCAACGCATGGCATCGCGCTCTTTAGCGAGATCGCGCGCCAGGAAGTGGGCGGCAAGGAGCGCGACTACTTTTTGCTGGAATATGCCGACGGCGACAAGCTCTATGTGCCGCTTGAGCAGGTCGACCGCATCACGCGCTATGTTGGCCCCGACGGCGACAAGCCGCGCCTGACCAGGCTCAACACCGCCGACTGGACGCGTGCCACCAACAAGGCGCGCAAGAACGCCAAAAAGCTGGCGTTTGACCTGGTCGATCTGTATACGCGCCGCTCTTCGATTACCGGTATCGCTTGCCCGCCCGACACGCCCGAGCAGATCGAGATGGAGCAGAGCTTCCCCTACGACGAGACGCGCGATCAGCTGGAGGCCATCGCCGATATTAAGGCCGATATGGAGGCGCCCAAGCCCATGGACCGCCTGCTGTGCGGAGACGTGGGCTTTGGCAAGACCGAGGTCGCCCTGCGCGCGGCGTTTAAGTGCGTGGACTCCGGTCGCCAGGTCATGGTGCTCTGCCCCACGACCATTCTGGCCCAGCAGCACTACGAGACGTTCTTTGAACGCTTTGCCCCGTTTGGCCTTGAGGTCGAGGTGCTCAGCCGCTTTCGCACACCGGCGCAGCAAAAGCGCGCACTCAAGGCGTTTGCCGAGGGCACGATTGATGTGCTCATCGGCACGCATCGCCTGCTTTCGGCCGATGTGAACCCCAAGAACCTGGGCCTGGTGATCATCGACGAGGAGCAGCGCTTTGGCGTGCAGCACAAGGAGCAGCTCAAGAACCTGCGCGAGCAGATCGACGTGCTCACGCTTTCGGCCACGCCCATCCCGCGTACCATGCAGATGGCCACGAGCGGCGTGCGCGATATGAGCCTGATTACCACGCCGCCGACTGGGCGCCGCCCCGTGATCGTGCACGTGGGGGAGTACGACCCCGACGTGGTGAGCGCGGCGATTCGCCTGGAGGTGGGTCGCGGCGGACAGGTGTACTACGTGTCCAACCGCGTCAAGACCATCGATGACGCTGTGGCACGCGTGCACGAGGCCGCGCCCGAGGCGCGCGTGGGCGTGGCGCACGGCAAGATGAGCCCGCGCGAGGTCGAGGACGTGATGATCGAGTTCGCGACCAAAAAGATCGATGTGCTCATCGCCACGACCATCGTGGAGAGCGGCATCGACAACGCGACCGCCAACACGCTCATCATCGAGGACTCGCAGCGCCTGGGTCTGGCACAGCTCTACCAGCTCAAGGGCCGTGTTGGCCGCTCGGCCACGCAGGCATACGCGTACTTTATGTTCCCGGGTGAGCTGCCGCTCACCGAGGAGGCCACGGCGCGTCTGACCGCACTTTCCGAGTTCCAGGACCTGGGCAGCGGCATGCGCATCGCCATGCGCGACCTGGAGATCCGCGGCGCCGGTTCGCTGATGGGTGCCGAGCAGCACGGCAACCTGTCGAGCGTGGGCTTTGACCTGTTTACGCAGATGTTGGGCCAGGCCGTGGCCGAGGCGCGCGGCGATGACGATGCCGGCGTGGAGGCGGCGAGCGTGGGCATCAACCTGCCGGCCGACTACTTCTTGTCCGAGGCGTACATGCCGGCGGTGGACCAGCGCGTGCTCGTGTACCGCAAGCTCGCGGCGGCTGAGGACCTGGAGAGTGTCGACGAGGTGCAGGAGGAGACCGAGGCCGCGCATGGTGAGCTGCCGCTGGCGGGACTCAACCTGTTCAACCGCGCGCGCATCCGCATTCGCGGCGAGCGCCTGGGGCTCGAGAGCGTCACGCTCAGTGGCGGCCGCATCACGTTTTTGGGCGTAGACGTGCCCAAGAAGGTGGCCTTTGAGCTTAAGACCCGCTATGGCGCGGTGAACTTCCCCAAGAGCCGCAAGCTGTCAGTACCCTACAAGGCGGGCGCCGGTGCGGGCAGCGGCTTGGGCCGTGGCCTCGATGCCAACGACGGCACCGGCCCCGTGGCCGCGGCGCTCATGCTGCTGCAGCAGTTGGGCGCTAGTGACGACGACTAACAAGTAGGGGATGTGGCGGGACGAAGTCATCTTTGCCCCGCCATCTCGCAGATTGATTTCAGCCCCATCGAAAGGAAAGCATGTTCGGATACATCTATAAGAAAGATGTCGCCATTATCGCGGTTGTCCTGTGCCTTTGTCTGGGCGTGGGCAGCTTCTTCGATTACCAGATCTCGACCGCGCTGTTCAACATCGGCAGCATGTACGGTCGCTTTATCGAGGCCGCCGGCGAGCTGCCGTTCGAGCTGACGGCGAGCGTTGCGGGCGTTATGCTCGTGCGCGCGGTGCGTCCCGATTCCAGAGGGAGCAAATGGCTCGCCGTGCTCGGCGTCCTTGTCAACGTTGGCCTGGCCGGCTACGAGATCGTTTCGTCCCTGCAGGTCGGCGGCAAACTCATCGCGGCTCAGTTGGTGCTGACGTTTGTGCTGGTCATCGTCGCCAACCTTATCGTCTATCGCCTCACGCGCGCGACCGACCCCGACGAGCTCACACGCTGGGCGTTGATGGTGCTGGCCGTGTGGGTCGCTCAGGCCATCATCCTCAACGTGGTTGTCAAGCCGCTGTGGTCGCGCCCGCGCATGCGCGTGATCGAGGTCACGCCGGGGCTCACTTTTCAGCCGTGGTGGGTGATTGGCAACACCGACAAGTGGAGCTATATTGCGGCCGGCGTGATCAAGGACGGCTTTAAGTCGTTTGCGAGCGGACACACGGCGCACGCGGCGATCGGTATTATGCTTGCCGGGCTTCCTGCGGCGTCCTTTAAGGAAAAGCCGTCGCGCCGTCGCGTGGTCTTTTGGACGGCGGCTGCGGTTGCGGCGCTCGTCGCCTTTGGCCGCATTGTGATCGGTGCGCACTTTTTGACTGACGTGAGCTGCGGCTTTGCCCTGGTGCTGGCACTTGAGTGCCTTGCCGCGCGCATTGCCTATCCGGGCGGCGTACAATAGCGGCGTTTAAATCATCGGGCCCATGCCCGGCTAGAGAGGATTGCCATGCTCGCGTTCAACAACGACTATTCCCACGGTGCTCATCCGGCAGTGCTGCAGGCGCTCGTCGATACCAACATGGAGCCGCAGCCCGGCTACGGTACCGATGCGCACACCGAGCGTGCCAAGCAGCTGATTCGCGAGGCCTGTCAGGCCCCCGATGCCGACGTGTTCTTGCTGGTGGGCGGCACGCAGGCCAACGCGACGGTGATTGACATGCTGCTCGCGCCCTACGAGGGCGTCGTTGCCGCCGAGACCGGCCATGTCGCTTGCCACGAGGCGGGCGCCATCGAGTTTGGCGGCCACAAGGTGCTCACCATCCCCGGCTACGAGGGCAAGATGCACGCCGAGGATCTCGAGAACTATATCCAGGTGTTCTACGAAAACGAGAGCTACGAGCACACGGTGTTCCCGGGCGCCGTGTACGTGAGTCTATCGACCGAGTACGGCACGCTGTACTCCAAGGCCGAGCTCGCGGCGATTCACGCGGTGTGCCAGAAGCGCGAGATTCCGCTGTTTGTGGATGGCGCCCGCCTGGCCTATGCGCTGGCAGCCGACGAGTGCGACATCACTCTGCCCGAGCTGGCACAGCTGTGCGACGTGTTCTACATCGGCGGCACCAAGTGCGGCGCGCTTTGCGGCGAGGCCGTGGTGTTTTGCGGCATGCACGCTCCGGCGCATCCCATTCCGCGTATTAAGCAGCACGGCGCGCTGTTGGCCAAGGGCCGCCTGACGGGCGTGCAGTTTGAGGCGCTCTTTACCGATGGCCTGTATTTTGAGATTGGTCGACAGGCGATTCAGACGGCCCAGGCGCTGCGTCGTGTGCTGCACGAGAGCGGCTACCAGTTCTTCTTGGAGACGCCTACGAACCAGCAGTTCGTGATTCTGCCCAACGAGGACATGGCCCGCATTCGCGAGCATGCGGCGATCGAGTACTGGGAAAAGTACGACGATACCCACACGGTGGTGCGCTTTTGCACCAGCTGGGCCACGACGCAGGAGGACATCGACGCGCTGGCGGCTGTCCTGTAGCCTGATGTAATGACGAGGGGCCGCCTTGCGCTGGGTTTGGCGCAAGGCGGCCTTTGTTTTTGAGAGAGAAGGGTTGTATGACCGAGATGTCCGAGCCGGCGATTCGCCTGGCGACGCCCGAAGACGCGCCGGCGTTGCTTGCCATCTATGAGCCGTATGTGCGCCAGACGGCGATTACCTGCGAATACGAGGTGCCGAGCGTTGAGGAGTTCGCCGGGCGCATCGAGCACACGCTCAAGCGCTATCCGTATCTGGTGATGGAGCTGGACGGGCGTCCGGTGGGTTATGCCTATGTGAGTCCGCTCAACAGCCGCGAGGCATACGACTGGTCGGTCGAGACGTCGATTTACCTGGCACGCGACGTGCGCCACGGCGGGCTGGGCCGCAAGCTGCACGATGCGCTCAAGCAGTGCCTGATCGCGATGGGCATCACCAACATGTGCGCGCTCATCGCCGTGCCGCACGACAAGGACGACGAGTATCTAACGCACAACAGCCAGGACTTCCATGCCCATATGGGATATCGCTTGGTGGGTGCTTTCGACCGCTGTGCCCAAAAGTTCGGCCGCTGGTACGACATGTGCTGGATGGAGCTGGTCCTGGCCGAGCGCACCCCCAACCAGCCCAAACCAACCTGGTTCCCCGACCTCCTCGCCTAAAACCACCACGAAGGTGCCTGTCCCCTTTGCGGTGGTTAGCCGATGGGTTCGGTGTATTTGGCGCGGTCGGTGCGTTGGATGCGCTTGGAGACATGGAGCGGGCGGCCGTCGGTGTCGTAGACGTAGTCGGTGATCAGGATCAGCGCCTGCCCGCGCTCAACGTTGAGCAAAAATGCCTCGTTTTGCGAGGCATAGCACACCTCAAAGGTCTTGTGCCCCTGTGCCGGCGCGCGATGGAATTCCTGGCGCAGCGTGGCGTAGAGCGAACCGTTGATATCGCGATCGATGAGCGACCCAAAGCTTGGCGGCAAATAGGTGGTCTCCAGACACAGCGGCGCATCGTCCAGGTAGCGCAGGCGGACAAGTTTGACGAGCTTGCTGCCCGCGGCGGCGTCAAAGAACTTGGCTATGCTGCCGGCCGCCTTGGCAAAGCCCGAGTCCACGGTGCGCGTGGTGGGCTTCATGCCCTGACCCTGGACCTGTGCCGTATAGCTCGAAAACACCAGGTTGTTCTCGTGGAGCGCGGGCGTGTCGGCCACAAAGGTGCCACGTCCGCGCTCGGTGCGCACCAGGCCCTCGTCAACAAGCACCTTAAGGGCATGGCGCACGGTGCTGCGCGACAGGCCCGATTCGTCCATGAGTTCCATCTCGGACGGCAGTTTATCTCCGCGGGCGTAGGTGCCGGCGGCAATGCGGTCGCGAAGCGTTGCCGCCAGACGCTCGTATTGGGTCAAGTTCTTTTTCGACGAAGTGCTCATGCGAACAACCTGTATCTAACTTGTATGCTTACAGAACCAAGCATGTATCCAACATGACAACAAAACCGCTGGTAATGGCTTGCCGAAAACTTTACCAGCAAAATATACTAAGACAAATATAGCATACAACTAGTCGACATAACCAAAACATGTATGTAACTTGTATGCCATCGAGAGCATCAAACGAGAAGAAAGGCTGATGCACGATGACTACTCAGGAACAGGTTAAGGACGTCGTCTCCCAGGTTTTGGCTGACAAGGCAGACAAGGGCGGCATCAAGCGCGTCGTGTGGATTGGCGCCGGTGGATCCAACGGCGGCAACTATCCTGCCCAGTACTTTATGGAGCACGAGGCCACGCAGGTCGTGAGCTCCAGCTACACCAGCAACGAGTTCGTGCACGCCACGCCTGCCTACGTCAACGAGAACACCCTGGCCGTCGTCGTGTCCATGCGCGGCACCAAGGAGACCATCGTCGCCGCCCAGGTCGCCAAGGACCACGGCGCCAGCACCATCGCCATCTATGTTGACGAGTCCGGCCTCACCGAGGTCTGCGACTACAAGATCCAGTACGACAGCCTTGCCATCGACGAGTCCTGCATGGGCCGCACTAACTCTGCCGTCGTGACCATGATTGCCATGGAGCTCACGCAGCAGACCGAGGGCTATGCCGAGTACGAGACCGCCATGGCCGCCTTCGACCTGGTCGACCCCATCTATCGCAAGGCCGTCGAGTACACCCGTCCGCTCGCTGCCAAGTGGGCCGAGCAGAACGCTGACAAGCCCTGCATCAACGTCATGGCTCAGGGCCCGCTCTTTGGTGCCGCCTACGTCTTTAGCATCTGCAATGTGCAGGAGATGCTGCAGATCGACTCCTGCACCATCAACACCTGCGACTTCTTTCACGGCCCCTTCGAGATCCTGGACAAGCGCACCTCGCTGTTCCAGCTCATCAGCGTCGGCCGCAGCCGCTGCAACGACGAGCGCGGCATTCGCTTTGTCAACCAGTACGGTGGTGAGCGCGTCTACCAGCTCGACGCCAAGGAACTCGGCCTCAACGACATCAAGGACAGCGTGAGCGAGTACTTCAACCACCTGATCTTTGCCCCGATCCTCAACAACGTCTACATGCGTGCGCTCTCCGCCGTCACCCACAAGGACTACATGACGCGCCGTTACATGTGGAAGCTGGATTACTAAGGGATAGAGCGGCCTAACAGCCCAATACCCCTCATGAGTTGCGGTGGAATAGTTCCTGTTTGGGAGTGTGAAGCCTCTGTTTGAGAACTATTTCACCGCAACTGCTAGAGCGGCACTTGGGGACGTTCCCTTTCTGCCGGCAGTTAGGGATGTTCCTTTTGTGCCGGCAGTTGGGGACACTCCTTGTGTCGAGAGATTTCCCGTTCGCCGATTTGCGCCTTGAAAAATGTATATAACGACTATAACGTAGCATGAAACATATTGGAAATAATACTGAGGAGGCTGCGTTGAAGAGGAGCAATCTGGGCTATGTGCTGGTGCTGATCGCCGCGCTTATGTGGGGCAGCATCGGAATCTTTGTAAACGGCATCTCGGCCATGGGCGTTTCGTCCCAGAGCATGGCTGCCTTTCGCTTGTTGGTCGGAGCGCTTATCTTGGCGCCGGTCCTGATGTTTATGGGCTGCCGTCCGGGTGAGGGGTCTACCGTGGTTCAGGGTCCGCTGACCCTGTTCAAGGCAAGCCCTAAAGAGCTTGTTTCCTGCGCGCTTGTCGGTATCGTCGGTTTGGCTGCCGCCAACACCTGCTATTACGAGTGCATGCGCGAGGTGGGCATGTCCACGGCATCGGTGCTGCTCTACACGTCGCCGGTGTTTGGCGTCGCGCTCGGCCGCGTCCTTTATCGCGAGGACGTGACCCTCAACAAGCTCGTTGCCATTGTCTTTAACATCGTTGGCTGTGTGCTTGCGGTGACCAATGGCGACCTTTCCGGTTTTCATTTTTCGGTTTGGGGCGTCACGTCGGGCGTGATTGCAGGCCTTTGTGGTGCGTCGCTCGCGGTGTTTAGCCGGATAGCAACCAAGACGGTCCACCCGCTGGCTGTCACGTTTTGGGGCTTTGTTTTTGGCGGTGCGGTTATGGCAGCTATCGCGGCTCCGTGGCCGGATGTCGCCGCGGCAATGTCGCCACAGCTGCTGCTGCTGTTCCTTGGCTTTGGACTCATCCCCACAGCCGTGGCTTACATCTTATATATGCAGGGTCTGTCCATGGGGCTCGAGACGTCGAAAGTTCCCGTCGTAATGTCATTCGAGACAGTCGTCACCGTACTGCTGGGCATTGGTGTCTACGCCGAGCCCGCCGGCGCGATCAAAGTTCTGGGCATCGTTTTGGTGCTCGCGTCCATCGTGATTATGAACACCGACTTTTCCAAGCTGCGCAACAGTGTGTTTGTCGGTCATGTCGTTGAGAGCATGACCTTTAAGCCCAACGCGTGGTGGACGGAGAAATCGCAGGACATGGATCTGTTCCGCGAGCGCACGGGCATTGCGCTGGAGCCCACCGTGCAGGAAAGCCCCTGGTACTTCGTGCGATAGGGGGTTGCGCGCGGCGTCCGACCTGGGGTTATCCAGCCAGCGCCGGCCTACCCAAGACCATCGTTTCGATTGCGTTAAACCCGCCAACGGTCGTTTTTCACCCGCGAACGGTTTAAATACTAATTATCAATATCCGCAACGTATAAGACGTTATAATGACCATAACGAAAAGGAGGAGGCAAGATGAATCAGATCATTCTCGCATCTCATGGCGGCCTGGCCGCAGGCGCCAAAGACACGCTCGAGATGGTTCTCGGCGACGTGTCGAACGTCCACGTCGTGTCGCTTGCTCGTGACGACAAGGAGCCCATCACCAATAAGGTTGAGGCTATGATCGCCACGTTCAACGCGGACGACACCGTGTATGTGCTAACCGATATGCTCGGTAGCTCGGTCAACAACAACATGGTCGAGCTTTCCAAGAACGGCACGAAGTTCACGGTTGTCAGCGGTTTCAACATCCCGCTGGCGCTCACGCTTGCTATGAGCCCCGCCCCCGTCAAGGGCACCGAGCTCGCGGCCCTCATCAACGAGGCCCGCACCGGTCTGACCAACCCCAACGCACCGGTCGAGGTCGCCGCGGCTCCCGCCAAGAAGGCCAAGGCGTCCCGTCACAGCTCCGGTCCCGCCAAGATCGTCCTCGCACGTCTTGACTACCGTCTGCTGCACGGCCAGGTCGTCTTTACCTGGACCACCAAGGTCCAGGCCGAGCGCATCATCGTCGTCGACAACGCTGCCGCCAACGATGACATCAAGAAGGGCGCTCTTAAGCTGGCCAAGCCCCAGGGCGTGCGCCTGAACGTCTTCACCGTCGAGCGTGCCCTCGCCAAGATGGACAAGCTCAACACCCTTGGCGAGCGCGTCATGTTCGTCTTTGGCAACACGGCCGAGATGCTGCAGTTCTGCCAGGGCTACAAGCTCGACGCCATCAACCTGGGCGCCACCGCCAACCACGACGGTGCCGATCAGATCGGCGGCAAGGACAGCTCCGTCTTCCTCGACGCCACCCAGAAGGCCGACGTCAACCAACTGCTCGACATGGGCATTAAGCTCTATGTCCAGCAGACCCCTACGTATCAGAGCGTCGACATCGACGCCAAGCTGTAATCAACCAGGCTTTTGCCTGACTGAAAGGAGAAGGGTATGAATACGTTCATCAGTGCGGTGCTCGTCGGCCTCGTCGGCGTGTTCTGCATGTGGGACTCCCGCCTGCTCGGTCGTCTTAACTTCGAGCAGCCCCTCGTTGGCGCTACGCTCGTCGGTCTGCTGCTGGGCGATGTGCCCACCGGCCTTGCCGTCGGTGCCGCCGTCGAGCTCGTGTCCATGGGCCTGGTGCAGGTCGGCGCCGCCGTTCCGCCCGATATGGTCCTGGGCGGCATCGTGGCCGCTGCCTTTGCGTGCCTGACCGATGCTTCCGCCGAGACCGCCATGACGATCGCCATCCCGGTCGCCGTCCTGGGTCAGCTCCTCGGCATCGTGTTCCGTTCCATCATCGCCGCCCTCACCCATGTGGCAGATAGCGCGATCGATAACGGAAAGTTCAAGACCGCCTACCGCATGCACATCTGCGCCGGCTCCGGTCTGTACGCCGTCATGTACTTCCTGCCGATCTTCCTCGCCGTCTTTGTCGGCACCGACCTGGTTCAGGCCATCGTCAACATGGTTCCCGAGTGGCTGTCCACTGGTCTTAACGTTTCGACCAAGATCATGACCGCCTACGGCTTGGCCCTGCTGCTCACCATGATGATCAAGAAGGGTATGACTCCGTTCCTGTTCATCGGTTTCCTGCTCGCCGCTTACCTCAACCTGTCCGTCATCGCGGTCGCTCTGATCGGTGTGTGCCTGGCTGTCGTCTTCATGGGCTTCAAGTTCAACGGTTCCCATGCAGCCGCCGGTGTCGATTCCGACTACGATCCGCTCGAAGACGACGAAGACTAAGGAGGAACACACTATGGCAACCGCAACCAAGGACGTGTCCCTGAACAAGAAGGTCAGCCAGTTCTTCTGGCGCTCCTGGGCCATCCAGGCCTCTTGGAACTACGAGCGTCAGATGAACATGGGCTTCCTCTACGGCATGGTTCCCACGCTCGATCGCCTCTATCCGGATGAGTCCGACCCCAAGCAGCTCGCTGCTAAGAAAGAGGCTTACCACCGTCACATGGCGTTCTACAACTGCACCCCGCAGACGAGCGCTTTCATCCTAGGCCTCGCCGCCTCCATGGAGGAAGAGTACGCCAAGGATCCCGAGAACTTCGACCCCGATTCGATCAACGCGGTCAAGACCTCCCTTATGGGTCCGCTTTCCGGCATCGGTGACTCCTTCTTCCAGGGCACCATCCGCGTTATCGCCTTTGGCCTGGGTGTTCAGCTGGCTCAGCAGGGCTCCATCATGGGCCCGATCCTGGCCATGCTCATCTCCATCGTGCCCTCCGTGCTGATCACTTGGTTCGCAGCCAAGATCGGCTACCAGGGTGGCCACGAGTACCTGAGCAAGCTCCAGGGCGGCGACCTCATGGAGAAGCTCATGTATGTCTGCGGTATCGTGGGTCTTATGTCCGTGGGCGGCATGATCGCCACGCTGATCGGCGCCACCACCCCGCTGCAGTTCGCTGAGGGTACCGTCGTTATCCAGGACATCCTGGACGGCATGATGCCCCAGATGATCTCCCTCGGCCTCACCGGCCTTATGTACTGGCTCATCAAGAAGAACGTCAACACCGGTTGGCTTCTCGTGATCGCCATTGTGGGCGGTATCGCCCTCTCCGCGGCCGGCATCCTGGCCTAGTCGCGACCCAATGCTTCCCCCGGGGGCCTGCCTGGCATCCCATACCCCAGGCAGGCTTCCATCCCTAGATGTGTCAAAGGGACAGTTCCTTTGACACATCCTCAACGGGCCGGCGACTCGGTCCAAACCACGGTAACCCTGCGAGCGCCCGGCAATGTGGCGCCGCAAAAAATCGAAAGGAATGTGTCAGATGTACGAGATCGACCTTAACCTCCCTAAGCAGATCGTCGCTGACGTCCTGTCCAACCACGAGATCCACAGCGTCGCCTTCGTCGGCTGCGGTGCTTCCATGTCCGACCTTTACCCTGCCAAGTACTTCCTGGCCAACAACACGGACAAGCTGAACGTTCAGATCTTCACCGCTAACGAGTTCAACTACGACACGCCTTCCTGGGTCAACGAGCACACCTTCGTGATCACCTGCTCCCTCGGTGGCTCCACGCCCGAGACCGTCGAGGCCAACAAGACCGCCAAGAAGCACAACTGCCCGGTCGTCTCCCTCACCAACAAGGCCGGCTCCGCTCTGACCGTCGACGCCGACCACGTCATCGTCCACGGCTTCCACGCCAACTACGCTGCCAAGTGCGAGAAGCCCGGCTATGCCATCGCTCTTGCTCTCGAGATCCTTCAGCAGACCGAGGGCTATGACCACTACGAGGACATGATCACCGGCCTCACCAACGTTTTCGAGCTCTGCGAGAACGCCGCTCAGTCCGCCAAGGGCCTCGCCAAGCAGTTCGCCCAGGACTTCAAGGACGACAAGATGATCTACTTCATGGCCTCTGGTGCCTCCGAGAAGATGGCTTATTCTCACGCCGCCTTCCTGTTCACCGAGATGCAGTGGATCGACGCCGCCGCCTACAACACCGGCGAGTACTTCCACGGCCCGTTCGAGGTTTCCACCGAGGGTAAGCCCTACGTCTTCTTCATGTCCGATGGTGCCACCCGTCCGATGGACGCCCGCGCCCTCACCTTCCTTAAGCGCATGGGCGCCAAGGTCGCTCTGATCGACTCCAAGGACTACGGTCTGGCCGACGCCGTGCCGGCAAGCGTCGTCACCTACTTCAACCCGCTGCTGCACCTCGCCGTTATGCGCGAGTACGGCAACCAGATCGCCGAGGCCCGTCAGCACCCGCTGACCATGCGTCGCTACATGTGGAAGCTTTCCTACTAATCACAAGTAAGTAGACCTTACGGGTTGATTGAGAGGGGATGGGGTTTTGCCCCGTCCCCTTTTTTGCTTTGGGGAGGGCGTGTCTGTCGCGTCGCAAAACACCAGATAAAACCTACCAAAATAAACCTGTCCCTTTTTGGCAGGTGGGAGGAGATGCGTATGATTAAGGCAGTGCTGTTTGACATGGACGGCGTGCTGGTCGATACCGAGTGGTTCTACAACCGCCGTCGCGTGGCGTTTATGGAAGAGAAGGGGTTCCATTTTGACGAGATCCCCGATCTTTCGGGGTCTAACGAGCCTGCCATTTGGGAGGCGCTGGTGCCCGACGATATTGAGCTGCGCGAGCGCCTGCGCGTGGAGTACAAGCAGGTCTACAGCCCGGACCATCCCGTTCCGTATGCCGAGCTGCTCAACGAGCAGACGGAGCCGGTGATGCGTGAGCTGCACGAGCGCGGCGTGAAGTGTGCCATCGCGAGCTCGTCCTATCGCGAGTTGATCGACGAGCTGGTGGAGATTGCCGGCATCGCCGACGTGCTGGACTACACCATCAGCGGTCACGAGTGCAGTGCGTTTAAGCCCGACCCCGAGATCTACCTGCGCGCCATGGAGGCGCTGGGGGTGGAGCCTGCCGAATGTCTGGTTATTGAGGACTCGCCTTTAGGCATCGAGGCCGGCAAGCGTTCCGGCGCCCGTGTCCTGGCACTGCGTCCGCACGAGGGCGTCAACCTGGATCAGTCCGCCGCTGACGTCGTCATCGACAACCTGACCGACATCCTACCTGCCATTTAGGGACAGGTTTATTTTGGCAGGTTTTATCTGGGCAAACGCCGAATTCGCCGTGAAGGGATCGCTCTCTTCACGGCGTTTTTCTTTTAAGCGGCCTCACGGTCCTTCTGACGGTTGTCGAGAGAGGGTGAATTGAGGCGCCCTCTGTCGCTCCATGCTACAATCGCCGACATGCCCCACAACTACATCTGCCTTCGAAGGGAGCCTACGTGGCGAACGCCATCGATCAGCTCACGGACCGCGTGCTCGTGCTCGGCCGCCTTACCATCGTCCGCCGCGCTATTACCGCTGTGGCGGTCACCATTTCTGCCGTTCTCCAGACATTTCTGATCCAGGCGTTCATTCGGCCCGCCGACTTGCTTCCGAGCGGCCTTACCGGCGTCGCGGTCCTGCTCGATCGCGTTACCTCGCTCGGTGGCGTTCACATCGACATCTCGCTCGGTATGCTTGCGCTCAACATTCCCGTGGCGCTCCTATGCTGGAGCGGCATTAGCAAGCGCTTCGTCATCTTCTCGATGATGCAGGTCGTGCTCTCGTCGCTGTTCCTCAACGTCTTTCACTTCGCGCCGTTTTTGGGCGACAAGATCATGCTCATCATTTTTGGCGGCGTGGTCTCGGGTCTGGGCGCTGCCATCGCGCTAAAGTCTGGCGCATCCACCGGCGGCACCGACTTTATCGCGCTGTGGGTTTCCAACCACACGGGCAAGACCATCTGGGGCGTCATCTTTGGTTTCAACTGCTTTATCCTGGCAATCTTTGGCTTTATGTTTGGCTGGGACAAGGCGGCGTACTCCATCGTGTTCCAGTTTATTTCGACCAAGACCATCGACAGTTTCTACCGACGCTACGACCGTGTGACGCTGCAGATCACGACACGCAAGGCAGACGAGGTCATGACAGCCTATGTTGACCATTTTCAGCATGGCATTAGCTGCGCCGAGGTCATTGGCGGATACAGCCGCGAAAAGATGTATCTGCTGCACGCCGTTGTTTCGACCTACGAGAGCCAGGACATTATCAAGCTGGTGTGCGATATTGATCCCGGCGCCGTGATCAATGTGTTCCACACGCTCAACTTCGTGGGCGGCTGGTGGGGCGGTCATGTCGACGAGCCCATGCCCACGGCCGTACCCGATCCCGACAAGCCCGCGCGCATGGCCAGCAGGCAGGCGCGCCTCAGCGAGCAGGACAGTCTGCAGCAGGACGACGGCAAGTAAGGATTTGCTGTATGTGGTGTATCGTTTTATCAAACTGAGATAACATATAAAAAGACGTTATATACGTATTAGTTATTTCGCTATTTTGATAAGAGTGATCAGATATGCCCGCACCCAAAAATGCACCGCTTTACCAGCAGATTTATGACGAGATCAAGGATGCAATCGAGAAAGGGGTTTATGCACCCAAGGAGCGTATTCCGTCCGAGCTCGAGCTTGCCGAGCAGTACGAGGTGAGCCGCATTACAGTGCGCCGAGCCGTCGAGGAGCTGTGCTCCGATGGCTACCTGGTTAAGCAGCAGGGCCGTGGCACCTTCGTCTCCACGCCGCACATCAACCGTCAGTTTCACGCCTCGACGCTGCAGACGTTTACTGCACTGTGTGCCGACAATGGCATGAAGGCCGGTGCGCATGTGGTCGATCGCCAGATTGTTCCGGCGCGTCAAAACGAGATGGAGTTCTTTGGCCTGCAGAAGGATGCGCTGCTGCTGCATATCAAGCGCGTGCGTACGGCCGACGGCGAGCCCATCTTTGAGGAGAACATCTTTGTGCCCTTTGACGCATATCGTGAGCTGTTGACGGCCGATCTTGAGGACAAGTCGATTTTTGCCGAGGTCGAGCGTGTTGGCGGAACGCCGATTGTCTCGGTTGGCTACCGTACGGTCGAGGCCGTTCGCGCTAACGCCGAGCAGGCGGCCGAGTTGGGCATTGCTCCGCACGATCCACTGCTCAATCTGCGTGCCGGCTTTATCGGCCCCAATGGCGAGCCGGTCCTGATGGGTAAGCAGTACTACGTGGGATCGCGCTACGTTATGGTCATGTAGGGCTGGTTCCGCCGTTCTGACGAACGACGGACCGGTCGACGCCGCAAGCCCGCCAGAGCGGCAATCTGCAGAATGAGCGTGGAAAATCTCCCGTTTTTGGCTCGGTTACGGCCTCAAAGTGGGAGATTATCCACGCTCATCCGGAAAGTGTCCAAAAATCCACGCTCGTTCCTTTCGGATTGCGCCGCCCGTGGCCGGCAGCCGTGCGGCACCGGTCCGCGTGGCGGCGTATAATCGGCGGCAGATGACTTGGACGTTAGGAAACCATGACCGATAGCATGCAGCAGACGGCGCTCGACACGCTCGGCGCCTATTTTGGCTACACCTCGTTTCGCCCGGGGCAGGACCGTATGGTCGATGCGATCCTTGCCGGCTGCGACGCGCTGGGCGTTATGCCCACGGGCGCCGGCAAGTCCATTTGCTACCAGGTGCCCGCGCTCATGCTGCCCGGTATCACCTTTGTGGTGAGCCCGCTGCTGTCGCTTATGGAGGACCAGACCCGTGCGTTGCTCGCGGCGGGTGCGCGGCCCAGCTATCTCAACTCCAGCCTTACTCCGGCCCAGCAAAACACCGTGCTCAAGCGGGCGCGCGAGGGCCGCTACCAACTTATGTACGTGGCGCCCGAGCGCCTGCTCGAGCCGCGCTTTTTGGCCTTTGCGCAGGAGGCCGCAGCGGACGGCGGCATTGGCGTGCCGCTCGTGGCCATTGACGAGGCCCACTGCGTGAGCCAATGGGGACAGGATTTCCGCCCCGCCTACCTGCAGATTCGCGAGTTTATCGATTCCCTGCCGCAGCGCCCCATCGTGGCGGCCTTTACCGCTACGGCAACCGAGCGCGTGCGTGCGGACATTCATCAGATGCTCGGCCTGCAAAACCCCGCGACGGTAGTGACGGGCTTCGATCGCAAGAACCTCTACTTTGGTTGCGAGGAGATGGGCGACAAGGCCAAGGCCGCGTGGGTGCGCGATTATGTGATCGCGCATTCGGGCGAGAGCGGCATCGTGTATTGCTCGACCCGCAAGACGGTCGATGCGCTGGCAGGCGAGCTTGCCGAAGCGCTGGGCCCCAGCGGCATTCGCGTTGGTCGTTACCATGCCGGCATGGGTAACGACGCCCGCCGCCAAAGCCAGCGTGCCTTTATCGATGACGATATTCAGGTGATGGTTGCCACTAACGCCTTTGGCATGGGCATCGACAAGCCCAACGTGCGCTACGTGATTCACAACAACGTGCCCGAGAGCATCGAGGCCTACTACCAGGAGGCGGGCCGCGCCGGTCGCGATGGCGACCCGGCCAGCTGCCACCTGCTGTGGAACGGCAACGATTTTCGCATGCGTCGTTTTTTGATCGACCGCGGCGATGCGGCCGACGAGGCGCTCGACGACGAGCAGCGCGCGTGGGCGCTCCAGAATCGATATCGTCTGCTCAGCCAGATGGAGGGCTACTGCAATACCACCGGCTGCCTGCGCGAATACATGCTGCGCTACTTTGGCGACGAGGCCGCGGCCGAGCATGCGGCAGCGGCTGGTGCGGGCAGCACCGCCACGGACGAGGCCGAGGGCTGCGGCAACTGCAGCAACTGCCTTACGCAGTTCGAGGTCGAGGACGTCACCGATATGGCCCGCGCCACCGTGCGCTATGTGGCCACGCGCCCCATGCGCTTTGGCAAGTCGCTCATCGCCGACGTGCTCCACGGCGGCAACACCGAGCGCATTCGCCAGATGCATCTGGACGAGGACCGCGGCTACGGTGAGCTGTCGAGCGAATCGGTCGGGCGCATCAAGGACATCATCGGTCAGCTGTGCGGCCGCGGTTATTTGGCCACCTCGCAGGGGCAGTACCCGGTCGTTGGGCTGGGCCCGCGTGCCGGCGAGGTCGAGGATGAGGCGTTCGCCTTTACCGTTAAGCGTCGCGCGTCCAAGCGCAAGGCCTCGGCCCGCGCCCGCCGCGCGGTGGATCTGCTGCGCGAGGAGGCTGAGCTGGATCAGCGCCCGCGCGTGGGCGACGATGCCGAGCTGTTCGAGCGCCTGCGTGCCTTGCGCAAGGAGATCTCGACCGAGCTGGAGATGGCGCCGTATATGGTCTTTTCCGACAAGGCTCTGCGCGGCCTGTGCCGCCTGCGCCCTCAAACGCGCGAGGAGCTGATCCGGGTCAACGGCATTGGCGAGAAAAAGGCCGACGCCTTTGGCGAGCAGTTTATGGCGGCGATTGAAGAATTTGAGTCCGAGCATGCGCGGGATGGAGCGTAATGATGGCAGCCGATAGCAAGACCGAACGTTCCGAGCGCGCCGAGGTGTCCGCCGTGCCGCTGTACCAGCAGGTTATGGACGACCTAAAGGGCGAGATCGCGCGCGGCGTGTACGCGGCCGGCTCGCGTATTCCTTCCGAGATGGAGCTCGCGAAGTCCTACGGCGTGGGACGCATCACCGTGCGCCGCGCCATCGAGGAGCTGTCGCGTGCGGGGTATCTCAGCCGCCAGCAGGGGAGGGGTACCTTTGTGCGCGCTCCCAAGCTCAAGCGCAAGATTCGCCAGAAGGGTGACGTCCAGAGCTTTACCGAGGGTTGTGCTGCCAACGACATGGTGCCGGGTGCGCGTCTGGTGTCGCGCACGGTGGTCGCAGCGACGCACGAGGATGCGGCGTTTTTTGGGGTGGAACCCGGCTGTGAGCTTATCGTGGTCGAGCGCGTGCGCACGGCCGACGGCGTGCCCGTCATGCTCGAGAACAACGCCTTTGTGCTCGCCGACCATCCCTACCTGCAGACGCTTGCCGATAAAGACCTCGCCGATAACTCGATCTTTGCGCTCGTTGCAGAGCATTCGGGCCGCGCGCCGCTCAAGTCCGATCCCTGCACCGTGGAGATTGCGCTTGCCGATGCTCAGGCGGCCCCGCTGCTGGAGGTGCCGGTCGGCGAGCCGCTCTTTTATATGGAGGCGTACTTTACCGATGCGGACGAGCGGCCCCTACTGCTCGGTCGTCAAAAGATCGTTGGCTCGCGCTACGTGTTTGACATCTAACGTCCACAGATAGAACAACATAGAACAAGTTTGGCGAAATGACTTCACCCACGACAGCTTGCGTGCTATAAATAGGACAACATAGAACGACCGCAGGTACGAGCAGCCGTCACCAAAAGCCACCACACAAGGAGGAGCATCAGCATGAACGCACATGATCTGATTCAGGAAATTATCGAGCGCAAGGGCAAGGTCGAGAATGTCTTTTGGATCGCCTGCGGCGGTTCGATGATCGACCTGATGCCGGCCAACGAGCTGCTCAAGCGCGAGGCGACCACGTTTACCTCGACGGTTTACACGGCGCGCGAGTTTTGCCTGATGGCCCCCAAGAGTCTTGGCGAGAAGTCACTCGTCATCGCCTGCAGCCACAGCGGCAATACGCAGGAGGTCGTCGACGGTTGCGAGATGGCGCTGGCAGCCGGCGCCGAGGTCGTTGCCCTCACCGACTGCGAGGGCTCAAAGATCGACAACGGCAAGTGGACCACCTGGGTCTATCCGTGGGGCAAGGGCGAGTCGCAGGCCGAGGTCCCGCAGGGCATTGGCGTGCTAATGGCTGCCGAGCTGCTCGACCAGCAGGAGGGCTACGAGGCGCTCGCCGACATCTACGCCGGCCTTAAGCAGATGGACGCGCTGCTGCCCGCCGCCCGCGAGAAGGTCAACGCCGAGCTGGGCGATCACTTTGCCGAGCTCTGCCAGCAGCACAAGTTCTTCTATATCCTGGGATCCGGCCCCAACTTTAGCCAGACCTACGCTATGGCCATCTGTTCGCTCATGGAGATGCAGTGGCAGCACTGCTGCTACATCCATTCCGGCGAGTACTTCCACGGTCCCTTCGAGGCCACCGAGCCCGGCGTGTTCTACTTTGTGCAGCTCGGATCGGGTGAGTGCCGCCCCATGGAGGAGCGCGCACTTGCGTTCCTCAACACGCACACCGATACGGTCATGGTACTCGATGCGCTCGAGTACGGCCTGGGCGACGTGCCCGCCAGCGTGCGTTCGTTCTTGGAGCCGATCTTCTTCTACGCGATGAGCTGCGAGCTGCGCGCCGCCCGCGGCAAGGTGTTCGACCACAGCCCCGAGATTCGTCGCTACATGGGCATCGAGCAGTACTAGGTACCGGGAATTATCTTTTTTGACGGGGTCTGCGCTGCGCGCGGGCCCCTTTTTGCGTTGTGGCGGCCGGATTCGTGTCTGCGCGAAAACGAAGTCTAATACTTTTCCGCGAAGTGAACGACCTATTTTGGACCCCCGAAGCATCGACATTTTTTGGCGCCAAAACCGCAGGAAAATCTTAATGAAACCGCAGGAAATGGTTCCCATAAAGTGTCGATGCTTCGGGGGCTCATTTTTGCTCGTTCACTTCGCGGAAAAGTATTAGACCTAAATTTGTAAGCGTGTCGTGTGAGCCAAAAAGCGGGCCGCGCCGATGGGTTTCCGGCGCGGCCCGCTTTACATGGCGTCCGTATGGGCGAGGTGTCGCGTCAAGCGGCGGCCTACTTTGCGTCGTACGCCTCGGCGTCCCACCAGTCGAGCTGAGCGATGTTGTCGCGGATGTGCCGGCAGCTCTTGTGGAAGCCCTCGAGCTCGTGCTCGGAAAGGTCGAGTGTGTAGACCTCCTCGACGCCCTCGGCACCGATCACGCACGGCAGGGAGGTAAAGATACCCTCCTCGCCATACTGGCCGGTCATAAGCGTAGAGGCCGAAAGCACGGCGTGCTCGTTGTGCAGCACGGCGGCGCAGACGCGCGCGGCGGAGTTGGCAACGGCGTACTCGGTGCACTGCTTGCCCTGGTAGGTCACATAGCCGCCCTTGCGTGCAAGCTCCTCGACCTCCATGTGGTCGAAGGCGTACTTGTCGGGGTTCTCGGCCTGAAGCTCGTTGAGGTTTTTGCCAGCGATGGTTGCGGCCTTAAAGGCAGCAAGCTGGCTAAAGCCGTGCTCGCCGATCATGTAGGCGTCGATGGACTTGGGGCTCACGCCGACCTTCTTGGAGATCTCGGTGCGCAAGCGGGCGGAGTCCAGACCGCAGCCCGAGCCGATGATCTTCTTGGGATCGTAGCCGGTCAGGTGCCACAGCTCGGTGCACACGACGTCGCAGGGGTTGGAGATGCTCACGAAGATGCCGTCAAAGCCGGCGTCGACGATGCGCTTGGCAAAGGTGCGGGCGGCGTCGGTGGTAAAGAACAGCTCGCCGTCGCGGTTGCCGGCGGCCAGCGCGACCTTGCCGGCAGCGTTGACGATGACGTCGCAGCAGGCAAGCTCCTCGTAGTGGTCGTAGCAGTTGACGATCTTGGTGTTGTACGGGACAAACGAAAGGGAGTCGCGCAGGTCCTGGACCTCGGACGTCACCTTGGCCTCGTTGATATCGCACAGGTGCAGCTCATCGGCAATGCCCTGCATGAGCAGGCTGTTGGCGACATGTGCTCCTACGTGGCCCTGGCCGACCACACCGATCTTACGCGTCTGGTACATATATGTATCCTTCCGGCCGAGTTTTTCGCGTCGAACCATTGTAGCGTCCTGCTACTACTTTGCTAGGCTAAAGCGCCGTAGATTTTTGGGACATGCCTTAATCTCTACTTTTGGAGTGATTTGGGCTGCTGACGGCATCGCTGGGCGATGTGCTCGCGCGGATGGAGCCGGTCGTTGTACCATAGTTGCAACTGACTCGTAAGGAGCATCCATGCCCATTCGCATCCCCGACGCCCTCCCTGCCGCCGCGCAGCTCGAGAGCGAGAACATCTTTGTCATGACCGAGTACCGCGCGCTGCACCAGGACATTCGTCCGCTGCGCGTGCTCATCCTCAACCTCATGCCCACCAAGATTGCCACCGAGACGCAGATCATGCGCAAACTCTCCAACACGCCGCTGCAGGTGGAGGTGGATCTGCTGCGTACCAAAACGCACGAGGCCACGCACGTGAGCGCCGGCCACCTGGAGACGTTCTACCGCACGTTCGACGACATCCGCGACATCCACTACGACGGCCTGATCATCACGGGCGCGCCGGTGGAGCAGATGCCGTTCGAAGAGGTCGACTACTGGCCCGAGCTCTGCCAGATCATGGATTGGTCCACCACGCACGTGCACTCTACGCTGCACATTTGTTGGGGCGCGCAGGCGGGGCTCTACCATCATTACGGCATCCAGAAGTACGACCTGCCGGCAAAGGCGAGTGGCGTGTTCGAGCATTATCTGGTGAAGCCGCAAAGCCCGCTGGTCCGCGGCTTTGACGACCGTTTCTATGCCGTGCATTCGCGCAACACCGATGTGCGCCGCGAGGACGTAGAGGCCGAGCCGCAGCTTGAGGTCGTGGCCGTGTCCGACGAGGTGGGCCTGTACATCGTCAAGTCGACCGACAGCCGTCGCTTCTTTGTCTTTGGCCATCCCGAGTACGACACCGATACGCTGCGCCTGGAGTACGAGCGCGATGTGAAGCGCGGGCTCAACCCGGAGGTGCCGGCGCATTACTTCCCGGGCGACGACCCCTCCGCCGAGCCGCGCAACGTCTGGCGCAGCCAAGCTCAGCTGTTCTACACCAACTGGCTCAACTACTACGTCTACCAGACCACGCCCTACGACCTAGCTCGCGCCGGTGAGGAGCACTAGGCTACGGCTGTAGCTGTGGTTGCTGCTGCGGCCGTTTCTGTGCTCGCGGCGTGACGAACGTGGGTTTTCGGACACACGAGCGTGGATTTTCGGACGTTTACAAATCGAGCGTGGATAATCTCCCACTTTTGGCTCAAAACTAGGCTCAAAACGGGAGATTATCCACGCTCATTTTTTGGGCATGTAGATGCCGATGGCTCGGCTAAGAGACGGTGCGTGCAGGGGCAAAGTCGCATTTGGCGTAGTCTTGAACCTCGACGTGTTTTTCTTTCTGATAATCCGATGGACCAAGACATCTAAATGTGGAGACAGGGAACTCTTGGCAAGGCTTCTACCTGCAGATATAAGCCATTAACCTAAAACGTTCAAAACCGTCAAGCATTTGGTCAGCGCTTGGTCGGCATTTGGTCAGACTTTGCATGAAAACGTCTGGTACGTTTGCGCCGTTCCAAGAGTTGGGAGGCGACATGGGAAACATGACGGCGAATCAAAGGCTTACAAGTTACATTGAAGCATGTGAACAGCAGATGAGCTGCGTGTACGCACGCACGGCGGCGGAGGCAAAGCAGATTGAGCGGCGGGTGGCGGCGGGAAGTCTTGAAGCAGTCATGCCGGGGCTGTATGCGCGTCCGGAATACTGGTCCGAGCTCAAGTTTCGGCAGCGTTATCTGCATCGGGTGCGGGCGCTTGCGCAAAAGCACCCCGACTGGACATTTTGCTCCTATACGGCGGCTGTTATCTATGGCCTTTCGGTTTCGCATGCCAATTTGACGCACATCCATATCGCCGCGATGCCGGCCCAATCGACGCCGCCGGGCTCTCAGGTCATTCGTCATCGCTATGCTCGTCAAACGCGGGCCACCCATATGGATGTCGCCGTAACCGATATCGATCAAACGATTACGGATTGCTTGGTCGATGCATCGTTTGTCGAGGGACTGATCATCGCGGATTCGGCACTCCATGAGCAGCTTTTGTCGAAGGAGTATCTCGTTGAGACGGTCGATAAGCTTGGCCTGAATCGTCGCGGTGTTGTGATGGCGCGCAGGGTTGCGCGGTGTGCCGATGGCCTGTCGGAAAGCGGTGGCGAGTCCAAGGCACGTGCCCTGATGATCGAGCGCGGCTGGCAGACGCCGGAGCTGCAAGTTGAGCTGTTCGACCCGGTTGAGCCGGGACGGCCGTATCGCGTCGACTACTTGTGGCGCGTGGGCGACCAGCTGATTATCGGTGAGTTCGACGGATTCGTTAAAAGCGAGAAAGCGGCGGAGGAGGGCAAGCTCGCAAAGGCGCAGTTCGATGAGCGTCAGCGCGAGTCGAGGCTTTCGCTGCTTGATAACTGCAAGATCGTGCGCTTGTGCTGGGATGATCTAAGGGATCCGACAAAGCTCGATCGCAAGCTCAAGGTCGCCGGCGTGCCGCGTGCGTGCTGAGGCAGTTGCAAGGCGTTTGGCTGCACGAGCGTGGAAAATCAGGCGGACGAGCGTGGAAATCTGGACGCTTGTTGAATGAGCGTGGATAATCTCCCATTTTTGGCTCGTAAGGGGGCCCAAAGTGGGAGATTTTCCACGCTCATCTTGCGGGTGCGAAACAGCGGCGATCAGGCGCTGATGATGTGGGGCAGCGGCAGGTCGTGGGCGTTGGTAGGAACGTGGTTGACGCGCTGTTCGTCAAAGGCGATGCCGATGATCTGACATGTGGCCGAAAGCGTGGGTAGGTAGCGGTCGTAGCAACCGCCGCCGTAGCCCAGGCGCGCGCCGGTTTGGTCGAAGGCCACGAGCGGCACGATAATCATGTCGAGAACATCGGCAGGCACGATAGGGAAGAGGTCGCTGTCGATGTCCATGGCCGTGAAGGCCCGCGTGGGGTGGGCGATAAACGGAGCCGCGGACGCATCGTCGACAGCAACTGCCCGCATGCACATGCGCTGGCCACGAGCTGTGGCTTCGGCTGCCGAGAGCATGCACGGATAGGCCACGCGCCAGTCGCGTTTGGCGGCCGCCGCGGCAAACGCGGCAGGATTGACTTCGGAACCCATCGCGGCATAGACGGCAACGGTGTGCGGTGCCGCGGGATCCGAGCGACCCAGTCGCTCAACAAGCCGCGCACAGATAACGGCGGACTTCGCCGCCCGCACATCCAACTCAATCGCATCGCGCCGGGCAATCACCGCTCGCCGCAATTTAGCCTTGTCCATCCCAACCTCCTCTAGCAAACCTGCCAAAAAGGGACAGGTTTATTTTGGCAGGTTTTATCTGGGCAAACAGCAAAACAACCACGAAGGGGATACATGCACCTTCGTGGTGGTCTGTGCTGTGATGGGCGTCTGCGGCGGTTTGTCTCGATCTGTAACAGTAACTCGGCAAAAATGGGCCTAGCTGTTACAGATTGAGACAAAGAGCCGGCGCCATTCGGAAACGTCTCGATCTGTAACATCTGGAGCCGATATTGCCGC